>JBKJIV010000158.1:0-17122 GCA_046598365.1 Polaromonas sp. | reverse complement strand
CCGCGTGCACGACGAGTGCAACGGCTCGGACGTCTTCGGCTCTGACATCTGCACCTGCCGACCCTACCTGACGCATGCGATTGAAGAATGTATCCAGGGCGCGCAGCGCGGCGGCGTGGGCCTGGTGTCCTACTTCCGCAAGGAAGGCCGGGCACTCGGCGAGGTCACCAAATTCCTGGTGTACAACGCACGCAAGCGCCAGGTCGGCGGCGACACCGCCGACCAGTACTTCAACCGCACCGAATGTGTAGCCGGCGTGCAGGACATGCGTTTTCAGGAGCTGATGCCAGACGTGCTGAACTGGCTGGGCATACGCAAAATTCACCGGCTGGTGTCCATGAGCAACATGAAGTACGACGCCATCACGCAGGCCGGCATCGAGGTCGTCGAGCGGGTGAACATCCCCGAACACATGGTCCCGGCCGACGCCCAGGTCGAGATGGACGCCAAGATGGCCGCCGGTTATTTCACGCCCGGCGTTGTGCCGGATGCCGACGAGCTGAAAAAAGCCAAAGGGCGGGGGCTGGATGCCTGAGTCCGCCGCGCTCCCTACCTCCGACCACGCCCAAAGCGCTATCAAAACAGAAGCTGCTGACAACCGTACAGAAAGGGCTGTAGCCGAATTGCGCTCTACAAGCACGATACGCAGCCGCGCTGCAGCCCTGCTGGCGCGCGCTCGGCGCGGCGAGTCGGCCTGGTTCAGCGTCAACGACGGCGCGATGGTCAGCACCGCCGCGCTGGTGGCTGAGTTGACCCAGACGCGATACCCGGACCTGAAAATCCCGTACCACAGCCGCTGGCGTCATTTCGAAGCCGGGGGTGTGGACCGGCTGGGGCAACTGAACCTGGCGCTGGGGGCGGCAACAGCGCGTGACAGGGCCCGCACCCAGATTGATCTGGCACTGGTCAGCGTATTGCTCGACGCAGGTGCCGGGCCGGACTGGGCCTATCTGGAAGCCGCCACGGGCGAGCGGCCTGAGCACAGCTACAGCCGCTCGGAGGGTCTGGGCGTGGCGAGTTTTCACGCCTTCATGGCCGGGCTTTTCTCAAGTGACGCGGCCCAACCCCTGCAAGCCGATGCCAAAGGCCTGCAGGCCGTGACGGCGACGCAGCTGGGCGCCGCTTTTCAGGTGGCCCCGGGCAGCCCGCTGGTTGGCCTGGATGGCCGCGCTGCCTTGTTGCGCTGCCTGGGCAAGGCGCTGCAAGACCAGCCTGCGCTGTTTGGCCAGAACGCCCGTCCCGGCGGGCTGTTTGACCACCTCGCACCAGCGGGGACAAAAAGTATTGAAGCGCATGCGCTGCTGTCGCTGCTGCTGACCGGCCTGGCGCCGATCTGGCCAGCCCAGAATGCGCTGGATGGCGTGGCCCTGGGCGACTGCTGGCGGCACGCAGCCGCTGGTGCCGATCAGCCGGGGCCGGGCGCGGGCTGGATGCCATTTCACAAACTGTCGCAGTGGCTGACCTACTCGCTGCTGGAGCCTTTTGAGTGGGCTGGCGTGCACGTGCGGGGTCTGGACGCCCTGACCGGCCTGCCCGAATACCGCAACGGCGGCCTGTTTCTGGACGCCGGTGTCTTGCAGCTCAAAGACCCGACGCAGGCCGACCGCCTGCATGCCGCCGGTGATGAGCTGATTGTTGAGTGGCGGGCGCTGACCGTGGCCCTGCTGGATGAACTGGCGCCGCTGGTGCGCGAGCAGTTAGGATTGAGCGCAGAACAGATGCCGCTGGCCTGCGTGCTGGAAGGCGGCACCTGGGCCGCGGGCCGCGCGCTGGCGCAACAAATGCACGCAGGCAAGCCGCCGCTGAACATCGAGAGCGACGGAACCGTATTTTGACCACTGACGCACACACCGACACACCATGACCACCCCAAACGCCCTCCTGACAAGCAAAGTCCACCTGATCGACCACCCGCTGGTGCAGCACAAGCTGACACTGATGCGGCGCAAGGACGCCTCCACCAACACCTTCCGCACCCTGCTCAATGAACTCAGCATGCTGATGGCCTACGAGGTCACGCGCGACATGCCGATGCAGAACATCGAGATTGAAACCCCGCTGGAAAAAATGCTGTCCAAAGTCATCGACGGCAAGAAGCTGGTGTTTGTTTCCATCCTGCGCGCCGGCAACGGCATTCTGGAGGGCATGCTCAGCGTGGTGCCGGGCGCCCGCGTCGGCCACGTCGGCCTGTACCGCGACCCGAAAACGCTGACGGCGGTGGAGTATTACTTCAAGATGCCGCACGACATGGAAGAGCGCGACATTGTGGTGGTGGACCCGATGCTGGCCACCGGCAACTCTGCGATTGCCGCGGTGGACCGCCTGAAAGAGCTCAACCCCAAGTCGATCAAGTTTGTCTGCCTGCTGACCTGCCCGGAAGGTATTGCCGCGCTGCAAAAAGCCCACCCGGATGTGCCCATCTACACCGCTGCGATTGACCGCGAGCTCAATGACCACGGTTACATCCTGCCCGGCCTGGGTGATGCAGGTGACCGCATCTTTGGAACCAAATAGGCCTACAGCCCTTTACCTGCCTGCGCAAACAGCTCCCGATTCTATAGCAGATTGACAACATGAAAATTTTCGCTTTGGCCCTGCTGATGGGGCTGGGTGTGGCTTGCGCTGCGCCCTACACACCCACCAGTGACGCCGAGGTGGTCGAGCGCCTGCCCGGCCGCGCCAGCGACCCGGCCATCCGGCGCGTGGACTCGCTGCGCAAGCAGCTCGCTGCCCGCCCTGAGGACACCACCCTGCGGCTGGAGATCGCCCGCCGCTACTTTGATCTGGCCATGGCCCAGGGCGACCCGCGTTATGTCGGCTACGCCTCGGCTGCGCTGGCGCCGCTGGCCCAAAGCGCTGCCGGCAATGCCGAGTACTGGCTGCTGCGTGGCCTGATCGAGCAGTACAGCCACCAGTTTGATGCCGCGCTGGCCAGCCTGGCCAAGTCAGCCGCGCTCAACAACCGCTCCCCTGAGCCCCTGTCATGGCGGTCGGCTATCTACATGGTGCAGGCGCGTTACCCCGAAGCGTTGGCCGAGTGCGAGCGCCTGACACCCCTGGCCGACCCGCTGCTGGGCGCTGGTTGCGGCGCTTATGTGCAGGCTGCCACAGGCCAGTTGCAGCATGCTTTTGATTCGTTGACCAAAACCGCAGGCAGCGCAGCCAACACCTCGCCCGAGATGCTGCTGTGGCTTAACACCCGGCTGGCAGAAATGGCGGTGCGCCTGCAGCGCAACGATGCGGCCGAAGACCACTTCCGCAAGGCACTCAAGCAAGGGGTCACAGACCAGTTTCTATTGGGCGCCTATGCAGACTTTCTGCTGGCAAGGCAACGCCCCGCTGAAGTACTGACGCTGCTGGCGGGCTGGGAGCGCTCCGACATCCTGCTCTTGCGCCTGGCGCTCGCTGGCCGGGCCGCCAAAGATGCACGCGCTGCCGACTGGGCCACGCAACTGCGCGAGCGCTTTGATGCCGCCGCCGTGCGCGGCGACAGGTTGCATGAGCAGGAAGCCGCGCGCTTTGAGCTGGACATTGAAAACCAGCCCGCGAAGGCCCTGGACCTGGCCAGCCGCAATTACCAGGACCAGAAAGAGCCGCGCGACGCCGAGGTACTGATGCGCGCCGCGCTGGCCGCCAAACAGCCCCGGGCCGCCGTGCCCGCACTCGACTGGCTGCGCACCAGCAAATATGAAGACCCCGCTTTGAAGGCCCTGGCTGACAAGCTGTCCACACCGGGAGCGGCCCGATGAAGCGCTGCACTCTCCTTTTGCTGGCGCTGCTGCTGAGTGCCACCGCCTGGGCTCACAAACCCAGCGACAGCTACCTGACCCTGCGCGCCACCGAAGGCAGCCAGGTCATCACGGTGCGTTGGGACATCGCCCTGCGCGACCTTGACTACGTGCTGCAACTGGACCGCGATGGCAATGGCGAATTGAACTGGGGCGAAGTCCGCCAGCGCACGGACGACATCACCCGCCTCGCCATCAGCCGCCTGGCTCTCAGCTCTGCTGACAAAGCCTGCGCCTTGGCCAGTACCGGCCCGCTCATGCTGGACAAACACAGCGATGGCAACTACGCGGTGCTCAGCCTCAGCGCGCAGTGCGATGGGCAGGCCAGGGAGATCAAGGCAGCTTATTCACTGTTTTTTGACGTAGACCCGACCCACCGTGGCCTGGTGCAATGGATTGCCCCCGGCAGCACCAGCGCCCAGGCGCTGATTTTTGGCACCGAATCCGCCTCCCAATCGCTTGCCTTGCGTCCGGCCGGAGCCTGGCAGACGCTGAAGCAATACATCATCGATGGCGTCTGGCACATCTGGATAGGTTACGACCACATCCTCTTTCTGCTGGCGTTGCTGCTGCCCGCAGTGCTGGTACGGCTCGACGGGCGTTGGGAACCGGCACCCCAACTGGGCGGCGCTGTCAAGGAGGTCTTCAAGGTCGTCACTGCATTCACGTTGGCCCACTCCATCACGCTGAGCCTGGCGGCGCTGGAATTTGTCACCCTGCCCTCACGCTGGGTCGAGTCGGCGATTGCCGCTTCCGTGGTCATCGCCGCGCTGAACAACTTGCGCGGCACGCTGGAGAACCGGCGCTGGATCATGGCCTTTGTCTTTGGCCTGATCCACGGCTTTGGTTTTGCGTCGGTACTGGCCGACCTGGGCCTGCCCAAAGATGCACTGGTGCTGGCCCTGGTGGGCTTTAACGTCGGGGTCGAGCTGGGCCAGTTGGCCATCGTCGCCATCTTTCTGCCGCTGGCTTTCTGGACGCGCGCCACAAGGTTTTATCGCGTGGGCATACTCAAAGGCGGCTCGGTTTTTGTGGCCATGCTCGCCGCGTGGTGGCTGGTGCAACGACTGTTTGAACTGTAGAAGCTAGAGGACAGACATGCTGGACTTGCTCATCACCAACGCCACGCTGCCCGATGGCCGCACAGGCATGTCCGTTGCCGTGCAGAACGGCAAGATCACCGAAGTCACCGAAGGCCCCATCGCTGGCGTGCAAGCGGCCGAGACTGTCAACGCCGGTGGCTACCTGCTCAGCCCGCACTTCGTGGACCCGCACTTCCACATGGACGCCACGCTCAGCTACGGCCTGCCGCGCATCAACGAAAGCGGCACGCTGCTCGAAGGCATTGCCGTGTGGGGCGAACTGAAGCCCACACTCAAAGCGGACGCCATCATCGAACGCGCGCTGACCTACTGCGACTGGGCCGTGGCCAAGGGCCTGCTCGCCATACGCAGCCATGTAGACACCAGCGACCCGAGCTTGCTGGCCGTTGACGCGTTGCTGGAAGTCAAAAAGCAGGTCGCGCCTTACATCGAACTGCAGCTCGTCGCCTTTCCGCAAGACGGTGTTCTGCGCAGCCAAGGCGGCGTCGAGAACCTTAAACGCGCACTCGACAAAGGCGTGGAGGTGGTGGGCGGCATTCCGCATTTCGAACGTACCATGGCCGAAGGCGCCGCCAGCGTCAAGTTGCTGTGCGAGATCGCCGCGGAGCGCGGGCTGCTCACCGACATGCACTGCGACGAAACCGACGACCCGCTGAGCCGCCACATCGAAACCCTGGCCTTCGAGGCCCAGCGCTTGGGCCTGCAGGGCCGCGTCAACGGCAGCCACTGCACCTCGATGCACAGCATGGACAACTACTACGTGAGCAAGCTGCTGCCCCTGATCGCCGAGAGCGGCGTCAGTGTGATTGCCAACCCGCTTATCAACATCACCCTGCAGGGGCGTCACGACAGCTACCCCAAACGCCGCGGCATGACCCGCGTGCCCGAACTGATGGCCGCAGGCGTCAACGTCGCCTTTGGACACGACTGCGTGATGGACCCTTGGTACGGCATGGGCAGTGGCGACATGCTCGAAGTCGCGCACATGGGCCTGCATGTGGGGCAGATGACCAGTCAGAAAGGCATGCGCCAGTGTTTTGATGCAGTGACGGTCAACGCCGCGAAGGTGATGCACCTGAAAGACTACGGGATCGCGGCTGGGTGTGATGCGAGCTTTGTGTTGCTTCAGGCGCGAGATGCGGTGGAGGCGATTCGGTTAAGGGCGACCCGGCTGAAGGTTTGGAGGAAGGGGATGCTGTTGGCACAAACGCCTGAAGTGGAAGCCAGCCTGACAATAAAGAACCGGGGAACCCAGGTTCGTTTTTTGCAGCCGTAAGATACGAACTGGAACCCGCAGCACGCGAAGCACTCAAATATGACTGACTCACACGGTTGTAAACCACATGCTTGATCGAATATCAATCGGCTTGACGGTCATCATCATCTCTGAGCTATGCGCGTTATGGCTGATCTGGCGTCTTTGGCGGTCTGACGATCACCTGTTCTTCAAGATCAGTCTGTCCCTCCTCGCTCTTCTCCCTGTTTTGGGTCCCCTCTTGACGCTCTGGATTGCCAACTTTCCGGATGTGGCGCCGCTCATCCTTCAGGATAGGAAGCGGTTCAGCAGTGATGTTTTTGATCGATGGCGATACGTCTTAGCGGAGCAAAATCCCGCCAAGCGATTTCAGCGCTGGCGCGGTTTGTACGAGAAGCACCGTGATGAAGAGCCCTGAATTATTTTTCATTTCTGCCGAGAGCTAAAAAGCAGCCACCTCAGACACCTTGCATCTGGCTCAGTGCTCATTGTTATTCGGAGGTTCGCACCACATAAACCAAACCGCGAGTCGCTCGCCACGGGATTTGGTGAAGCACAGCACCGAATCGTAGACGATCTCATATTTCGATCTCCATGAACCCCACCCACCTCCACCAACTAGCCGTAGAAGCCATGCGCTCTCGCGGACTGTTACCCGCCTTTTCCCCGCAAGCGTTGCAAGAAGCAGAAGCCGCACGCCAGACAGTGCCAGAACGCGGCGCCGACATCCGCGACCTGCGGCACCTGACCTGGTTCTCGATTGACAACGACGACACGCGCGACCTGGACCAACTGAGCGTTGCTGAGGCACTGCCGGGTGGCGCCGTGCGTCTGCTGGTTGCCATAGCCGATGTCGATTGCCTGGTACGACCCGGCGGCGCTGTGGATGTCCATGCGGCTGCCAACACCACCTCGGTGTACACGGCGGCGGGCATTTTCCCGATGCTGCCGGAGGTGCTGTCCACCGACCTGACTTCGCTGCATGAAGGCCAAGAGCGGCTGGCTGTGGTGGTGGACATGCTGGTTGCCGACGACGGCGTGGTGTCCGGGTCAACCATCTACCGCGCGCTGGTGCTAAACCATGCCAAGCTGACTTACGACGCGGTGTCCGCGTGGCTGGACGGCGACGGGCCAGCACCGCCACAACTGGCCAGCGTACCGGCGTTGGAAGAACAGGTGCGTTTGCACGACACCCTGGCCAGCAAGCTGCGGCAATGGCGCCAGTCGCGTGGCGCGCTCAATGTCAACACCATCTCCGCCCGCCCGGTGTTCAAGGACGGGCAGCTGGTCGATCTGCGCCCCGATGAGAAAAACCGTGCCAAGAACTTGATTGCCGACCTGATGATCGCCACCAATGGCGCAACGGCGCGTTTCCTGGCGGACCAAGGCTTCCCGTCGATACGCCGGTTTTTGCAGGCGCCGCGCCGCTGGGACCGAATCGTGGCATTGGCGGCAAGCCATGACGTGAGCTTGCCTGAGTTGCCCGATGCATTGGCGCTTGACCGATTTTTAAGTGCGCGCCGCGCAGCCGACCCAGCAACTTTTGCCGATTTGTCGCTGGCGGTGGTGAAGTTGCTGGGCTCGGGCGAATACGCCGCTGCTGCGGCCATACCGAAGAGCTCAGCCCAAGCAGCAAGCCATGTGCAGGGCCACTTTGGTCTGGCCATCAACGACTATGCCCATTCGACCGCACCCAACCGCCGCTTCCCGGATCTGGTGACGCAACGCCTGATAAAGGCGGCGCTGGCTGGTGAGCCGCCGCCCTACTCCGCCGAACAACTGAGCGAGATTGCCCGGCACTGCACGCTGCAGGAAGATAACGCGAGCAAGGTCGAGCGCCAGGTACTGAAGGCTGCGGCGGCTTACTTGCTGGACGGGCGCATAGGCGATGTGTTTGACGCCATCGTGACCGGCGCGGCGGCCAAAGGCACGTTTGTGCGCATCAGCAGCCCCTTGCTGGAGGGCAGGGTCGTTCGGGGCTTTGAGGGGCTGGACGTAGGCGACGCCGTGCGCGTAAGGCTGGTGGCGGTGGATGCTGAAAAGAGCTTTATTGACTTTGAGCGCGCTTGAAGCCGCCCTGAATTGTTCGACGAATTGCTCAATGAATGTAAAGGCCTGTGAAAGCCCCTTGTGCTGAGTGCAACCGGCGCCATCTGCGCCTTAGTCGGCTCCCCCCGGAGTCTCTACCCTCTTTCAAGGAGCTTCCATGTTCAAACGCTTGACCCTGCTGTGGGTACTGCTGCGCGGCGACGCGCGGCAACTGTGGTTTGCGCTGCGCCACCCCAAGGCGCCCAGCTGGTTGAAATGGGGCACAGCAGCCATTGCGTTGTACCTGTTTTCGCCCATCGATCTCATCCCGGACATGTTGCCGTTCTTTGGCATTGCGGACGATCTGGTGCTGGTGCCGTTGGCGATCCGGGCACTGCTCAAGCGCCTGCCACCCGAACTTGCACAAGAGGCAGCCAGGCAGCGCGCCAGCTAAATCGGCTGGGGTGGGCTTCACGCGGTTGTTTTGCTCTCCAGCAACTTCACCAAGGCCCACAACACCCTGTTGGCCGGTGTTGCAACGCCAAGCGCCGTGCCGCGCTTCACGATCAAGCCATTGAGGTAATCAATCTCGCTTCGCTTGCCGCGCGCGAGGTCTTGTGCTGTCGATGAAAACTGCTGGGGCATGCTGCCCGCCAGTTTGTCTACTGCCGCATGGACATCACCCGCGACCTGCACGCCTTCGGCTTGCGCTACAGCCAGGCATTCGGCGACCACGTCACGCATCAGGCCCTGCACGCCCTCGCCTGCCACCGTTTTGCCATAGGGCAGTTGTGTGATGGCCGACACCGCGTTGTAGGCGCAGTTCAAGATCAGCTTGGACCAAAGCGCACCGCGCACATTGCCGGAGATTTCAGTGGGAATACCGGCCGCAATCAGGGCCCGCGCCGCGGCATCGCTGCCGTTAGCAGGCTCTATCACCAAATCCCCGCGGCCATGGTGCCTGACGTGGCCGGGACCCGCCATTTCGGTGGCGACGTAAACCACGGCAGCGGCTACCGCTTGTTGCGGCAATACGCTGCGAAGCCGCTCGGCGTTGTCAACACCGTTTTGCAGCGTAAGCACCAAGGCGTCAGGAGCAAGGTGCGGACGCATCTCCGCGCCGGTGGCCTCTGTGTCTGTGGATTTGACACAGAACAGCACCACCTGCGCACCAAGCACCGCGCGGGCCTCAGTGCTGGCCGTCAGCGGTACCTGTTCGTCGAAGGTGGTGGTCTGCATGCGCAGGCCCCCTCTTGAGATGGCCTCCACATGCTGCGGACGGGTGATCAAGACGACATCGTGACCAGCGCGGGCCAGCATGCCCCCAAAATAGCAACCGACGGCACCCGCGCCCATGACGGCGATTTTTAAAGGCGGTACAGCAAGCGACGGATGATTCATGCGGATCATCCCTTGCGCACGGAGGAAGCGCTGAAGCCAGCTTCTGACCATGCGCTTGCGCTAGCGCGGGTGAGTTTGAAGGAAGGCGCAACCCGCACTTCGGCCATCAGCTCGCCTGATGAATCGCGGGCGCGAAGCACGGCCGAGGGATTTTCTTCGTCGGGCTCAATATCAAGCGAGACACTGAAACGTCCGTTGCTGTGAGCAATGTCTATGGTCTGGTGCAGCGTGGCGTGCAGTTGCTGCTCATGCCGACGCACAAACTCCGTGGCGGTTTTGACGAGCGTGATGAAAGCCGATGAATCCAGAGGTTTGGGATTTTTCTTGTCCCGCCCCATGGTCCACGGCCCGACAAGTGCCGGCTCGACCTGGCCGTGGGGAATCATTTCCACAGCCCAGCCGTCGTCGTCATCGTTCTTGATGACGCGGGCGGTCCACCCGTTGTCACGCCAGAGGCGCGCTTCGTTGATTTTTTCTTCGCTGTCGACTGAATTGGAGCTTTGCATGACCGTATTTAACCTCAGACGGCAGACTCGGCATCGATCAACTCGTGTGGGCGCAACACTAAAAGGTCACCCGTACCAAGTCTGCCAAGGCCTTGTCCAGAGTTGGAAAGGCGAATTGATAGCCCGCCTCCAAAGTACGTTTTGGTTTTATATTTTGGCCTTCCAACAAGATGGACGCGCGGTCTTTTCCGACCAGGTTGCTCACCAGCCACCTTGGCGCAGACCAGACGACCGGGCGCCGCAATTTTTTTGCGAAGGCGTGTGTGAACTCTCGGTTACTCACCACGTCAGGCGCCACGGCGTTGTAGCGGCCTTTGGCATCCGCAGAGTCAACCAGATGCTCGAAAATTCCCACCGCATCTTCGATATGTATCCAGGGAAGCGGTTGGCGGCCATGGCCCATGACCGCGCCCAAACCAAGGCAAAAAGGCGCGCGAATGAGCGGCAAAAACCCATGGGCTCTACCAATGCGCCACAGCTTTCCAAGATAAGACGTGCGCTCCACGCAGCCAAGCACCACGCCAATGCGTATGCTGACATGCCGCAGTCGTGTCGCATCTATTTCGCTGGCGGCTTGCTCCCAGCGCGCCACCAACTCAGCTGGAAAGTCCAGCCCCATCGGAGCCGAATATTCGTCCAGCTCTGGGTAGCTCGCGCCCTGCGCTACTTCTGCGGTGCCGTAAAAACACTTTCCTGCCGTGGAAACAAACACCGATGGCGGTGTCTCCATGGCATTCAAAGCCTTCACCAGTGATTTGGTGGTTTCTACCCGCGACTGCAACACATCTTGGCGGTACTGGTCGTTCCAGCGCCGCCGAACATCCAGAATATGTTGCCCCGCAAGATTGATCACCACATCGCACTGCGGAACATTGCCGGTGTCAACATCAGCCCAGGTGATGCGTCCCGGGCCCGCCGTGCGCGAGATCCAGGTGACCACGTCGCCACGCCGGCGAAACCGCTCGGTCAGGGCTGTGCCAATAAATCCGCTGCCGCCGCCAATCAAGATGTGCATAGTTGCCCTGCCGTCAGTGGGTTTGGTGGGAAACGGCTGCCGCGTATCCCATATAAGACAAGGACAAGTCCCTGCTCTTCGCCATGACCAACCGGGTACCCATTTCTCCAAAATTGATCCGGCCAAGCTTGAGCCGAATCAGTGCGTTCAAAGCTGTGAAGGGATTCATGGAGGGTGAGAGTCCGACAAACTCGTTCGCGCCCAGTCCGTGGCGCTTCAGGCTGGCGGCCAGCTCCTGCGGGCGAATGAATTGCTCCCATACATGCACATTGCGTGGAACGACTCGCGTCCACGCCCAATCCTGAGCAAACTTGATTGCAAACAATTTGCTGCGCCAGGTACGGTTGATGGTGTCAAAAATGAAAACACCACCCGGTTTCAGGACCCGTGCGATTTCACTGATCACGAGATCGACATCGTCAACATGCTCAAGCACGTCGCAGCAGCAGACCACATCAAACTGTGCTGCGGTGAACGGCAGTGCTTGCGCGTCGCCCTCTTGATAGGCAACAGGAAGTCCAGCGGACCGGGCATGCTCGCGCGCGGCCGCCAGGGTAGGCAATGAGCGGTCAACACCTGTCACCTTGCACCCAACAGAGGCGAAGCGTTCGGCCAGCAGGCCACCGCCACACCCTACGTCGAGCACCGACAGTGTTTCTAAATCCTCCCCGAATCGCTGCACAAGTACTTTGTGGAAGTAATCGAAGCGAGGTGGGTTGACTGCGTTGCGCAGCAGCGCCATGAACGAGTCGTCGCTCCACCAGTCATTGGGGATGCGATCGTAGATTGCGTTGTCTATTGTTTGCATGATGTTGCGATGGCATGAATGGAGAGGATTTACTCGGCAGGTCGGGCTTTTTTGGCGCGGCCCAAAGCGGCGCTTTCTTTCTTCAGCGGTCCTCCGACGGGACAGAAGGTGGCGATGTAGTTGTGCAAGGTGCCCATGAGGTTGTTGTCAGCAAGGCTGTAATGCACAAACTGCCCGCGCTTCTCACTCTTGATGAGCCCTGCATTTCCCAAAATTTGTAAATGCTTGGAGAGCGAAGGCTTGGTCATTTCAAACCGGTCAGCAATCTCCCCAGCAGTGAGAGACGTCTCCGCCAGATACGCCAGGATCTTGCGCCGCGGGGTCGACGCCAGCGCGGCAAAAACGTTTTCGATATCCATTATTATTTAGTTGTTTAGCTAATTAACGCATAGAATAACACCAACCGGATTCAAACACCAGCCATGCAAACGAAAGGAATCACCATGACCGACAAATTAATGATTCAAGAGGAAGAAGTTTGGCTGGTCTATGACGACGAATGCCCGGTTTGCCGCACCTACTGCAAGTACGCGCGCATTCGCGATACCGTTGGCCTCTTGCGCCTTGTGGATGCGCGGCAGCCCGGTGCGTTGATGGACGAAATTACCGCGGCGGGGCTGGACATCGACCAGGGTATGGTGCTCAAATTCAAGCAGGTTGTTTACTATGGCGCTGATGCCATTTACATGCTGAACCTACTCAGTACGCGCACCGGTTGGTTTAACCGCTTATGCTTTGTCTTCTTTGGAACCCGGGTGGGTGCGCGTGTGTTTTACCCCATCGGAAAAGCCTTTCGCAACGGCTTGCTGAAGGTTCTGGGCATCCCCTTTATCAACAACTTGCCACCGGCCAAACAAGCGCACTGAAGACCACCCCATGACAAGCTATTGGCTGATGAAATCCGAGCCTGAAGAATGCTCGGTCGACGATGCGCTGGCATCACCCCGCTCGACCGTGCCCTGGGTCGGGGTGCGCAACTACCAGGCGCGCAACTTCATGCGCGACGCAATGAGTGTTGACGACGGCGTGCTGTTCTACCATTCCAGTTGTGCAGAGCCGGGCATCGTCGGCATCGCGAAGGTGGCGTCCAGGCCCTACCCTGACCCGACGCAGTTTGACTCGAAGTCGCCGTACTACGACGCGAAGTCAACACCCGAAAAACCGCGCTGGCTGTTGGTAAACATTGAAGTGCTGCGCAAAACACGCAACTTGACTCTGCCCGAGTTACGCACCAACCCCGCGCTTGAAGATCTGGTGGTGCTGCGCAAGGGCAACCGCTTGTCCATCACGCCTGTGGAGGCCGCGCACTGGCGCCTCATCTCAAAACTGCTTGAAAGCGCCCAGTGCTGAAAACAGGCTGAATGCCCTTCATGCCTATGGATGCGTTACCTGGCGCCGATGACGCGCAAAAAAGTTCCACATCATCAAAGTCGCGTTGGGTCCTTGGCGATCACTGAAGGCCACTTCGCTGTCACCACCGCTCCACGCATGACCCAAAGTTGATACATCACAGCGCACAAGTTGCGGTTTACGTCCCGCGTAGTGCGTGTCCGTCTGCCAGGCAGGGTGCGGGTTGCGCCCACCGGAGCGGGCCAAGTATTTGCGGTGTACCGGCTCGGCGCGGGTGATGGATGCAGCGTTGAGAATCGTCAGTTGTTTCGTTAACTGCGCCATGTTGATACGCCGTACCACGTTGTCGCGGTCGCCATGAATCAAGATGGTCGGCATGCCGGGAAACTGGGGGAGCGTCCGGCCTAAAGCGCGGGCCGCTTCAATGTGCGTCATGGCAGAGCCGTGCTGCATGGCGCCATAGGCATTCATGGCCGTGTCGGTGGTGCCAAAAACCGGGGCTGAATGCAGACCCAACGCCGCGAAAACGCTGGGGTGGCGCAAAGCCACGATGGTGGCCAGACCGCCTCCGGCCGACAGGCCTGCAATATAGGTTCGAGATACATCCAGCCCGTGTTTGCATTGCACATGCACCGTCATTTCCGCAATCAGCCTGGCTTCGCCCTGGCCCTGCTGCGTTGTGCGCTTGTACCAGTGCCAACAGCGGTGAGAGTCTTTGGCTGCCGACTGCTGTGGATAGAGCACTGCAAACCCCTTGCGCTCGGCCAGTTTGTTCATGCGGGTCGAGGTGGCAAAGTCCACCGCCGTCTGCTGGCAGCCGTGCAGCATCACGACGAGCGGGCGCGGCGCTGTCTGTTCTGGCGAAGCACTGGCCGGCAGGTACAGCCAGTAAAGCAAGCGCCGCGCGATGGCCGTTTGCCCTGCGCCCGGAGGCGGGAAGGAAAACTTCTGCCATGTGCCCGGCAACCCGATGCTGTTGTGTGCGGAGGTAGCCGGGGTTGGACGTTTGACCGCTGCAGGTTTGGCGCTGGGTATGGAGGATTTTGCAAGTTTGGCGGGTTTTCCTCGGCGAGGGGTGCGAGCGGGCTTTGGCAGCATGCTTTTGAGCAGCTTGCGGCCTTGCGACTGTTGCGACCTGCTCAGGCGCTTGATGCTTCGCAGCCAGAGGCTGCTCAGGCTTTTGGTCATAGGGCGAGTTCGCCAGTTAGAAAGAGTAATCGCATAAAAAAGGGGAGGTTCAAAGCAGCATCAGATTTTGAAAGAGGGTGGGCTCTGGAATCAGCATCATTAATTTTGCTGCACCGCACCATAATCAGCCTTGCGCCTCGCCATGAACGTAGGACCTTGCCCCGTCACGGAGTCTGAACCCGTTACGATTGGAACTGCCGTGCGCTGTGCGCGCCGCTATATTTCACCTAGCCCATGCCTGAATTCCTGACCGCCGCCCTCTACAAGTTCGTTGAACTGCCCGACTTCGCTGCCTTGCAGGCGCCTTTGCAGACTTTCTGTGAAGCCCAAGATGTCCGGGGCACGCTGCTGCTGGCCGAAGAAGGCATCAACGGAACGATTGCTGGCCCAGAGCAAGTGGTACGAGAGGTGCTGGCGTATTTACGCCGTGACCCGCGCCTGGCAGAGCTGACACATAAGGAGTCCTGGTCGCAAAAGTTGCCGTTTTACCGAATGAAGGTGCGCCTGAAACGTGAAATCGTCACCATGGGCGTGCCCGGCATCAACCCCAACCGCATGGCCGGCCACTATGTGAAGCCGCAGGACTGGAATGCCTTGATCGCCGACCCAGAAGTCGTGGTGATCGACACCCGCAACGACTACGAGGTGGGCATCGGCACCTTTCAAGGCGCTGTAGACCCCCACACCCACAGTTTTTCAGACCTGCCCGGCTGGGTACGCAACCAGACCGGACCGGGGGGCCTGTTGGCCGAAAAAGACGGCAAGAAGCCCAAGGTGGCCATGTTTTGTACCGGCGGCATACGCTGCGAAAAGTCCACGGCCTTTTTGCGCACCGAAGGCTTTGACGAGGTCTATCACCTGGAAGGCGGCATTCTTAAATACCTGGAAACGGTGCCCGAAACCGAGAGCCTGTGGCAAGGCGAATGTTTTGTTTTTGATGAGCGAGTCTCGGTTGTACACGGCTTGAAACCTGGGCACTACGACCTGTGCCGTGCATGCCGTGACCCGATCAGCGAGGCGGACAAAACGTCACCACTCTACGTGCCCGGCGTCAGTTGCCCCGCATGCCACGGCAAAAAAACCGATGCGCAAAAGCGCGGCTTTATCGAGCGTCAGAAGCAGGTGGACTATGCCAACCGGCGCCGTCAGCCACACATCGGCATGCGGCAGGTCCCACCGGCTTCGAGCGACACGGAAGATTGATCGATGGGCGCCGCCCTCCCCGTTCTCTATTCGTTTCGCCGCTGCCCGTATGCCATGAGGGCGCGGCTTGCGCTAGCGGTTAGCGGCCAGATGGTGGAGTTGCGCGAAATAGTGCTGCGCGATAAACCACCCGAATTGCTGGCAGCCTCGCCCAAAGCCACTGTACCCGTGCTGGTTTTGCAGGACGGCGAAGTGATTGATGAAAGTCTGGACATCATGCTGTGGGCATTGAGCCGCAACGATCCGGCTGGATGGATGACGCCGGAGACAGGTTCACCCGAACCCATGCTGGCGCTGATCACACGTTTTGATGAAGGCTTCAAGCCGCATCTGGACCGCTACAAGTACCCTGGACGCTACGCCGACGTGCTAGCGCAGAACGCTCGCAACGAAGGATTTGCGTATCTGGTGCAACTCGAAGAGCGACTCCAGGCTACCCGGCATCTGTTTGGCATGCGCGTGTCGCTGGCAGACATGGCGATTGCCCCTTTTGTCCGGCAGTTTGCGCAGACCGACAGGGCCTGGTTCGACGCCCAGCCGTGGCCGCAATTAAAAACCTGGCTTGAGAGCTTCACCGGCTCAAATCTTTACGCCCGGGTCATGGAAAAGTTTTATCCCTGGACATCCGGAGCTTCTGGCGTCCGTTTTCCGGAAAATGAGATGCCATGAGCACGATAGCAACTTCTTTTTCCTAAAAAAAGCCCGCTGACATTCACCAGCGGGCTTTTTTATGAGCTGAAGGGTTTAATCAGCAGTTGCTTCTTCAGCCTCAGGTTTGGCTTTGCCTTCCTTCTTCGGCAGCGGCAGGATATCCAGAACCACATCACCTGTCTCGACGCCTTTTTCGTCAGTGGACAGTTTGATGTCCACCGTCAGTCGTCCGCCGTCGATCAGGCGGCCAAAGAGCAGCTCGTCTGCCAGTGCACGACGAATCGTATCCTGGATCAGGCGCTGCATGGGGCGTGCGCCCATCAGCGGATCGAAACCCTTCTTGCCAAGGTATTTGCGCAGGGGGTCGGTGAAGGTGACGTCCACCTTCTTCTCGGCGAGTTGCGTCTCCAGTTGCAGCAAGAACTTGTCCACCACCCGCAAGATTACGGTTTCGTCCAGCGCCTTGAAGCTGACGGTCGCGTCTAACCGGTTACGGAACTCAGGCGTGAACAGGCGCTTGATGTCAGCCATTTCGTCGCCCGCCTCACGCGGGTTGGTAAAGCCAATCGTCGCCTTGTTCATGGTCTCGGCGCCAGCGTTTGTCGTCATGACGATGATGACGTTGCGGAAATCGGCCTTGCGCCCGTTGTTGTCTGTCAGCGT
Source organism: Polaromonas sp. (assembly GCA_046598365.1). GTDB lineage: Bacteria > Pseudomonadota > Gammaproteobacteria > Burkholderiales > Burkholderiaceae_C > Polaromonas. The sequence goes on along the minus strand of JBKJIV010000158.1, from coordinate 163 downwards.
GCCGTGGTCCATCACCTGCAGCAGCACATTGAAGATGTCGGAGTGGGCTTTTTCGATCTCGTCAAGCAGCAGTACGCAATGTGGCTTCTTGGTCACGGCTTCGGTCAGCAGACCGCCCTGGTCGAACCCGACGTAACCCGGCGGTGCGCCAATCAGCCGACTC
>JBKJIV010000154.1:0-42803 GCA_046598365.1 Polaromonas sp. | reverse complement strand
AGTCGTTGAAGTCATGTTTTTGTATCAAAAAATTACAGCATCAGGCCACAGGCCCGGCGACCGGCGGTCAGTTTTTTCTGCGGCTTTCCAGAAATTTGGCAATGCGGCCAATCGCCTCACGCAGGTCTTCCTCATGCGGCAAAAACACAATGCGAAAGTGATCTGGCGCGGCCCAGTTGAACCCGGTACCCTGCACCAGCATGACCTTGGTCTCTTTGAGCAGCTCCAGAAAAAACTGCCGGTCGTCAGTGATCGGGTAGACCTTGGGGTCCAGTCGGGGAAACATGTACAGCGCCGCGCTCGGCTTGACGCAGCTGACACCAGGGATGGCGGTGATCAGTTCATAGGCCAGGTCACGCTGGCGGCGCAGGCGACCGCCCTCGCCCGTGAGGTCGTTGATGCTCTGGTAGCCGCCCAGCGCGGTCTGTATGGCCCATTGGCCCGGCACGTTGGAGCACAGCTTCATGTTGGCCAGCATGTTCAGGCCTTCGATGTAGTCCTGCGCCTGCTTCTTGGGGCCGGACACCACCAGCCAGCCAGCGCGGTAACCGCAGGATCGGTAACTCTTGGACAGCGAGTTGAAGGTCAGGGTCAACACGTCGGTCGACAGACTGGCGATGGCCGTGTGTTTGACACCGTCATACAAGACCTTGTCGTAAACCTCGTCAGCCAGGATCACCAGGCCGTGTTCGCGCGCAATCTCGACGATGCTCTGGAGCAAGGCGTCCGAATACAGGGCGCCGGTCGGGTTGTTCGGGTTGATGACCACAATGCCTTTGGTCCGAGGCGTGATCTTGGCGCGAATGTCGTCCAGATTGGGCATCCAGCCATTGGATTCGTCGCAAACGTAATGCACAGGCGTGCCGCCCGACAAGCTGGTGCTGGCGGTCCACAGCGGGTAGTCCGGCGCCGGCAGCAGCAGTTCGTCGCCGTCGTCGAGGAAGGCGTTGGTGGCCATCGCGATCAACTCGCTGGCGCCGTTGCCCAGGTAAATGTCGTCCAGCGTGACGCCTTTGATGCCCTGCTTCTGGGTCTCGTGCATCACGGCCTTGCGCGCGGCAAAAATGCCCTTGCTGTCCGAATAACCGGCCGAGGCCGGCAGGTTGCGAATCATGTCCTGCTGGACTTCTTCAGGCGCATCAAAACCGAACACCGCGAGGTTGCCCAGATTGAGTTTGATGAGCTTTTGCCCCTCTTCCTCCATCTGTTTGGCGGCGTCCATGATCGGGCCGCGAATGTCGTAAAGAACATTGGCTAATTTGGCAGATTTGGTGATCGGTTTCATGAAGTTTTTAGAAAATTAAGGCAAAAACCACGCCATCAAGGACGCTGACAACCCCACTGGCAACCGAAGCAAGCACAGCAGGCCACGCGAAATTCGGACGGAATCTATAATTTGACCACATAAAACCGCACATTCGCCGGTCGCCAGCAAGCACTCCACCTCCCAAACACCGCATGAAACTGCAACCCGACCACCTCGACGTTCAATCCATTCTTGGTTACGGCCCCGGCTGGATCGGTCTGGGCAACAAGGGCGTGGCCGAAAAAATCGAGCACAGCGTGGTGATCGGCTCGCGTGGTGAGAAGTTTGACTGGGCTTGCGGCCGTTTCGAGGACCTCACCGAGGCGCACTTTTCACGCCTGGCCGAGACCCGGCCCGAGCTGGTGATTTTTGGGAGCGGCAGCCGGCTGCGTTTTCCGCCGCCGGTTTTTCTGCGCGCGCTGATGGCCCAGCGCATAGGCGTGGAAACCATGGACACCGTGGCTGCCTGCCGCACTTACAACATTCTGGCGGGTGAAGGCAGAAACGTGGTGGTGGCCCTGCTGATGGAAACGCCAGACCACACGGAGGGCTGATTTCAGGCGGCTGCCGGACCCCGGACGGGTTGGCTGCCAACGGCCGCAGTGGCCCGGTTTTCGCTTCCAGGGACCAAACGTTAGGGCGCCCCGGTGCTTTCAGAGTAAAATCAAGGGTTGCATTTGGTACAAGGTCCGGCTAACTCTTGTAGTTAGGCCCCATGTTGCCACCAAAAGCCAACGGCTAATTACAACTACTTTCGTCAGGGTCTACGCAGTATGGCAGTCGTCGTCAATAAACCACTCCCCGAATTTGAAGCCAACGCCACCAGCGGCATCAAAGTTTCCAATCAAACTCACCTTGGCCACGTTGTCGTCCTGTACTTCTACCCCAAGGACAACACCCCCGGTTGCACCACAGAAGCCATGCAGTTTCGCGACCGCTACAAAGACTTTGTCAAAGCCGGCGCCACCGTGTTCGGCGTTTCGCGCGACAACATGAAGTCCCACGACGAGTTCAAGGCCAAGCTCGAGCTGCCTTTTGAGCTGATCGCTGACACCGAAGAGAAAATGTGCCACATGTTTGGCGTGGTCAAAAACAAAATCATGTACGGCAAAAAGGTCAAGGGCATCGAGCGCAGCACCTTTCTGGTGGGCGCTGACGGCACACTTAAGGAAGAGTGGCGCGGCCTGAAAGTACCCGGCCACGTGGACGACGTGCTCAAGGCCGTCAAAGCCCTGAAAAAGACCGCCTGACCCAAAAAAAAAGGCCCTGTCGGCAAGACACATGAGTCGTGTATAGTGAACTCATGCTGTTGACCTTAGCGACTGCGCCCACCGAAAAAGCCGCCCTGGCCTCCAGGCGGCTTTTTCGCTTTTTGAACCTCTACAAAGTGAGCCCCAAGCACTATGCCCCTGCCACCCGCCCCGACCAAACGCGCTGCTTTGCTCTCCACCGACGCCTTCGACGCGCCGGCCCGATCGCACTCCAAAGCCGCACGAAAGACGGAACAAGTCGAGCGGGCCCGCACCCCACCCGCGCTGGAGCTGTTTGACACCCGTACAGGCGGCGAGGCCGAGGTCACCACGGCTCATGTAGGCAAAGAGCCCGTTCGCCAAGGTAAACCGGACACGGACGGCTATCAAAAGCGTAGCGTCGCCGAGCCAGTGCGCCATCAACCGGCGCCCAAGCCCAAAAAGGCAAAGCACACCGGCCCCACCAAGCTGTTCGTGCTCGACACCAATGTGCTGATGCACGACCCGATGTGTCTGTTCCGCTTTGAAGAACACGACATCTTTTTGCCCATGATCGTGCTGGAAGAGTTGGACGGCCACAAAAAAGGCATGACCGAAGTCGCGCGCAACGCCCGCCAGACCAGCCGCACGCTGGACGCGTTGGCCGGCACCACGGGTGCCGATATTGCCAAAGGCCTCAAGTTAGATACCACCGGCCACCGCGAAGCGGGCGGCTGCCTCTTCTTCCAGACCAAGCCGTTGGACTATTCCCTGCCCATGAGCCTGCCTCAGGGCAAGGCAGACAACCAGATCCTGGGCGTGGTCGAAGCGCTGCGCAAAGACTACGCGCCACGCGAGGTGGTGCTGGTGTCGAAAGACATCAACATGCGAGTCAAGGCGCGTGCCCTGGGCCTGGCCACAGACGACTACCAGAACGACAAGACCCTGGAAGACGGCGATCTGCTTTACTCCGGCTCGCTCGCCCTGCCGTTGGACTTCTGGACCCGGCAGAGCAAAACCATCGAAAGCTGGCAACAAGGCAGCGCGACGTTCTACCGCATCACCGGCCCCATCGTTGGCAGCCTGCTGATCAACCAGTTTGTCTTTTTTGAAGCACCGGGCGAGCCACCGCTGTATGCGCGCGTGACAGAAATCCGTGCCAAAACCGCAGTTCTCAAAACGCTCAAGGACTACAACCATCTCAAAAACGCAGTGTGGGGCATCACCACCCGCAACCGAGAGCAAAACTTCGCGATGAACCTGCTGATGGATCCGGAGGTCGACTTTGTCACGCTGGCTGGCACAGCAGGCACCGGCAAAACGCTGATGGCCCTGGCCAGCGGCTTGACCCAAGTGCTGGACGACCGCCGTTACACCGAGATCATCATGACCCGCGCAACCGTGAGCGTCGGCGAAGACATCGGCTTTTTGCCGGGTACCGAAGAAGAAAAAATGGGTCCGTGGATGGGCGCACTCGACGACAACCTGGAAGTGCTGGGCAAAAACGACAGCGGCTCCGGAGAATGGGGTCGCGCCGCCACCAATGAGCTGATCCGCTCACGCATCAAGGTCAAGAGCATGAACTTCATGCGCGGGCGCACCTTTTTGAACAAGTACGTGATCATCGACGAGGCTCAAAACCTGACGCCCAAGCAAATGAAAACACTGATCACCCGCGCCGGCCCTGGCACCAAGATCATCTGCATGGGCAACCTGGCACAGATCGACACACCCTACCTCACCGAAGGTTCATCCGGCATGACCTACGCCGTGGACCGCTTCAAGGGCTGGCCACATGGCGGACACATCACGCTGGCACGTGGCGAGAGGTCTCGGCTGGCGGATTTTGCGAGTGAAGTGCTTTAAGAGAACTAATCTCTCTCTACCTCTTAGAACCCGCTTCGGCGGGTTTTCTTATGGCATTTCTGGCCACTAGCCCTTATTTCACGGGCGTCAACAGCTATCAGTTTGAGAGCGAAAGTCCTGAACATAAAGCAAACGGATTGTGCCCATGAGTGCTGGCTATCGTCAATATGTACTTGTCGTTGGTCAGCTTTTTGACCGTTTTCGAGACAAAGCGGTCTTCTCGGGCAGTGAATTCCTGGCTGAAGAGCCGTCATCCGGGGTAACACGTTAATACCAACTATTTCACCCAGCGGCGCCGCACTTGTGATGCGACTTTTAGATCCGACCACGCGACACTAAACTGCGATAGTGCTCACCGAGTACCGTCAACTTGCACACACGGCTTTCCATTGCGGCGTTGTACATGTGCATGGCCCCGACAGGCACCACAAGATTTACGCGATTGAACCGCTGAAGAATAGCGAATATAGCTACATTATTTGGATCTGGATTACCGCCTTCGGGCTCGTAGGTTGGGTCAAGTGCGAATTCATACCCAGCGGCTGGAAAGAATTCAGCAAGCCGTCGCAGCTCGGCCGTTGGAACGGAAGGCTGCACGGTTCGAAGTGAAACAAAGCTCTTGACGTTGGTCTTGAACACAGGCCGCTGCTCCCATGGACCCAGTGATTGGTCAATGTGAGCGTAGATGCTTCCAGGCGTGATTTCACCAACCAAGTTAGCAGCTGACCCATTGAGCGCGTCCACGAACAGATTCGTGAACACGCCACTACCATTTTCTTCGCTTGCGTATTGCTCCGCAGTTGACGCCGTCAAGATCGTCAACCCGTCAGATAGCTCCGCGTACGCAGCCCCGTTCGGGGCATTCCCAGCAATCCCCGAATGGCAACTGTCAAGAACGATGACCTTGTTGCGCGCAGTAGATTTGTTCGCATATAAAAGAACCTCGGAGAGAGGTAGCCCCTCGTCACCACTCTGTGAATCGCTTGCAAGCAGATAGCCGCCTGCAGCCTCTACGTGCCCATGACCTGCAAAGTAAAAGAGTACGGTCTCATTGGAACTATCGAACAGTTGTCGGATGTGGTCTTTGAGAACAGCACGAGTGACCAAGTCCGTGGGTCCAGTGCCCGTCAAGAGCTTCACGCCGAAGTTCACGCTGCCGTCACCGTGGCGCTCCAGGGCAGCCTTCACGCCGTGCGCGTCGTTCACACAGCCATGCAACGGACTACCAGACTTGTAGTGGTCGATCCCAACGACGAGCGCTTGCCTCATTTGCAGGCCTGACGAATGGCGGCAACGATTGATTCGGTATTCCAATTAGCCATCACCGCGGCAGCTTCCTGAACCACCTGTGAGCTACGTTGAGCTCCCCATGGGTTGATGCCCACAATGGGCTTCTTGGTAGCAAACTGTGTCGTGCAGATCGCAATCTCTTCGTTGATCCATTTGCTGTGCGTCGAGTAGACTCCGGCGAGCATGACCACGCAGTGGCACGGAGCGATCTGACGCATGATTGCCGCGCGAAGCTGCGCGTTAGTGCCAGCGTTGTGAATGGGATCATCCCTCGGAACCGAATAGTTTTTGTACGAAAAGTACCCTCGGTTGTCTAATAGAGCAACCAGCTTTTCGTAGGCATCGCTGTAGGCCCAAGAATGACTTATGAACAGGTTGTAGGTATTTGCCAAGGCGTCCTCTTTGTAGCTGGCTGCTTAGATGATTCCAAAGTCACCAAATATTACACCGCAAAAACAGTGTCCTGATCGATTTGCCGCGTGCATGGTTCCCGGTCACTTTTACATGCACTTTCGCGCGAATTGGCAAGCGACCAGCTTGCTCCATAGCCGACCTTCCTGAACGCTGGCTCCTGGCCCGAAAGCTGCATTCGACACTTTCTGAGGACCTAGCTTTCACTTTCGTTTGCGAACTTATAGGCACAGCATTCCGCTTGGAAGGTGCTGGTGAATATTTCCCAATTCCTGACTTGTTTGTGGGCGCATTTACCAGTAAGTTTGGAGCTGTAGATGTGGAGGATACTTGAGCTATAACATGCCAATCGACGCAGACCCACAATAGCAGAAGGCGGCTTCGCCGCGAACAGTTGTGGCCCGGCCAGCTTCACGTTAGATATCACAAACACACCTCGGTTTGATCTCCCACATTCTCGAATTCAGAATCCCGTTCGGGCGCACGATGCTAGTGGGCGACCGATGGACCCCACCTGCATCGGCGCGAACCGCACTTCTGCTCCATGGTGGTGGGACTTCGAGTGCGAACGGGTTCTTTGAACTGCGCGCCGCGCTCTACAAAAATCGCATAGAGACCCTTGCCTTTGATTGCATCGGTCACGGTCGCACCGGAGGGGATCAAATTGGAACGACGCTTAAGCAGCGCGTTCAGCAAGTGCAGGCCGTATTGGCGGCTCAGCGCGTCGAACCATCGGCCCTGACCCTCGTCGGCTTCAGCATGGGGGCGTACGTCGCAGTTAAAGCAGCGACGGAAAGCGGCGTTTCGCGCCTGTGCCTTGCAGTCCCGGCAGCCTACGCTAGGCACGCTTATGAGACTCCCTTTGGTCCAGATTTCACTCAAATACTCCGCACCCCTCGCAGCTGGTCAGACTCGGATGCGTTCTCTCTAACAGCCAACTACGCCGGTCACTTGCTTGTCATCTCGGCCGAACAAGACCAAGTTATTCCTGCGGAGATTCCCGAGCGCTACGCCGTAACAGAGAGCAGGCATGCAACTACGACTCACTACGTGGTCATGGGCTCTGGTCATAAGCTGAACGAGCACTGCTCAAGAGAGCCACAGGCAAGAGAAGCCGTGTGCACACAAATCGCTCTCCTCTGCCAGCGAGGTGATACCTAACCCCTCGCTCAATCGGACCGCCAACGGCAGGATGGCTTGGTCCTGCCTGCGGCACGCGGTACCTTGGCGCCAACCGGGCCAAGCCATCCTGCCGTCGGCGACCGCTCAACTCAAACGTAAGACAACAGAAATGCGCGCTACCCGAAATTTGGTTACCTGACACTGGTCGTTCGCCAATGTCCGCTTGTGGCCCAAAGCAGTCTCAGCGGCTGACTATCGATAATCGAACATTGTCGATAGCTACGAATATCTGCGCTGCAGCCTTGCCCTCTCTTGCAAAATCCTGTGGCCCAACAAAAAACCCGCCGAAGCGGGTTTTTTCATTGCGTGATGCTTCCGCATCAACCCATGTGCAAACCACCATTGAGCGAGAAGTCAGCGCCGGTCGCATAACCACCCTCGTCAGACGCAATCCACGAAATGATGGAGGCGATTTCTTCCGGGGTGCCCAGGCGTTTGGCGGGCACGCCTGAGACGATTTTCTCCAGCACGTCGGGGCGGATGGCTTTGACCATGTCGGTGCCGATGTAGCCCGGACTCACGGTGTTGACGGTCACACCTTTGCTGGCCACCCCTTGCGCCAGCGCCATGGTGAAGCCGTGCAGACCGACCTTGGCGGTGAAGTAGTTGACCTGGCCGAACCGGCACTTTTAACCATTGACTGGCGAGATGCGAACGCGGCAAAGCACGGAACGATGCAAGCATTGATCAACTCCTTAGAAGAGTTACCCAGGTTCCGGATAGAACGGGTTCAGGATGAAACTTCAAAGCATCTCCCCAACATTTTCAAGGTTTTACTTGCCTCATCAGTTGAGAATGATTATCATTACCCTCACGCTAGTCCCTCAGGTAGAACCAACATGTCCCAAACCCTCTCCTCCAGAACACTGAGCCTGCCCTCGCACGCCGCCGGTCGGCTTGGCGCCTCGACTCTCACGCCTGACGACAAAGGGCCGTGTGCGGCAGTGGACAGCACCGAACTTTTGCGCGGCAACAAGGCCGTCGAGATTCAGCACAACGGATTGGTTTATCGCCTGCAGGCGACGCGGCTGGGCAAGTTGATCTTGACCAAGTAAGAAGTTTCATCGTGGGGCGATCGGGGGCCTTTGCAGGCCTCACAGATCGTTTTTTGCCAGCCAGCCATGGGCCTTTTGGGTCTTTGCATTAGCCAGGCTTTTTTTCGCCCCCATGCAAAAAGCCGGCTAGAGCCGGCTTTGTTGATTGAAAACGGGCTTGCGCCCTTGCTTAACCGGGATAGGTTGCTATTACTTCAAGAGCGCTTCCTTTACAGCCCGATGGCCGCCATACCGGCTCGCGCAATCTGCGCATCTTCAGTGGACTTTACGCCGCTGACGCCGACGGCGCCCAGGCACTGGCCATCTTTCATGATGGGAACGCCGCCCTCCAGCATGCCCTTGATCTCGGGCGCGCTTAAAAAGGAGAAGCGACCACCGTTGATCATGTCTTCGTAGATTTTGGATTCGCGGCGCCCCATAGCAGCAGTGTGGGCTTTGGCCGGGGCGATGTGCGAGGAAATGGGAGCGGCACCGTCCAGGCGCTGGAGGTGGAGCAAGTGGCCGCCGTCATCAACGATGGCAATCGTCACCGCCCAGTTGTTTTTGACAGCTTCGGCGGCGGCGGCGGCGGCGATGGCCTGAACGTCGGAGAATTCCAGCACTGGTTTTGATTTCATGTTTTTTTTGGTAATGATGAGATAAAAGGCAAGCATACTGAACTTTGCGTTGCGTCTTTCACCGTATTGACCGCTTACCGGGTGATGCTGCCCTGACAAATAGTAGGTTTTGAACGGGCAAGGGCCTTGAAAACCACCGCGCCACCCCTAAAATGCCAATGCCTGCATTTGCTGGCCCATCGGAGAAGTTCTCATGAATGACAATGTTCAAACCTTGGACCATGGCTACGTAGCCTCTGCGGAGCAACGCAACCGGGTCCTGCGTAATACTTACTGGCTGCTGGCCTTGAGCCTGCTGCCAACGGTACTGGGCGCCTGGATCGGCGTGGCCACGGGTATCACCGCATCACTCAGTGGCGGACTGGGTTTGGTTGTTTTCCTCGGCGGGGCCTTCGGTTTCCTCTATGCCATCGAAAAAACCAAAAACTCTGCAGCCGGCGTTCCTGTCCTGCTGGCTTTCACCTTCTTCATGGGCCTGATGCTTTCGCGCATGATTGGCATGATTCTGGGGTTTAGAAACGGCTCTGAGCTGATCATGACGGCCATGGGCGGCACTGCTGGCGTGTTTTTTGTCATGGCTACTTTGGCCAGTGTCATCAAACGCGACATCTCGGGCATGGGCAAATGGCTGTTTGTCGGCGCCATGGTTGTGATGGTGGGCGGCATCATCAACGTGTTTGTTGGCTCCACCGCCGGCATGATGGCCCTGTCGGTCGCCGTGATCGGTATCTTCAGTGCCTACATGCTGTATGACCTGAAGCGGATCATGGATGGCGGTGAGACCAACTACATCTCTGCCACAGTGGCGTTGTATCTGGACCTCTTCAACGTGTTCCAGGCACTGCTCGCCCTGCTGGGCATCATGGGTGGGGAAAAAGACTGAGCGTTTCGCGCTTTCAATAAAAAAGGGCCTCTCGGCCCTTTTTTTATTTCAGCTCAAACACCGCGATGCTCTCCACATGAGCCGTATGCGGAAACATGTTGACCACCCCCGCCGCCGCGCATCGGTAAGCACCGCTTTCCACCAACACACCCGCATCACGCGCGAGGGTTGCGGGATTGCAGCTCACGTAGACGATGCGCCTGGGCGGCGTCCAGTCGCCGAGCTGCAAACTTTGTTGCTGCGCGCCGTCGTCGCAAGGCACACCACTGACCATTTGCTGGTGAAGTGCAGCCAAGGATTTGAACAGCTCGTACGCGCCTTCACGCGGCGGGTCGACCAGCCATTTGTCGGCTGCGCCGTCTTTGACCAACCATGCCGGAGTCATTTCAAAGAGGTTGCGCGTTACAAATTTAGCAGCTGACAACGCCCGCCCTCTGTGAGCAGATTCCTTGTTCAATTCATAGTTCTCAAGTGATCGCGCCACCAGCACCTCGCTGCCTTCCACGCCCAGCACTTCGCGCGCGCGCGTGGCCAGCGGCAAGGTAAAATTTCCCAGGCCGCAAAACCAGTCGATCACCCGTTCATGCGGCTGCACGTCCAGCATGCGCAGCGCGCGTGAGACAAGCACCTGGTTGATGTGCGGATTGACCTGGGTGAAGTCCGTCGGCTTGAAGGGCATAAGCACGCCGAACTCCGGCAGTCCGTAACTCAAGGCCTGCACTTCGTCGTCAAGCAGCTTGACGGTTTCCAGCCCACCGGGCTGCAGCCACCACTGCAGACCAGGGTGCGAATGCGCAAAAGTCCGCAACCGCGCCAAGTCGCCTGCGCTGAGCGGCTCCATGTGGCGCAGCACCAAAGCCGTCACCTCGTCACCGCAGGCCAGCTCGATCTGCGGCACAGTCTCCTTGGCGTCCATGCTGCCGATCAACGCACGCAGTGGCAGCAGCAAATTGCTCACGTGTTTCGGCAGGACATGACATTCACGTATGTCAGCAACGTAGCCGCTTTTGCGCTCATGAAATCCAACCAGCACGTCACCCTTTTTGCGCACAAATCGCACGGACAGGCGGGCGCGGTAGCGGTAGCCCCAGGCCGGGCCTTCAATCGGGCGGAGAATGTTTTCTGCCTTGAGTTTGCCGATATGGCGCAGGTTGTCTTCCAGTACGCGCTGCTTGACCGCCACCTGCGCGCTCACGTGCAGGTGTTGCATCTTGCAGCCACCACAGGCTTCCGTGTGCAGGCCGAAGTGCGGACACTGGGGACGCACACGCTGCGAGGACTCGCGCAGCACCGACATCAGCGTGGCTTTTTCGAAGCTGGGTTTTTTGCGGTAGACGCTGGCGCTGACCGTTTCAAAAGGCAACGCGCCGTCGATGAAAACCACCTTGCCGTCGTCTCGGTGTGCAATGCCCTGCGCTTCAATATCCAGGGACTCGACGTAAAGCAGGTCGGGCGGGTAGTCGGCCTGCGGCGCGGGCGCTGCAGTGCGCGGTTTGTTGTGTTTACTTCTGGACATCCCTCATTGTCTCAGGCCGCGTATTCCTGCATGACCAGGGAGCCGGTATGCGCATGCCATTTCAAACGATGGTGCTCTCAGCCCCAGGCCTTGAGGTATTCGTCCCAATGCGCTTCATCGGGCGCCAGGTTGCCCAGGGTTTGCTTGACCAATGCGATCTCCTGCTCGTACTCAGCCTCCAGCAAGCCGCCGCGCATCTTCTGGAAGCGGCAGTACAGAAGATAGGTGTTCATCACATCGGTCTCGCAATAGCGGCGTATCTCGTCGGTCTTGCCCGCCAAATAGGCCGGGTACACCGCCGAGCCGTCCATGCCCAGCTTGCCAGGGAAGCCGCAGAGTTTGGCCATGGCGTCCAGCGGCGCGTTGTTTTTGGGCTGGTACATGGCCAGCAGGTCCATCAGGTCAAGGTGACGCATGTGGTAGCGGCCGATGTAGTTGCTGAATTTCCAGTCGCGGTCGGTCTCGCCCACTTCCCAGTACTGGCTGGCCGTCACCCCGTGTTTGAGGCCGCGGTAGTGCAGCACCGGCAGGTCAAAGCCACCGCCGTTCCAGCTGACCAACTGCGGCACATGTTTCTCAATCGAGTTGAAAAAGGTCTGAACGACCTTGCCCTCGGATGCACCATCCTTGTCAACAAAGGAATGGATGCGCAGCCCTTCAGCATTGCGGAACACGCAGCTGATCACCAGAATGCGCTGCAGGTGCAGCGGCATGAAGTCGCTCTGGCCTTTGGCCTGGCGCTCTGCCACATAGGCTGCGTAAACGTCCGCATCGCTTTTGTCTGCACTCTCACCCCGCAAGGCGCGCAGCCCCGCCACATCGGGAATGGACTCAATGTCGAATACCAGTACGGGCCAAGCCATGGGTCAAACTTTCATAGAGAGCAAAAATAAGAAAGGGAGCCGTGCAATGCAGGGCTCCCCGTTTCTTCAGGCCGTGCCCGCTTATCTCGCAGGCAGGTACCTTGCCGGGTCCACCGGCTTGCCCTGGCGGCGAATTTCAAAGTGCAGCTTCACGCGGTCGGCGTCTGTACTGCCCATCTCCGCAATTTTTTGGCCCTTGCGAACCGACTGGTCTTCTTTGACCAGCAAGGTCTGGTTGTGGGCGTAGGCCGTGAGAAACGTGTTGTTGTGTTTGAGAATGACAAGGTTGCCATACCCGCGCAGGCCAGCACCCGCATACACCACGCGGCCATCGGCGGACGCGATAACAGCGTCGCCGGCCTTGCCCGCAATGTCCAAGCCTTTGTTCTTGGCTTCATCAAACCCAGCCAAAACCGTGCCTGAGCCCTGTACTGGCCATATCCATGCAAGGTCTTCGTCGCCGGTCGCGCTCGAGGCGGTGGGGGTTGTGGTTGCGGGCTTGGGCGCGCTTGCGGCAGAGGCCGGAGCGCTGCTGGCAGATGCTGGCGAGGCGGCGGCCCCGCCTGGGGTCACTGGCCGGACGACTACGGCAGTCGTCTCCACCGGTGGCGCCACCCGCAGCACCTGGCCGACCTCAATCAGGTTGAGGTTTTCCAGAACATTCCAGCGCCCGATATCGCGGTAGTTCTGGCCCGTATCGAGTCCGATGCGAATCAGTGTGTCGCCGGGCTTGACGGTGTAGTACCCTGGCTTTCCGGCATTCTCTGCGCCGGGCAGCAGCTTGACCCCGCCCGCATCTACAACACCTGGCACAGGCCGGTTCATGCCTGTACCGCGATCTTCGACAGGCGCGCGGTTCAGGCCTCGGGTACTGCAGGCAGATACCAGCAACACCGCCGCGAGCACTAAGCCACTGGACAGGAGCCTGCTGCCTGTACGTTGTTCACGGCGGTTTGCTGAAGATGTTGCCATGACTGACCCTGCTTTTTCATTCATTGCTTTGATTACCTTTGTTGCAATTGCTGGGACAGCCGGGATTGAAGCCCGCTCACTCAGCTTGTTCCCGATTTTAAAGGCACAAAGTGGACCGCTTCCAGAACCGTCTGTGTAACACCCTGTGGGCTTTTGTCGATCACGACCAGCGCCTGTGCACCGCCCGCGATCTGTATGGGAGCCACCAGACGCCCGCCCACGGCGAGTTGTTCAACCCAGGCTGGCGGGATTGCCTCGCCACCGGCAGCCGCAATGATGGCAGCATACGGCGCGCCTTTGGCATACCCCAACATACCGTCGCCAAACAGCAAATGCACGTTGGCCAGGCGAAACGTGCGCAGGTTGTCGCGCGCCTTGTCATGCAGGCCGCGCAGCCGCTCAATGCTGTAGACCTCTGTAGCCAATTGGCCCAGCAAGGCCGCCTGGTAGCCGCAGCCCGTACCAATCTCCAGCACCCGCCCCACGCGGGCGCCTCGGCCCTGCAATAACAGCTCAAGCATGCGTGCCACCACGTTGGGCTTGGAAATGGTTTGCCCCAGGCCAATGGGCAAACTGGTGTCTTCGTAGGCCTGGTTCACCAGCGCGGTGTCGACAAAACGATGCCGCTCCACATGTCCCATGGCGGCGAGCACCCGCGCGTCCGAAATGCCCTGCGCCGCGAGCTTGTGCACCATACGGGCGCGCACCGCTTTGGAATCGAGGCCTACGCCGGTGGTTACCACCGTCTTCAATAGTTTTTTCGCATCAATGACGCCAGTCGCTCTTTCGGGGTGGTGGCGTCCAGCTATTTTTTTTGTAGCAGATGGCGTGCCTGCTTCGGGCGCCAACCGAACCGGGAAGCCGGGCCTTTTAGGCGCGGATGTCATGCCAGCGCTTGCGTGAGTTTGGCGGCGGTCTGCGTCCAGTGCGGCAAGCGCTCGTGGTCCGTCAGATCCACCTGCAACGGCGTGATGGAAATAAAGCGGTGCTGCGTTGCATGAAAGTCGGTGCCCTCGCCTTCTTCCTTGGCCGGCCCAGCGCCGCCTATCCAGTACATGGTCTCTCCGCGCGGGCTGGTCTGCGTGATGACGCGCTCTGCCGCATGGCGCCTGCCCAGGCGGCACACCTTGAAACCCTGCATCTCTGCGCTGGGCAGGTTGGGGATGTTGACATTCAGGAGCCACGGGGCCTGCGTGGGTCGATCGCCTTCGGCAATCTTCTCCAATGAGGGCATCAGCTGCAGGATCAGGTCACGCGCACGCAGACCGGCCACGTCGATATGACCCCATCCTTTTTCGGTCTGGGAAAACGCTATCGCTGGAATGCCAAAGAGATACCCCTCCATGGCGGCGCCCACGGTGCCCGAATAAATGGTGTCGTCGCCCATGTTGGCGCCGTTGTTGATGCCTGAGACCACCAGGTCAGGCCGGTAACCCAGCAGGCCGGTGAGCGCGATATGCACACAGTCTGCCGGCGTGCCATTGATGTAGCGAAAGCCATTGGCAGCGGTCTGAACATACATGGGCGAGTGCAGGGTCAGCGCATTCGATTTGGCGCTGTTGTTTTGCTCCGGCGCCACCACCGCCACGTCGGCGATGTCTTTAAGGGCTTCGTACAGGGCGACGATCCCGGAGGCCTGGTAGCCATCGTCGTTGCAGATCAGGATTTTCATTGTTTTGATTTTAGGGCCTCGGGTCACTGGGGCGACAAGCTATGCAGCCTCTTTCAAGGTTTTGGAGGTCAAGCTGCCTATGATGCGCTTACCTGAACGACAACGGAGACACCCATGCATGCCTGGCTTTGTGAAAACCCCACTGGCGTGGACGCCCTGAGCTGGAAAGAGCTGCCCACCCCCGAGCCCAAGGCAGGTGAAGTCTTGATCGCCATCAAGGCTGCCAGCCTGAACTTTCCCGACCTGCTGATCGTCCAGAACAAATACCAGATCAAGCCACCCTTGCCCTTTGTGCCCGGCTCGGAGTACGCTGGCGTGGTGGAGGCGATCGGCGACGGCGTCAAACATCTGAAGGTGGGTCAGAACGTCGCCTGCCTGTCAGGCACTGGCGGCTTTGGCACCCACACCATTGCACCGGCTGCGCTGTGCATGCCCCTGCCCGACGGTTTTCCGCACGTCGATGCAGCGGCCTTCATCATGATCTACGCAACCTCTCACCACGCCCTTGTGGACCGCGCACAACTCAAGGCCGGCGAGACCGTGCTGGTGCTGGGCGCAGCCGGTGGTGTCGGCACCTCGGCCATCCAGATTGCCAAGGCCATGGGCGCGAAGGTCATTGCCGCCGCATCGACCGATGAAAAATGCGCGCTCTGCAAATCCATAGGCGCCGATGCCACCATCAACTACAGCACCGAGAACCTGCGCGAAGCGATCAAGGCACTGACCGACGGCAAAGGCCCGGATGTGATTTATGACCCGGTAGGCGGCGAGTTTGCCGAACCGGCGTTCCGTTCCATCGCCTGGCGCGGCCGCTACCTCGTGGTGGGTTTTGCTTCCGGCCCCATACCATCGCTGCCGCTCAACCTGACACTGCTAAAAGGCGCGTCCATCGTTGGTGTCTTCTGGGGAGGCTTTGCCAAGAACGAACCCAAAGCCAGCGCTGCCGCCATGGCTGAGCTTGCTCAGTGGTACGCCCAAGGGAAAATCAAGCCTGTCATCGACCGCACCATGCCCATGGCAGAACTCAAGGCAGCTTACGCCCACATGGGTTCGCGCGGCGTCAAGGGCAAGCTGGTGATGGTGAACGCAGGGGCGTGACCCCGGGAGGGGTACTACGGTGGCAAGTAGGGATCGTCCTCCATGCCGGGATGTGCGCGCTGCACGACGTCACCGCCATCCAGATAGACCCAGTAGTACAGGTTCTGCACGTCAAACCACTTGTAGGTCATGATGTCGCCCTTCCACGATGCGACGTGATCAATGGTAGAGGGAGGACCAAACTCACGCAGCACGTCCTGCCTGGTCCACTTTCCCAGCTCTATACGCGCAAAGTCACGAGCATTGAGCACCTGGCGAATACCAAGCACCCGGCCGGATTCATCAATATCGACCATGTAAGCGTAGCGACCTGAGGACTGGTTCGAGTACTGCAGGCGCGTGCCCTTGTCCAATGAAACCACGGCACGCGGCGGGCCCATGCGGGTCATCACCTCTTCGCGTGACATTCCCGCGGTAACGGCGTTGAGGGGGTTCAGGGCGCAACCGCTCATCCAGACGATGGTTGCGGCGAGTACAAGAAAAAAGCGTGGTCTGAGAACAAGTGTCATGGCGTAGTCCCTGTCCCGATATATTTGGCACCAAGCCGCGCAGTCAATCAGGAAACTTTCGATGTTTGACCTTCAGCCCCGTTTATACACCGTGCCTTGCGAGCAAGGTCCAAAGGGCAAACACGTGATGGTGAACTGAGACAACAGGCACAAGCCTACACTTCCTGTTGAACAAGGAGTGAGGCCATGATCGAAATTCCGCAACCAGAGCGTCCCGTCGCGACCAGGATTGCAAGAGACGTGGGCACTGCATTGATCGTTACTGCGTTTGCACTCCCGTTCCTCGCGGCTCTTGCCGGCTACATCAGCTTGGCTGGTGCGGCATACGACACTGCCAAAAACGCGGGCTTGCTTATTTGCTTCGGGTTACTGGCGTGGTTCGCCGCACAGCGCCGACATAAGACTGCATGGGCCTACGCTTGCTTGCTGGCCGGGCTGGTGCTCAGCCTGTTTTCTGCAAGCAACCTGGTTCAACCGATTCGGGAGACCGATGCCAGGAAGCAGTTCGTCATTGCCGTAGTGGCCCACCACGCCCGTCAAACAGCTGCGTTCACTGAATTGGGAGATCGGTTTCAAAAGGCCGACGTTTCACGAATCCTGACTCCAGAGAACATCAGTACACGCGAGGGTCTCAGCATTGCAAAGACGGGTATTGCAAGCTACCGGTCGCTGGTTACGGAACGACGGGTGCTCATGCAGACCCAACTGATCGAGTCTGACCGCTTCATCAATCAGCGACTCGCCCCGGGCATTGCCCGCGACATTGGTGTGATGCAAATGAACGAGGGGAGAACTGCCCTGGTCAAAATGTACTCAGACATGGACCTGGCCGACACGCAACTCCTCGATGCCATGTCGGCCCTTGTCGACTGGGGCGTGGCGCAAGAAGGTCGGCTGGGGATGCACCGGGGGAGTTTTGTGTTTGAAAGCGACGCGCAGAAGCTGCAATTGCAGCGTCTGGTGGCTGCAGTGGAAAAAGCCGATGCAGCACGCGATGCGATCGTCAGTGTCAACACTGTGGGTCAGGCGCGAGCCGAGCAAAGGCAGACCAAAAACGCAGCAGGAGCCGAAGAATTTCTGAAGAACCGGGCCGACAAGTCGAATCCGGCAAATTTTCCGCCAAAGCGCTGAGCACGCTCCAGAAATGAAAACGCCCCGGCAGAGCGAGGCGTGTCAAATTCTGGGGTGGCTGATGGGGCTCGAACCCACGACAACAGGAATCACAATCCTGGACTCTACCAACTGAGCTACAGCCACCGTAACCGACAATTATAAGGGCAACCGCGCTGGCTATCCGCCTCGCGCTGCGCTTTCTGCACCCGCCTTGGCTTCGGGCTTAGGCGCTTTGATGTCTACCTTGAAACGCTCTTGCAGCGCCTTGTAATACGCCAGGCTTTCTGCGGACGTCCACCACTGGGTGTACTGCGCTGTTTCCTGCAGCGCTTGGGCTTGCGCCTCTGGCGCTGTCGGCGCCTCGCGTGGCAAAACCTTGAGTACCTTGACGATGGCATAACCTTGTTTGCCCAGATCCACGCCTACAAGCGCTGGCAAGGCGCTGCTGTCGGCACTGAGCGCTGCGTTCACAACCGCCGTCGGCAGCTGTTGAGTCTGGTCACGCGAGACGGTGACCATAGCGGGCAAGGCCGCCGCTGCAGGACTGGCTTTCCAGGCAGCCAGTTTCTCGGCACCCTCTTTGCGTGCAAGCTCGGCACCGCGCTGCTGCTGCAACTGCGCGCGCACACGGTCCTTGACTTCGGCCAGAGGCAAGGCACGGGCGGGCGTGTATTGCGTCAACCGGCCAGACACCAGTTGATTGGCACCTACCTCGATGGCCTCGGTGTTGCGCTTTTTCTCCACCGCGTCAGGCGCAAACAGCGCAGCCAGAAATTTGGGGTTGGCCAGAATACCTGTAGCGCCAGGTGCCGGAGTGCGGGTCAGCTGACTAGCAGTTTTAACTTCCAGCTTCAAGCGCTCTGCAATGGGCCGCAGGCTGTCGGATTGCTCATAGACAGCGTTGCTGAAAGCCTCTGCGGTTTCGGCAAACTTCTTCTGGGCCTGTTGCTGTCTGTACTCGGCCTCCAGGGTGGGCCTGCTCTCTTCGTAGGTTTTTAGCTTGGGGGTCTTGATGTCCGTGAGCTTGATGATGTGGTAACCAAACTCGGTTTCCACGATCTCGCTGACGTCGCCTTTCTTCATTGAAAAAACGGCGTCGGCAAACGGTTTGACCATGGCACTCTTGACAAAGAAATCAAGGTCACCACCAGAAGCGGCGGAGCCGGTGTCCTGTGAGTTTTTACGGGCCAGCTCGGCAAATGAAGCCGGCGTCTTTTTGACAGCAGCGAGCAGTTGCTCTGCTTTAAGCTTGGCTTTTTCGCGATCCGTCGCTGCCGCTGCAGCAGGCGATTCGATCAAAATATGACTGGCGCGGCGCTCTTCGCTGGCTGCCGGTTGTTGCGCATTTTGTTCGTAATAGGTTTTCAGGTCCGACTCATTGACCGTGATGCCCTTTTTGACCGCTTCCAGATCGAGAGTCACATACTCGATGCTTCCCTGCTCCGGGGCCTGAAACAAGGCCTGCTGTTCTTTGTAAAACTGCTCAAGCTCGGCGTCGGTTGGATTGACCCTGGCCGCATAGTCGGCCGTGTCAAATCGAGCCACCTGAGCCTGCCGCTTTTCAAAAAAAGCATTGAGGGACATATCTGCCGTGGCCTTGGTCGAAAAGCCGCCACCAGCCACACCCATCATCACCTGACGCGTAGCCAGCTCAGACTTGAGGCCCGCTTCGTAGGCCTCAGGTGTCATGCCGATTTGGGCGATAAAACCGGCACGGTCAAATTTGCCATCGGCCTGCCTGAATGCCGCGATCGATTTGTCTTCGGCGTACATGCGCTGCAATTTTTGATCGGGAACAACCACGCCACTGTTGATGGCTGCTGCTGCCAGCACCCTGTCACGCACCAGGCGCTCGAGCGTGCCATACCTCGCTTCGGGCGAATCCAGCAGCTTGGCATCGAGCGTAGGCATGGAAGCCCTGATTCGGGTCACTTCGTTCTGATGGGCCATATCCCATTCAGATTGCGTAATGTCTTGCCCATCCACGCGCGCGACCACGGTGCTGTTTTCCTGGTTGCGGCTGTACCCGTCCAGGCCAAACAATACAAACGACGGAACGATCAGCAAAAACAGCAAGCCCATGGTGACCTTGGTGTGCTTGCGAATGAAATCAAACATCTCGAATTCCTGTGTGGCCGACTATCGGCCCGTTAAACCTTGCAAGGCATCAATGAAAAAGGCGAACCATCTGTTCGCCTTTTTGTTCAGTATCTGGTGGGTGCTGACGGGCTCGAACCGCCGACCTACGCCGTGTAAGGGCGCTGCTCTACCAACTGAGCTAAGCACCCCACCTCAACTTTCAAATCATGTGTGTATCAGTTCAGTGCGTCCTTGAGCGCTTTGCCGGGACGGAACTTTGGCACTTTGGCTGCCTTGATTTTAATCGCATCGCCGGTACGCGGGTTGCGGCCGGTGCGGGCGGCGCGTTTACCTACTGCAAAAGTACCAAAACCCACCAGAGACACAGAGCCTCCTTTTTTCAGGGTTGTTTTGACAGCACCAATGGTTGACTCCAGCGCACGCGTTGCAGCGGCTTTGGAAATGTCAGCATGTTTGGCGATGTGCTCAATTAGTTCAGTCTTGTTCACAAGGAGCCCCTCGTTGATAAAAGTTAATCTGTTGTCTCTTGAATTATCTCCCCGCATGTGCAGAAGGCGGCAGCGGGGAGCGGCATGGTGCAGATCTTCTGCTGATCCAATTAGAGCCATGGACTCCAACCGTGTCAATACAACATCAGATTTTTACAACGTGCGGTGGCGGATTCTAGTCTTTTTTTTCACGCTTTCGCACCGTATTCCAAAGCACACCGTGCATTTGTCGCACCGTGCGCAAAAAACAAAAGCTCACAGATAACGTCAGCCCAGGGCCATCGCGATGGCTTTACCGACATCCTGGCATGTAGCGGTACCGCCCAGATCTGGGGTGCGGGGTGCACCGCTGTGGGGACTGAGTACT
Organism: Polaromonas sp.; assembly: GCA_046598365.1. Classification (GTDB taxonomy): domain Bacteria; phylum Pseudomonadota; class Gammaproteobacteria; order Burkholderiales; family Burkholderiaceae_C; genus Polaromonas. Next base: position 22,266 of record JBKJIV010000154.1, on the reverse strand, counting down.
TTTTCTATCGCTGCGAGGACTGCATCGTGCGCGTCCTTGTGCCCCAAAAACTCCAGCATCATGGCGCCGCACCAAATTTGCCCAATCGGATTGGCAATATTGCGGCCCGCAATGTCTGGCGCCGAGCCATGCACCGGTTCAAACAGCGAGGGGAATTTGCGCTCGGGATTGAGGTTGGCGCTGGGCGCGATACCGATGGTGCCGGTGCAGGCCGGCCCCAGATCGCTCAGGATGTCGCCAAACAAATTGCTGGCGACGACCACATCGAAAAAATCCGGACGCTGGACAAAATGCGCAGTCAATATGTCGATGTGAAATTTGTCGAGCTTGACGTCTGTGTAGTTTTTGGCTATCTCGACCACACGCTCGTCCCAATAAGGCATGGAGATCGAAATCCCGTTCGATTTGGTCGCGCTGGTCAGGTGCTTCTTCGGACGCGACTGCGCCAGTTCAAATGCAAACTTGAGTACACGGTCCACACCGATGCGGGTGAAAACCGACTCCTGCAACACAAACTCACGATCAGTGCCCGGAAACGCCCTGCCCCCAATGCTGGAGTATTCGCCCTCTGTGTTTTCACGCACGATGTAAAAATCAATTTCGCCTGCTTCGCGAGCGGAACCGTCGCGGCGCACCACCGGGGCGATGATCCCGGGCATCAAACGTGCTGGACGCAGGTTGATGTACTGGTCGAACTCGCGGCGAAACATCAGCAGCGATCCCCAAAGCGAGACATGGTCCGCAATTTTGTCGGGCCAGCCCACCGCGCCGAAATAAATGGCGTCGTGCCCGCCTATCTGGTCTTTCCAGTTGTCCGGCAACATCTGGCCGTGCTTTTCGTAATAGTCCCAGCTGGAAAAATCAAAATGATCGAACTGCAGGTCCAGGCCAAACTTGCTGGCCGCCGCTTCCATCACCCGAATGCCTTCGGGCATGACTTCCTTGCCGATGCCGTCGCCTGAAATCACTGCGATGCGTTTTTTGCCGATGTTCTTGCTCATGATGTTTCCTTGAGTTTCAGGGTTTGAAAAAATCGAATGCCTGCGCCAGAAGCAGTGCTGGCGCTTCTTCGGCAATGTAGTGACCGCAGGGCAGGCTGAGTCCTGATACCTCTCGGGCCCGCTGTCGCCAGAGAGACAGAACGTCAAAACATTGACCAACCGCGCCATGTTCACCCCAAAGCACGTGCAGGGGTTGCGCCAATTGCAAACCGGCCGCGACGTCCGCGCGGTCATGCGCCAGGTCCACCGTGCTTGAGGCCCGGTAGTCTTCGCAAATACTTGCAGCGCTGCCCGGGATCTGTATGCAGCGTCCGTACTCAGCCAGCGCTTCTGGCGAAAAAGCGCTCAAACCCGCATGCCGTTTGCCCATCACGCTGCGCAAGTATTGCACCGGGTCTGCGTTTATCAGGGTTTCAGGCAAAGGCGGCGGCTGGATCAGGAAGAACCAGTGCCAGTAGGCACGGGCAAAAGCTTGCGAGGTGTTGTCGTACATGGCCAGCGTGGGCGCAATGTCCAGCAGCATCAGCCGCTGCACGCTGTCCGGATGGTCTGCCGCCAGGCGGTGCGCGACGCGCGCGCCCCGGTCGTGAGCCAGAACTTGAAATTTTTCAAAACCACAGTGACGCATCACAGCCATTGCGTCTAGCGCCATCGCGCGCTTGGAATACACGAGATGACTCTCGTCAGGTGCGGGTCGTGCTGAGTCGCCGTAACCCCGCAAATCCATCATCACCACACTAAACACCTTGGCAAGCTCACTCGCCACGGCGTGCCACATCACATGCGTTTGCGGATGGCCGTGCAACAGAAGCAGCGGCGCGCCGCTGCCACCACGCAGGCAACGCAGTTTTCCGGCGGGTCCGTCGATGTCAGATGAAAGAAATCCCTCGAACATCGGATTGTCAGTCTGTTTTTTTCATGGTTGACATGATTTTGCAGAAAGCACTGACGATATACAAGCAATAATATTGCAACTCATTATTTCCACAAGGGCATCAATGGAACGCAGTGATCTTGAGCTTGTACTGGCTGTGCGCGACCACGGCAGCCTGAGCGCCGCCGCACTCAGCATGGATGTCGCGCCGCCGGTGGTGACCAAACGCCTGGCCGCCCTGGAAGCCCGGCTGGGCCAACGCCTGTTTCAGCGCACAACCCGGCGTGTGAGCCCGACAGCAGAGGGCGAAACGGTTTGTGAGCGCGCTGTGCTGCTTCTGCAGGGCTTTACAGCGCTGGAAGCCGAGCTGCAGGAACGAAAGGCAGAACCGACAGGCCTGATTCGGTTGGCGGCGACCTTCGGTTTTGGGCGCCTGTGGCTGGGGCCTGCACTGGCAGATTTTCAGGAGCGCTATCCGCGCATTGACATCCAGTTGCAACTAACCGAGCAATTGCCGGACCTCGCCGCCGACGGATTTGACGGCGCGATCTGGCTCTGGTCGGTCCAGAGCAGGCAGGCAGCGCAATGGGTTTCCCGCCGTCTGGCGCGCAACCAGCGCGTGCTCGTGGCTTCACCACACTACCTTCGTCAAAACGGCGCGCCAACAACCGTTGAGGCGCTACAGGAGCATCGCTGCCTCATCGTGCGTGAAAACGGCAACGCAACGGCGCAGCGGTTTGATGTGTGGCCGCTGCAGAAAGACCGCGACAAAACATCTGCGCGAGTGCGGGTGAACGGCCCGCTCTCCAGCAACTCGGGCGAGCTGGTACGCGATTGGTGCGTGGCGGGTCGCGGCATCATGTTGCGCAGCCTCTGGGACATTGCGCCGCAGCTCGCCTCTGGCGAACTGGTACGGGTGCTGCCGGGTTACTGCATGCCGGATGCGGACATTCACTGGCTGGCGCCCTACCGCGCGGATTCACCAAAGCGCATTCGCCTTCTGATTGATTTTTTGGTCACGCAGTTTCAGGGGGCGCCGTGGAAAACTAGCCGCTCAGCGTCTTCGCAGGTCGGACCACCAGGCTCACGCCCAGCGCCGTGAGCGCGGTGCCTGCCACCGTGACCAGCGTGATCGCTTCACCAAACAACAACCACGCCATGAGGGCCGTGGTGGGCGGAACCAGATACAACAGGCTGGTGACGGCGGTGGCGGCGCCGCGCTGGATCAGCATGTACAGGAGTGAGCTGCCGCCTAGCGTCAAAGCCAATACCGACCAGGCCAACGCACCCATGAAGCCAGGCGTCCATTGCACGGCTTCGGTTTCCAGCCATGCCAGAGGCAGAGTCACCAACAAGGCCGCAACCAGCTGAATAGCGTTGGCGCTGCGCACATCTGCTGGCTGCACAAAACGCTTTTGATACAGCGTTCCCGCCGTGATGCTCAGCAACGCAAACACAGCGCAGCCCAGTGTGTAAAGCGTAGCTTCATTACCTGCTCCGAATTTGCGCGAGACCACCAGTACCAAGCCTGCCAAGCCGAGTACCAAGCCAATCCACTGCCGGGCGCTGACACGGTTTTCGCTGCGCGTGCTGTCGCCCATCTGGGTCACCCACACCGCTGTCAGGACCGGCTGCAGGCCCACCACCAACGCCGACAGGCCCGAACCCATACCGCCCTTGATGGCCGACCACACCCCGCCCAGATAGCCCGCATGAATCAACATGCCGGTGACACCCAGATGCAGCCACTGCGAGCGGCTGGCGGGCCAGGCCACACGGGCGATGGCTATCCATGCCAGAAAACAAATCAGCGAGAGCATGTACCGAATGGCCAGAAAGCTCATGGGTGGCGCGTAGGGCAGCCCGTACTTGGCCACAATAAAGCCAGTACTCCAGATCAGCACAAACACGACGGGCATGGCCTTGATCAAGGCCGTGTTGGGCGCAGACGCGCTCATTTGGCCTTGGCGCGAATTTCCGGGATGGCTTTTTTCAGGTAGTAAACCATTGACCAGACCGTCAGAACGGCAGACAGCCAGATCAGCCAGGTGCCCCACAGATTGGTGCCGACCAGCCCAAACAGAATGCCGTCGTACAGCAGAAAGGGAATGGCCACCATCTGCACCACGGTCTTGACCTTACCCAGCATGTGAACAGCGACGCTTTTTGTGGCACCTATCAGTGCCATCCATTCACGCAAGGCTGAAATGGCAATCTCCCTGCCAATGATGATGAGCGCAACAAACACGTCGATGCGATCCAGGTGAACCAGAACCAGCAGCGATGCACAGACAAGAAACTTGTCAGCGACCGGATCAAGAAATGCGCCGAACGCGGAGGTCTGATTGAGCTTGCGAGCCAGGTATCCGTCCAGCCAGTCAGTGGCAGCAAAAACCACAAACATAACCGTTGCAATGAGATTGGCTTTTTCCGGAGCGACGTCGATATAAAAAATACCGACGATCAATGGAATCGCAACAATGCGGGTCCAGGTCATCACGGTCGGGATGGTCCAAAACTTCATGGCTTATTTTGGCATGGATTTTTCACCCGGATTAATGCAGGGCGCGGTAGATCTCTTCAGCCAGCTCTCTGGAAATACCTTCGACCGTTGCAATGTCCTCGGCACTGGCCGAAGCCACCCCGCGAATGCCGCCAAAGCGCTGCAACAAACTGGCACGCCGTTTAGGTCCAATGCCGGCAATGTCCTCCAGGCCACTGGCACCCACACGTACCTTGGCCCGTTTGGCACGCATGCCGGTGATGGCAAACCGGTGCGCCTCGTCGCGAATCTGCGCGATCAGCATCAGTGCGGCCGAGTCTCGGCCGAGGTAAACCTTCTCGCGGCCGTCAGCAAACACCAATTCCTCAAGCCCGACCTTGCGCCCCTCGCCTTTTTCCACTCCAGCAATCAGGCCAAGGTCGAGGCCGAGTTCCTCAAACACTTCGCGAGCCATGCTGACCTGGCCCTTGCCACCGTCGATGAGCACCAGGTCCGGCAGCCTGGCTGTGTTGTTGCGCGCCGCCTCTGCCAGTTTGCTGTAGCGGCGCATCAACACCTGCCGCATGGCGGCGTAGTCATCGCCCGGTGTGATGCCGTCAATGTTGTAACGGCGGTATTCAGAGCTTTGCATCTTGTGTCCGTGAAACACCACACACGAGGCCTGGGTGGACTCGCCCGCCGTGTGCGAGATGTCAAAGCATTCAATACGCAGCGCCTCCAGCTTGTCGAGCGACAAGTCGAGCGCCTCGGCCAGAGCCCGGGTGCGCGCCTGCTGCGATCCCTGCTCCGCCAAAAGGCGCGCAAGCTGCAGGTCGGCGTTTTTTTGCGCCATCTCCAGCCAGATGCGCCGCTGCTCGCGTGGCTGGTGAATGGCGGTGATCTTGTTGCCGGTCTGCATGATGAGCGCGGCAATGAGATCCTTGTCCACCGGCTGGCTGCAAACCAGCACCGGCGGTGCAGCCACACCCACGTAATGCTGGGCAATGAAGGCCTCCAGCACCAGCGCTTCCAGGCTTTTTTTGACAGGGCTGGTCGGACCAACAACGGCGCCCTCCTCCATGGGCGTGTCTTCATCCAGGCTGGCAAGGTCGGCGGCATGGTCCACATGCGTCGGGAAATAGGGCCTGTCACCCAGATGCCTGCCGCCGCGCACCATGGCCAGATTGACACAAGCCTTGCCGCCGTGCACCTTGACTGCCAGGATATCTACATCCTTATCGCCACCGGTTTCCATGGACTGTTGATGCAAGACCTTGGACAGCGCCGACATCTGGTTGCGCAGCTCAGCAGCCTGCTCAAACTCCAGCTTGTCCGCATGGGCCCGCATCTGGTTTTCGAGTTCGGTCAGTATTTCCTGGGTGTGGCCCTGCAAAAAGCGCTGGGCATTGGCCACATCCTGAGCGTACTGCTCTGCCGACACGTGGCCCACACAGGGGGCTGAGCAGCGCTTGATCTGATACAAAAGGCAGGGCCGAGTGCGGTTGTTAAAAACGGTGTCTTCGCAGGTGCGCAGCTTGAACACTTTTTGCAGCAACAAAATGCTTTCTTTCACCGCCCAGGCGCTGGGATAGGGGCCAAAGTAGCTGTGCTTTTTTTCGACCGCGCCGCGGTAATAGGCGATTCGCGGAAAAGTGTGGGAGGCAAGCTTGAGGTAGGGGTAACTTTTGTCGTCCCTGAACAGGATGTTGAACTTCGGATTCAGCGTCTTGATCAGGTTGTTTTCCAGCAGCAGCGCCTCCGCCTCCGAGCGGACCACGGTGGTCTCCATGCGCACAATTTTTGTCACCATGTGCCCGATGCGCGTGCCTCCATGGTTTTTCTGGAAGTAGGTGGACACCCTTTTTTTCAAATCACGCGCCTTGCCGACATAAAGCACCGCGCCTTCGGCGTCGAAATACCGATACACGCCGGGCATTGCAGGCAAGGCCGCAACCTCGCTGAGCAACTGGGGATCAAATTCGTGAGGGATGGTCATGTTGGTGTTCAGGTACTGTATTGTGGACAATCCCGGAATGAATCGCTCTGTGCAATGGGACATTTTTTGCAAAGTCATTGACAACCATGGTGACCTGGGTGTCTGCTGGCGGCTGTGTGCTGACCTCGCATCACGCGGACAACAGGTGCGGCTGTGGGTAGACGACGCATCGGCCTTGGGCTGGATGGCGCCCACGGGACGCGAGGGCGTCACCGTGCTGCCGTGGACAGAACCGCTGGGCATCAACCTCTTGCGCCTTGACGCCAAACCGTGCGATGTATTAATAGAGGCTTTTGGCTGCGACATCGCACCCGAATTTCTGGCTGAGTGCGTGAAGCAAGAACTAGCGGGCCAGTCCCGTCCGATCTGGATCAACCTCGAATACCTGTCGGCTGAGCCCTATGTGGAGCGCTGCCACGGTCTGCCGTCTCGTGTCTACAGCGGGCCGGCGTCGGGGTGGACCAAATGGTTTTTCTACCCCGGCTTCTCACTTGCTACCGGCGGCTTGTTGCGCGAGTCGGGCCTGCTTGAAAGGCAAGCCTGTTTTGATCGCAAGTCCTGGCTGGCCGCACAGGGCATTGCCTGGGCGAGAGAAAAGCTGATTTCGCTTTTCTGCTACGAGCCGCCTGCTCTGGCCGGGCTGCTCACACAACTTGGGCAACACGGAATAGACGGCCAGCCCGTGCGCCTGTTGGTCGCAGCCGGCCGGGCCGAACACGCTGTCAAGGCCGTGCTGAACAATCAAAATGGCGGAACTTGGCTATCCATTTCATACCTACCCCTTCTCAGCCAGTTTGAATTTGATCATCTTTTGTGGGCATGCGACCTCAATTTTGTGCGCGGCGAAGATTCCGTGGTGCGTGCCTTGTGGGCCGGCAAACCATTGGTCTGGCAGATTTATCCCCAGGACGACCAAGCGCATCTGCCCAAGCTTGAAGCGTTTCTCGGCATGCTGAAGGCGCCAACATCGCTGAAGCACTTTCATGCGGTTTGGAATGGCTTGATGGCGGAGTTGCCCGCGCTGGAACCCGAGCCGTGGGCCGCCTGCGTGGAGTCAGCGAGGTTGGCCTTGCAAGATCAGGCAGACCTGACGACCCAACTCATGCGGTTTGAGTCCCAGGCTCGCGGCGCAGCCAACGAAGCTGCCTGACCCACCGGGTCCCCCGAAAACCGAATTGCGCCATGGTCCGGGTGGAAACGCCGGTCCGATCCCAAAAAAACGCTAAAATCAGAGGCTCTGCAAACCGGCCCAACTGGCGTTTGCACAACCCGCTGCAGAACCGGCACCACCTCAGCCAAACGTTCGGCGGCATATCCACAGTGAAATTGTTATGAAAATCGCTCAAGAAATACGCGCTGGCAACGTCATCATGCACGGCAAAGACCCCATGGTTGTGCTAAAGACCGAATACAGCCGTGGTGGGCGCAATTCCGCCACCGTGCGCATGAAACTGAAAAGCCTGATCGGCAGCTTCGGCACCGAGCAGGTCTTCAAGGCCGACGACAAGGTGGATCAGGTCATTCTGGACAAGAAAGACTGCACGTACTCGTACTTTGCTGATCCGATGTACATCTGCATGGACTCCGAGTACAACCAGTACGAAGTCGAAGCCGAGAACATGGGCGATTCCCTCAACTACCTGCAAGACGGCATGGAGCTTGAAGTCGTGTTTTACGACGGCAAGGCCATCTCGGTCGAGCTGCCGACCAGCGTCAACCGCGAAATCACCTGGACCGAGCCAGCCGTCAAAGGTGACACCTCCGGCAAGGTTCTCAAACCAGCCAAACTTGCCACCGGCTTTGAAATCGGCGTTCCGATTTTTGTAGCCCAGGGTGACGTGGTGGAAATCGATACACGCACCGGCGAATACCGCAAACGCGTCTAAGCGAGACTGCCCCGTAAGACCCCCAAAAGGCTCCCCCGTGGAGCCTTTTTTTGTTCAGCCGCCAGGCAGCGTGCTTTCCGAGATGTTCTTCCCGCTGGCGGTGCTTGCAGGGCTGCAGAGTTGGTTCACAATCGACCCATGCAAAGTACCCAAGATATCAACGTCAACCGCCTGGCCGACGCCTGGGCTGAACTGCAATCGCATGCCAACAATGGCAATCCACTGGAGGCCAACGCCTACCGGCTCGCGTTTGCCGATCCCGAATTCTTGTTGCGTCGAGAGACACGCGGTATCCGCTTTCAACTTGAAATGCTCAAGCCGGATGTGGAGCAACAGCAGCAAGGCATAGAAAACACGATTGTGGTGTTTGGCAGTGCACGCTTCCCTGCGCCTGAGCAGGCCCAGGAAGCCTTGAAGCTTGCCAAAGATTCGGGGGATGCTGCCGCGCTGGCCTTGGCCGAGCGCCATGTGCGCAACGCCCACTACTACGAGCAGGCCAGGCAGTTCGGCCAATTGGTAGCTACCTACAGCAATCCGCGTCCGCCCCCTGAACAGCTGTTCATATGCACCGGCGGTGGCCCGGGCATCATGGAGGCAGCCAATCGGGGAGCGCAGGAAATGGGCGCCCTCACTGTCGGTCTGAACATTGCGCTACCGCACGAGCAGTCCTCCAACCCGTATGTGTCTCCTTCACTGAACTTCAAGTTTCACTACTTTGCCTTGCGCAAGATGCATTTCATGATGCGGGCCAAGGCGCTGGTGGCTTTTCCAGGGGGCTTTGGCACGCTGGATGAGCTGTTTGAGGTCATCACGCTGGTGCAGACGCGCAAGGCCAAACCGGTGCCGATCATCTTGTTCGGTTCAGACTACTGGAAACGTCTGTTCAACTTTGATGTGCTGCTGGAAGAAGGCGCGATCTCTCCGGAAGATCTCAAACTTTTCCAGTATGTGGACGATCCCAAAGTTGCATGGGATGCCATCAAGACGTTTTATCAACTCTGATCTGGTTCGACCTCAACAGCCAGGCCGCCCGGCTACCTGCCCCCACCACAGCGCCGGTAGCCCAGAACACGCCCGCAATGCCAATGACAGCGCCCATAGTGCCGAAGAGTATCGGCATGAACACACTTGACGCGTTGATGGCCATCAGGCGCAAGCCCAAAGCCTCTCCGTGGCGCGCCTCGGGCGTGATCTGGTGCAACATGCTCATGATCATGGGTTGTACCGTGCCCAGTGCAAAACCCAGCAACACCGAACACACGCCCATGCCCAGTGCCGTCCCCATAAAGGGATAGACGCCAAAGAGCACGGCCGTCGCCAGCATGGCGGAGGTCAGCACCAGCCATTCGCGCAGGTGAGCTGCCACCAGGGGCATGACCATGCGGATGGCCGTCGCCGCCACGGCAAACGCGCCCAGGATGGATCCAATTACTGAAGCGCTGATGCCTTTCTCAAACCCCAGCACCGGCACCACAAAAGTGTGTACATCCCAGCAGGACGACAGAAACCAGTTCACCAGCATCAGGCGGCGAAAGCCCGGCTCCCGCAGCAGGGACCAGGCACTGGAAGGGACAGCGCCCAGCGTCGCTACCACTGGCGGTAACTCGCGGGTGGGCCGCACCAGGAACCAGCTCGCCAGCGGCAACACCGCCATCAAAAAGAAAGCGGACCGATACCCTTCAATGCTGTTGGGCGCAGCGCCTGCATGGTCGATCAGCAAGCCTGCAGCAAAGGGGCCGATGAAATTGGACACCGCCGGTCCGATGGATAGCCAGCTGAACACCTGCCGCAGTTGCAAGGCACCAGCCGCGGCGCGGCCCACGTGGCGCTGCAGGGAAATGACTGCCGCGCCCGTGGCGCCGCCGGTGAGCAGCGCCGACAGGCACAACACCGGAAACACCGGGAAAGCCACCGCCAGGCCGGCGCCCAGCACCGCAGCCAGCACACTGAAGCCCATGGGCTTCCTTAGCCCGTGCCGGTCGGCAAAACGACCCGCTGGCAGCGCCAAAAAAACCTGAGTCAGGGCAAAAAAAGCCAACAACACACCCACGGCTGCAGGGCTGTAACCTTCACGCAGCGCCAGCAGCGGTGCGGCCATGCGAGTCCCGGCCATACAGGCATGCAAACAGACCTGCGCGAGAATCAGCCGCGCGAGTTCAGGCGTCAACTTTCCTCCGTATCCTTGTCCATGTCTTTGTCCATGGGAATCAGCCTGGCGGATTCCAATTCAGGCAGCGCCTCGACATTGCGCAAGGCTTTCCCCATGACGCGGCTGCGCTGCTCGGCGTTGCTGAGGGTATTGAGCACGGTCTCGGTTTGCGATTTGACTTTGGCCAGCACATCGCCAAATTTGCCGAACTCGGTTTTAACCGCGCCCAGCACCTGCCAGACTTCACTCGATCGTTTTTCAAGTGCGAGGGTGCGGAACCCCATTTGCAGAGAATTCAGCATGGCCAGCAAGGTGGTTGGGCCCGCCAGCGTGACGCGGTAGTCGCGCTGCAGCACTTCCATGAGGCCAGGCCGGCGCAGGACTTCTGCGTACAGGCCTTCAGTCGGCAAAAACAGAATCGCAAAGTCGGTTGTGTATGGCGGCTCAATGTATTTTTCCGACATGGACTTGGCTTCCAGCCGGATGCGACCCTCCAACGCTTTGCCTGCCGCCTCAGCGCCCAGCACATCGGCGCGCTGCTGCGCGTCAAGCAGGCGCTCGTAGTCTTCATTGGGAAACTTGGCGTCAATCGGCAGCCAGACCGGGTCACCGTTGTCAGAGCGCCCCGGCAACCGGATGGCAAAGTCCACCGGGTTTTTGCCACCGCGCCGGGTGATGACCTGGGCTGCGTACTGGTCCACCGAGAAGACCTGCTCCAGCAGTGCAGACAGTTGCGCCTCACCAAAGATGCCACGCGCCTTGACGTTGGTGAGCAGATGTTTGAGGTCCCCCACGCCTTGCGCCAGCGTCTGCATTTCGCCCAGCCCCTTGTGCACCTGCTCCAGCCTGTCGGCAACCTGCTTGAAACTTTCACCCAGGCGCGCCTCCAGGGTGGTCTGCAGTTTTTCATCGACTGTCTGGCGCATTTCATCGAGCTTGGCCGAGTTGGTCTGCTGCAGTTGTGCCAGCTGCTTTTCCAGCGTTTCACGAACTTCTCCCATGCGGCGTGCGTTCGATTCGCTCACCGACTGCAGCTGCGTCGTCAACGTGTCGGACAATGTTTTTTGCAGCAAGGTCAGTTGCTGCGCAAACGCGTCGATCTGGGTGTTTTGCGTGCGGATGGCTTCGGCGCTTTGTTGCACCAGGGTTTGCTGAAAGGTGGCAAAGGTGGTCGCCAGCTCTTGTCTGCTTGCGCGCGAGTTGTCGCTGATCTCGCGGCGCAATTCACGTTCCACTTTGTCGTGTCCTGCGGCCATGGCGGTCAACAGTTCAGTACGGCCGCTGTCAGCCGGCTTGCGCAGCAGCAACCAGACCAGCAACAAAAAGTTGGCCAGCAAGAGAAACAGCACCAACCAGAGTTGTAGGTCGGTCATTTTCTATTTGGAGGCAAGTGCTGCGGGATTCAGGGGCGTCAGCGCCTTGTTGTCCCTGAAGTAGGCAATCAGGTTGTCAGCCGCCAGATGGGCCATGGCCATTCTGGTCGGCACCGAGGCGCTGGCAATGTGCGGTGTTAACACGACGTTGGGCACCGTGAGCAAATCGGGATGAACCTTGGGCTCGCCCTCAAACACGTCCAGCCCGGCCGCCGCGATACGTTTGTCGCGCAGGGCTTGCGCCAGTGCCGCGTCGTCCACAATACCGCCGCGCGCGATGTTGACAAGCGTTGCTGTGGGCTTCATCAGCGCCAGCTCTGCAGCACCAATGCTATGGTGAGAAGCTGGTGAGTAAGGCAGCACCAGTACCAGATGGTCGGCGCTCATGAGCAGCTCTTCCTTGCTGACATACCTTGCATTGCAGTCGGCCTCTTGCGCGGCGTCCAGCCGTGAGCGGTTGTGATAGATAACCTTCGTACCAAAGCCGTGCGCGCCGCGCCTGGCAATGCCCTGGCCAATGCGGCCCATGCCCAGAATGCCCAAGGTGCTGCCGTGAATGTCGGAACCGGCAAACATGTCAAAACTCCACTTGTCCCACTTGCCGGCACGCAGGAAATGCTCGCTTTCGGTGATGCGGCGGGCGGTGGCCATGAGCAGCGCGAAGCCAAAATCCGCGGTGGTCTCGGTCAGCACGTCGGGCGTGTTCGTTGCCAATACCCCGACAGCCGTCATGGCATCGAGATCAAAATTGTTGTAACCCACGGCCATGTTGGCGCAGATCCGGAGTTCTGCACAGGCTGCCAACACACCCGCGTCAATGCGATCACCACCGGTCGTCAGCGCCCCGCTCTTGCCCTGCAGCTTGTCGATCAACTGCTCTCTGGAAAAAGGCTGGTCCGGCTGGTTGGACTCGACTTCAAAGTACTGCTCCAGCTTTTGAATGACTTCTGGAAAGATCGCGCGGGCTATCAGCATTTTTGGCTTGCTCATGAATGTCTCTTAGTCTCAACAATTAGCGGAACCAGATCAATGTGATCAGGACAAACAACGGAATCAACACCGCACCCGACCACGCCATGTAACCGAAGAAGCTCGGCATCTTCACGCCCCGGTCTTCCGCAATCGCCTTGACCATCAGGTTGGGTGCGTTGCCAATGTAGGTGTTGGCACCCATAAACACTGCTCCAGCAGAAATCGCGGCCAGCGTCGGCGCCAGTGTGGTCATCAGCACCTTGGGGTCACCACCGGCGGTGTTGAAAAACACCAGATAGGTGGGCGCGTTGTCCAGGAATGAGCTCAAGATGCCAGTCGCCCAAAAATACATGGCGGGGTCGGGCTGACCATCGGGACGCGTTACAGCGGACACCACCGCGCCAAAAGGCCCGCTGCTACCGGCTTTGAGCATGGCAATCACCGGGATGATGGTGAGAAAAATTCCGGCGAACAACTTGGCCACTTCAGCCATGGGCCCCCAGGAAAACTGGTTGTCCTCATGCACCTTGTCGGCGGTCATTTTCAGCGACAGCAAGGTGATGGCGATCAGACCGGCATCGCGCACCAGCCCCGGCAGCCCCACCTCGGTGCCGTAAACATTGAACACCACAGGCGACTTCCAGAAGCCGCTGAGCAACACCAGACCAGCCACTGCGGCGAGCAGCACAAAGTTGAAGGCGCCGTCAAAGCCGAGGCGTTCGGTATCAGGCGTCGGGTCCACCGGCTGCACGCCCTCCTTGCGGTAGTACCAGCTGTCCAGAAGATAAAAAATCACCAACAGGCTGCCGATCAGAAACAGGGTTTCTGGAAAGATGTGTTTGACGGTCCAGAAAAAATCCACACCTTTCAGAAATCCAAGAAACAGCGGCGGATCACCCAGCGGTGTCAGCGAGCCACCTGCATTGGAAACGATAAAAATGAAGAAAACAACGATGTGCGCCGCATGTTTGCGGTTGTCGTTGGCGCGAATCAGGGGCCGGATCATCAGCATGGAGGCGCCGGTCGTACCCATGAAACTGGCCAGCACCGCCCCGATGAGCAGCAACGCGGCGTTGAGACCGGGGCTGCCATGCAGATTGCCCCGAATAAAGATGCCACCCGCCACAGTGAACAGTGCTGTCAGCAAAATGATGAACGGAATGTACTCAGCCACCAACGCGTGCACCAGGCTGACCCCGGCCACTGCCGAGCCAAAAATCAGCGCGAACGGGATAAAAAACGCCAGAGTCCAGGCCGCAGAAATTTTGCCGAAGTGGTGATGCCAGAAAGCGGGAACCAGCAAGGGCATCAGCGCAATTGACAGCAGCAGCCCGGCAAATGGGATGCCCCAGATCGGCGATAGTTGGCCGCCGTCAAAGTCAGCCGCCAGCGCCCAGCCAGGGCAGAAAAAGAGCAGGGCCGCGAGTGGGGTCCAGCGCAATGATTTCATGGTATGTCCTTCTTGTGTGGTGGCGGGCCGCGATCCGGGCTCCCCCGCGTCTTATTGTCCCGTCATGCGATGTCAAAAACCTGACGAAGATAGGCCAGGTACTTCTCATCGTCGCACATGTTTTTCGACGGCGTATCGGACAACTTGGCCACCGGCTGGCCATTGCAGCGAATCATCTTGATCACAATCTGCAACGGCTCGTAGCCCAGATCATTGGTCAGGTTGGTGCCGATGCCAAACGCCAGCTGGCAGCGCCCGCGGAACTGTTGATACAGCTCGACGGTGCGCGGCACGGTCAGCCCGTCGCTGAAGATGAGCGTTTTGGTTTTGGGATCGACCCGATTTTGGACGTAGTGCGCCAGCATGCGTTCGCCCCATTGAAACGGATCTCCGCTATCGTGGCGCGCGCCGTCAAACAGCTTGCAGAAATACAGGTCAAAATCGCGCAGGAAGGCGCTCATGCCATACACGTCGGACAAGGCAATGCCGAGGTCGCCCCGGTACTCCTTGGCCCAGGACTCAAAGCCAAACACTTGGCTGTCGCGCAAGCGCGGCCCCAGTGCCTGGCAGGCCTGCAGGTACTCATGCGCCATGGTGCCCAGCGGGATCAGGCCCAGCCGCATTGCAAACAGCACATTGCTGGTGCCAGCAAACTGGCCGGACGGCCCGGTACCCAGCCGGGCAATCAGAGTGCGCAGCACTTCTTCATGCCAGGCCCGGCCAAAGCGGCGGCGGGTTCCGTAATCTGCAATCTTCAGCTCGCGCAAATCGTCTGTCTGAAGTTGCCCTATTTTGGTGTCCAGTCTTTTGCGCCCTTGCATCACGTCGGCGAGCTTTTGCGTGTTGCGAAAGTACACCTCATTGATGATGGCCAAAACCGGAATCTCGAACAGGATGGTGTGCAGCCAAGGGCCTTCGATCACGACCTCAATATCGCCCGATGCGAGCGCACTGACACGCACATACTTTTCGTTGAGCCTGAAGAGCGCCAGAAAATCAACAAAGTCGCTTTTGATAAAACGCAGGCCCCTCAAATACGCCAGCTCCTGCTCCTGAAATGGCAGGCTGCACAGCGAACGGATTTCCGCGCGGATCTCGTCGACATACGGCGCCAGTTTTCCAATGCCAGGGCTGCCGGCGTTGCGGCACTGAAAGCGGTACTCAGCCTGCGCACCCGGAAACTGATGCAGCACCACCTGCATCATCGTGAACTTGTACAGGTCCGTGTCAAGCAGGCTGGCAATGATCATAAAAAGTGGCGCCTCACGGATGGGTCAATGCGCGGGAATTTATGTGCCCAGAAAGTCCACTTCAAACAGCAGGGTGGCATTGGGAGGAATCACGCCGCCCGCGCCGCGAGCACCGTAGCCCAGCGCAGCGGGGATCACCAGCCGGCGCGTACCGCCAACCGACATGCCCTGCACGCCTTCGTCCCAGCCCTTGATGACCTGACCGCCACCCAGAGAAAACTCGAACGGGTCGCCACGGTCTTTGCTGGAATCAAATTTCGCGCCCTGCACGCCGTCGTTGTACAGCCAGCCGGTGTAGTGCACCCGGACGTGCTGGCCAGCCTTGGCGATGGCACCCGTGCCCAACACGGTGTCTTCGTATTGCAGGCCGGAGGGGGTGGTGGTCATGGTCATCTGGAAGTCCTTCAAAAAAATGAGCGCAATCTCGCGCGAACCCATGACTTTACCCGCAAGCCGAAGGCGCGACCCAGTTTGGGGATGCTTTGCTACTCCACCCAGCTCGTGAACGATTGCGCGCTGACGCGGGGCGTGTGAAAGGTATTGACCAGTGCGCCTTCATCAGCAAAACCAAGCGACATGCCGCAGACCAGCATTTCGTCATTACCCGCGCCTAGGTGCGGCAGGATGATCTTGGCAAATCCATTCCACGCAGCCTGCGGGCAGGTGTGCAGGCCGTGTCCACGCGCGGCCACCATGATGTTTTGCATGAACATGCCGTAGTCCACCAGACTGCCACGGCCCATAACCCGGTCGAGCGTGAACATCAGGCCGACAGGGGCGTCAAAAAACCGGTAGTTTCGCTGGTGCTGGGCGTGCATTTTGTCCTTGTCACCCTTGCCTATGCCCAGCAGACCATACAGGCCCCAACCGTTCTCGCGGCGCCGGTCAATGTAGGGCGAGACCCATTTTTCCGGGTAATAGTCGTACTCTTCCTTGTACTGCTCCGCCAGTTCTGGATTAGCGCGAATGGCGTCATGCGCGGCGCAGACTTGATCCGAAAGACTTTCCTTAGCAGCACCTTGCAAGACATACACCTTCCACGGCTGCGTGTTGGTGCCTGAAGGCGCGCGGCTGGCGAGTTCCAGCAGGTGTTCAATTGTTTCGCGCGGCACCGGTTTGGGCAAAAAAGCGCGGGTGGACATGCGGCTCTTGATGGCTGCGTCCACAGGGTTCAGGGCTTCGGTCACTTCAAGGTCTCCAGTACGGTCAGAAGTTGGGGTGGCAACGGATGCGGCCGACGGGTTTGCCGGTCGACATACACATGAATGAAATGGCCTTTGGCTGCGGTCAAATTCGCAGCCGAGTCGCCGTCACGGCCGGAAAACAGCCCGACCTCGTAACGCACACTGGACGCGCCCACATGCGCCACGCGAATTCCGGCGAGCACCGGATCAGGAAAAGACAGCGGCGAAAAATAATTGCACTGGGTTTCAATCACCAGGCCAATCACGCCGCCATGGTGAATGTCTATCGCGCCGGTCTCGATCAGGTAGCCGTTGACGGCGGTGTCAAACCAGCTGTAGTAAACGACGTTGTTGACATGGCCGTACACATCGTTGTCTTCCCAGCGGGTGCCAATGGGGCGAAAGACTTTGTAGGCGCTACGGGTTTCGGCTTGGGGGCGGGTCGTTGACGTCATGAGCAAGCATTTTGCCAGTGTGTGCTTGCCCTTGCCGGGTCCGGTTTGCGGTTTCAATGGGCTGTGGATCGCGCCCCAACAGCTCCGTCAGCCGGTTGGGAACAGGAATATTGTCCCGTTGAAGCAAAATCCAGTGCCCAAAAGAGAACGGTGAAAAATGCAGGGCGTCGCACAGATGCGCCCCTGTACGAGCGGCCCAATTGGGCAAAGGAATTTGCAATGCCCTGGTAGCGGTGTAGCCGCTGCGCAGCGCGCGCAGGTACTCCGCATAGTTGTAGTGGTAAGAACCGCCCAACTCTACTTCCCGGTGATTTTCAAGCGTCGCAAAAGTGACAAGGGCAGCAAAGGCGTGGCCCAGGTCTGTCGATGTCATGGCTGCAATGCCGCCGCGAGCGCCGCGTGGAATGAAATGCACAGGCGAGCGCGACAGGCCACGCAACCAGCTCGCACCAAACCCACCCTCCCCGTCCAGCAAAGCCGGCCGAACGATGGCGTAATCTGCACCGGACGCGCGAATAGCACGCTCGCCCAGCAACTTGCTGGACAAAAACCGGCTCTTGGCGCCCTCGTGCAAGCCGAGTGCCGAGGTATGAATGAGTCGCTTGCCCGTCTGGGCGCAAGCCAGCGCCAATGCCCCGGGCGCGCGATGGTGCACATCGTCATACGACTCATGGGGACGCTGGCGCAGAATGCCGACGCAGTTCACCACGACGTCAACATCCGTCAGCAGCGGTGTCCATGCATCCGATTGGAGCAACTGCTCAAATCGCACCGCACGCAAAGTGGCATAGGAGTAGGCGCGCTCATGCCGCGCCGGATGGCGACTGCCTATCGTCACCCGGGCACCAACAGCATGCAAAGCCGCAGACGCGTGGCGGCCAATAAAGCCTGTTCCACCAAGCACCAACACACGGGTCACACAGGCACCCGCAAGGCAACGACAGCAGGTAAATTAGTGCTGCATCCTGCCGACCCTTCCCAACGCAGCAAAAAACCCGCCGAAGCGGGTTTTTTTAAAGATAGATGCATGAGCATCAACCCATGTGCAAACCACCATTGAGCGAGAAGTCCGCGCCGGTGGCGTAGCCACCTTCGTCGGACGCAATCCACGAAATGATGGAGGCGATTTCTTCGGGGGTGCCCAGGCGTTTGGCGGGTACGCCGGAGACGATTTTTTCCAGCACGTCGGGGCGAATGGCTTTGACCATGTCGGTGCCGATGTAGCCCGGGCTCACGGTATTGACCGTGACGCCTTTGCTGGCCACCTCTTGCGCCAGTGCCATGGTGAAGCCGTGCAGACCAGCCTTGGCCGTGGAGTAGTTGACCTGGCCGAACTGGCCCTTCTGGCCGTTGACCGACGAGATATTGACGATGCGGCCATAACCGCTTTCGATCATGCCTTCGATGACCTGCTTGGTGACGTTGAACATGCTGTCGAGGTTGGTCGAAATGACAGCATCCCAGTCGGCCTTGCTCATTTTGCGGAACTGGCCGTCGCGCGTGATGCCGGCGTTGTTGACCAGCACGCTGACCGGGCCGTGGTCGGCCTTGACCTTGTCGAATGCAGCGACGGTGGAGTCCCAGTCGCCAACGTTGCCGACCGAGGTGTAGAAGGTGTAGCCAAGCGCTTTTTGCTCGTCTATCCACTTGGTGAAGTCACGTGTGGGGCCGCAACCAGCCACTACCGTGAAGCCGTCTTTATGCAGACGCTGGCAGATGGCGGTTCCAATGCCGCCCATGCCGCCGGTGACGTACGCTACTCTTTTTGCCATGAAATTTGCTCCTGAATTTTGATTCTTGATTGGGATGTGAGAAAGGGTCATGTCCTTGGCATCGAATGCAGATTGCTATCAAATAAATAGCTATCTGCGCCCGCAATAAAAGGGCCATAACCGGTTTTAACCTATATTCAGCGTTCCAGTGTGAGGGCAACCCCCATACCGCCGCCGATACACAGGCTGGCTATGCCTTTTTTCGCGTCGCGCCGCATCATCTCGTGGATCAGCGTGACCAATATGCGGCAGCCAGATGCACCGATGGGGTGGCCAATGGCAATGGCGCCGCCGTTGACGTTGACCTTGCCGGTGTCCCAGCCCATCTCTTTGTTGACGGCGCAGGCCTGTGCCGCAAAGGCTTCGTTGATCTCTAACAGGTCCAGGTCTTGCGCATTCCAGCCAGCGCGCTGCAGCGCCTTGGTGGATGCAGACACCGGACCCATGCCCATCATGGCGGGGTCCAGGCCGCTGGTGGCGTAGCTGGCAATGCGGGCCATTGGCTTGAGACCCAAGGCTGCCGCTTTTTTGGCGGTCATGACCATTACAGCGGCTGCGCCGTCGTTGATGCCAGAGGCATTGCCTGCGGTAACACCGCCGGCTTTGTCAAACGCGGGGCGCAAACCGGCCAGGCCATCAGCGCTGCTTTTGCGGTTGATGAACTCATCCGCTGCAAAAACGATAGGGTCGCCCTTTTTCTGCGCAATGGAGAAAGGAATAATTTCGTCCTTGAACTTGCCAGCGTCTTGCGCGGCCATGGCTTTGGTCTGGCTGGCTAGTGCCAGCGCGTCCTGCATCTCGCGGGTGACGCCGTATTTTTTGGCGACGTTTTCGGCGGTGATGCCCATGTGGTACTGGTTGTAGACGTCCCACAGGCCGTCCACAATCATGGAGTCGATCATTTTCCAGTCGCCCATGCGCTGGCCTTCGCGCGAACCATTGAGCACGTGCGGCGCGGCGCTCATGTTTTCTTGCCCACCGGCGATCACGATTTCGCTGTCGCCCGTGGCAACAGCCTGAGCGGCAAGCATCACCGCCTTCAGGCCGGAACCGCACACGGCGTTGATGGTCAGGCCCGGAATGGCGTGCGGAAAGCCGGCTTTGACGACACTTTGGCGCGCAGGGTTCTGCCCCACCCCGGCAGCCAGCACCTGGCCCATGATGACCTCGCCGATCAGCTCGGTGGAGAGGCCAACGCGCTCTGCGACGGCCTTGATCACTGCCGCGCCCATTTCGGTGGCGGGGGTCTTGGCGAGGGTTCCGCCAAATTTACCGACGGCTGTGCGTGCGGCTGAAACGATAACGATGTCTTCCATGTCTTCTATCTCCAGTTAGTGATTGTTTTAAGCCTTGGCCTTGACATAGCGTCCCGGTGCGGGCTCTATGGCTTTGTACTTGCGGCTGCCATAGGTTTTGGGTGCAGCAATTTCCTTGCCTGCGTGGCCTTTGAGCCAAGAGGACCAATCGGTCCACCAGCTGCCGGGGTGTTCTTTGGCGCTTTTCAGCCAGTCGGCATGGGACGCGGGCAGCTTGGCGTTTACCGCGCCGCCAGATGTCCAGAAAGAGCGCTTCTTTTTGGCTGGCGGGTTGATAACGCCGGCAATATGGCCAGACGCGCCCATGACAAAACGTTTTTTGCCCGGCAGCACCTGCGTGGACGCATAAGCACCGCCCACGGGCACGATGTGGTCTTCACGCGAGCCGTAGATATAGACCGGCATGTCTACAAGCCCCAAGTCAATCTTCTGCCCGCACACTGTCAAGGCGCCGGGTTTTGAAAGCTTGTTTTCAAAGTAGGTGTTGCGCAGGTACCAGGCGTAAAACGGGCCGGGCAGATTGGTGGAGTCGCTGTTCCAGTACAGCAGGTCAAACGGCGGCGGCGTTTCGCCCTTGAGGTAGTTGCCGACCACGTAGTTCCACACCAGATCATTGGGCCGCAAAAAGCTGAAGGTGGAGGCCAGATCCTGACCTTTGAGCAAGCCGCCCTGCCCCATCTGCTTTTCCCGAAACTGGACGGACTGCTCGTCGATGAAGATGTCCAGAATGCCGGTGTCACTGAAGTCGAGCAGCGAGGTCAAAAAGGTTGCGCTGGACACCGGCTTTTCACCGCGCGCAGCAAGCACGGCCAGCGCGGTTGCCAAAATGGTGCCGCCTACGCAAAAGCCCAGGGCGTTGATGGTTTTGGCGCCAGTGATTTCTTGGGTGACTTCAATCGCCTTGATGGCAGCGTGCTCAATATAGTCGTCCCAGGTTTTTTGAGCCATGGACTCGTCCGGGTTGCGCCAGCTGACCACAAACGTGCGGTTGCCTTGCGCCACAGCGTAGCGGATCAATGAGTTCTCGGGCTGCAGATCAAGGATGTAGAACTTGTTGATGCAGGGCGGCACCAGCAAGAACGGCCGCTCATGCACCTTGGCGGTCAGTGGCTTGTACTCGATGAGCTGGAAAAATTCGTTCTCGAACACCACGGCGCCTTCGGTGGTGGCAACGTTTTTGCCAATTTCGAAAACACTCTCGTCAGTCATCGACACATGGCCCTGCTTCATGTCGTGCAGCAGGTTGGTCATGCCTTGGGCAATGCTCTCGCCTTGGGTATCTATGGCCTTTTTTTGCGCTTCGGCATTGAGTGCCAAAAAGTTGCTGGGTGCGGCAGCGGCCATGGCCTGCTCGACCGCAAAACGCACGCGGGCTTTGGTTTTTTCATCGCCCTGCACCGCTTCTGCCAGGCCCATCAGCGTGCGGGCATTGAGAAGGTAGCTGGACGCAGAAAACTGCGCCACCGGGTTGCTGTGCCAGGCCTCGGCGGCAAAACGCTTGTCCACTGCGACCCCGTTGCTGCGACCGGACTGCAGGCCGGTATTCCACAGCGCCGTGACTTCCTCCAAGTAGCTCTGCTGAATTTCCAGCAATTTCGCCGGGTCAAATTGGAGCTGCGGAAGATTGCCGCCACCCATGTCTGGCTGGGGAAAACCAGCGCCGCTCATGGCGCTAAGGGCCTGCTTCATGCTCTCACCAAAGGTCTCTTGCATTTGCTGGGCCGTTGGGCCCCGGGATGGGTCAGAATTCATGCTTGTCTCCCCCGGTGGGTGAACCGGGTCTTATAGTGCGCCTGTTCAAGGCTGTTGCACCCGTAGCGGGTCGGCTCTAGTGCAGTGTTGCATGCTTGATGGAACAAATAAAAACGGTGGATTTTGAGTCAGGGCAAGGCGCAAACCACAGCGATACCACGGGTATCGCGCGGATTTGCAACGCAGCCATGGCGCAAAAGACGCGTTTTTATGTTCCAGATAGCGTGCAACACTGCGCTAGTATGGCGGAAATTTCTTGCAAGCTTATGACGTTTAGTACGTAGTTTATGTATTTGATTGTGATTGCGTGGATGTATGTGGTGCTCATGATGAGCGTGGCCGAAGCCACGCATT
>JBKJIV010000095.1:0-8512 GCA_046598365.1 Polaromonas sp. | reverse complement strand
CCCTTATGCGTAGGATGTTTCCTACAGCGCTGGTCGGGCCCCGGTACTGTGTCAACAGACACTGCCTCACCGGGATCAAGAATGAGTTTCAAGAGCAAAATAGTGTGCGCGATGGTCGCCGTATGGGCGGCGGAAATTGTTGCGGCTCCGGTGGCAGCGACCGAGGCTTCAACGCCGCGTCCGCGTCTAGTCGCCGATTTCTCCGGCGAAGCAGCGTCAGTCGAGGCTCGATATGTCGCAACACGCATCCTGGCCTCAGCCGACAATCAAGGCCTGCCATTCGTCATTGTGGACAAGAAGGAAGCACGTGTTTTTGTTTTTCAGGCGGATGGCCAACTGCTGGGCGCGTCGGCGGCCCTGCTGGGAATGGCAAGCGGTGACCATTCGGTAGCCGGTATCGGTCAACGCGATCCGTCAAAGATTCTCCCAGCCGAGCGCACCACGCCGGCAGGGCGTTTTATCTCCCAGCCAGGGCGCAACCTGCAGGGTGAGCAGGTGGTGTGGGTCAACTACAGCGAGGGTTTGGCCATCCACCGCGTGCGTTCCGGTCAAAGCCAAGAGCGGCGCTTGCAGCGCCTGGCGTCTGTGACGCCCGGGGACAACCGGATCTCACTGGGGTGTGTCGTTGTTCCTGTGGCTTTTTTTGAAGATGTGGTTCACCCGGTCTTGGGTAAAAGCTACAGCGTCGTGTATGTACTACCCGAAACCGGGTCGGCGCACGCGTTATTTGCGCCTCGGTCCTAGCGCATTTCCGGCTTGGGCACCATCCGCAGCAAAGCGGAAGGGACACAAACTTTTGTGGTCGCTGATTTTCGAATTTCACGCCTCAAGCGCGGACGCCTAGCCGCGTGACGCCTTCGCGGGGCGGGTTCGAAGGATGGCGCGTCCGGGTTGCATGCTGACAGTAGAAAGACCGACACTGCTGCCGCGAGAAACATTAACCTTGGGGCACACCGTATCAGTCACAGAAAAAACCATATGCCCGTCGGGGAACACCGCAGGCAGCGTTTGGTGCAGTTGGTAACTCATGTCCACTGGCGGTGTGGATGCGTGGTAAATCACCTGGTTGGCACGGTTGTACACCGTATAGCAGGCCAAAGCCTGGCTGCTGAAAAAAACGGGTAGCAGTGCCCCTAAAGCGAATTTCAGAGCGTTTGTCATAACGGTGCCTTTGTAACTACTTGATCTTGCCCGCTTGTGGAAAAGCCGACCGCAGGCGGTGGGCGGGTTGTGGTGTCAGAAAATTGCCCTACAGACAAAGCTGGGATCAGCGCGACAGGGGATTTCCCTGTCGCACATCAAATTTTTACCGGTTGCGTGTTCTGAAAATCCACGTGCACGCCGTCCGCGCCGCTTTGCTGCCCGGTGGCTGCATCACCTTGCGCAAACATACGCTGCAGGTCCTGCAAATCTTTCAAGACTTCGTTTTCAGCGGCGTCAATGCCGTTGTCAAGTGCCGGCTTTGCCGCATTCCCGGGGGCAGCGGCAGGATCGGCATTCCATACATTTCCAACCGGCATGTCGGGATAAGGGCAGGTGTCGCCGACATTGAACTCCCATGAAAGACCATGCAACCAAGTGGATGCTGCAGGCTCAAAATCGGTGATGGCTGCCAGCAAATGCTTCTGGAAAGCGACCATGTAGGTCAATAGCTGCGGATCCCATTTCCGGATCACCAGGCGCACGTACATGCCCGGTCCGCGGCTACGGCTGTTGACCAGCAGCATCTGGCACTCGACCCATCCGGAAGGAATGCCGAGGTCGCGCAGGCAGTCGCGCAGAACCACCTGAACCAACTGGCGTCGGGTGGCGTTGTCGGAGTTGTCTTCTATGGTGTGGGGCCTGCTGTCCACAGTTTCGGCAGGCAAACTCATTGCGGATTTGCTTGCCGAAACGGCTGGTTTACGGGATGTCTTCAGACCCAGCAGCTTATTGAACGCTTGTCTCATTCCTGATGCTCTCTTGCGCCGATCGCATGTTGCCTATGTGATCGATAGTCGTCCAAGTGCGATGGCAAGTCAAGCCAGTGCCAACCCTTCAATGGGCGGCACTGGCTTTGAGGCAATTTTAGAGACCGGAAACGGGTCGGTTCAGGACCTATTTACCGTTTCCGCCGCCGCCACCGCCACCGCCACCGCCGCCACCGCCACCGCCACCGCCGCCACCGCCGCCGCCGTTACCGCCGCCGTTGCCACCGCTGTTACCGCCGCCGTTACCACCGCTGTTACCGCCGCCGTTACCACCGCTGTTACCGCCGCCGTTACCGCGACCATTGCCATCGCTGTTAGAAGAACGGCCCGAGGATTTGCCGCCAGACATTCCATCAGCAGTAACAGAGCCCTTGTGGCCGTTTGCTTTGCCTGCCGCGCTGGCCAGGGCCCCACGTTCAGACTTGTTGGAGCTTTTGGCTGATTTATTGCCAGCCTTAGCGTTGTCGGTTTTGGATGCACTGACGACTGCGCCCAGCTTTGTGCCCATCGACTTGGCAATATTGCCCCAACCCATGCCTGCCGCTCGCTGAGCAAGCACGCCGGACATGGTGACGTTTCCTGTCGCAGTGGTTATGACGCCTCCCTGGAGCGCAGCAGCGAGCTGTGCCGGGGTGGGCTGCGTGATGCCAATACGGGCCAGGTCAGCTTGAGCCAGAGCCATGGCAATGTTGACGTTGCCGTAGCCCAATTTGCCGGTCGCCGGTGAGAAGCTCGCCGAAGGCGCCGTGGCCGAGGTCAGCGTCACGGTGGAGCTGTTGCGCAGACCTCCAACCAGGGCCTGGGCATTTTCCGGGGAGCCAGCGAATGTGCCGTAGGTTGTACTGAGTCTGCTCTCCTGGTTTGTGGACGACGCAGACGTAGTCGTAGTGCTGACCTGGGACATGGCCGGCGTGCTCATCAGCATGACGGCGCTGGCCGCAGCCAATGCAAGTATTGTCTTTTTAAACATGGAAATCACCTCATCATTCGACCCAGGCAAATTGCCTGCAAACTCACTATGCCCGTTCCCCTGAACGGACCAGGTAAGTTTTTGTGACTCCGTGCTGTAAGACGAACCCGTTTTTTTGGAGGTTTGTCAACCGGTTAGGTTTGACGTGCATCCGGTCAACGTGCCTGGTGTGCCCGTGGTGCTTGTTACATTTAATACCCCGGGCTTCGCGCTCGCCATTTGCCGAAAAACCCTATGTCATTGCAAGTTATCGAGGTCGAAACCGCCCCCAACCCTACAGCTACCGTCCTGTTGATGCATGGGCTGGGTGCCGACGGCAGGGACTTTGTTTCCATTGCAAACGAGTTGACGCTGGATGCCGTTGGCCCCATCCGTTTTGTCTTTCCCAACGCGCCCGTGATTCCCGTCACGATCAATGGTGGCTACCAGATGCCCGCGTGGTACGACATCCTCGGCGCCGACCTGACCGCGCGCCAGGACGAAAAAGGCCTGCGCCAGACGCAGGCCTTGATCAACACCCTGATAGAGCGCGAAACTGGCCGCGGCATGGCGGCCAGCCGCATCATCATCGCTGGTTTCTCGCAGGGCTGCGCCATGGCCTTGATGACCGGCTTGCGCTACCCCGAAAAACTGGGCGGCGTCATGGGCCTGTCCGGCTACTTGCCATTGGCGCACACGCTGGCGGCAGAACGCAGCGCGGCCAACCAGGGGATTCCGGTTTTTCTGGCCCATGGCAAACGAGACGGCGTCGTCCCGTTGGCGGCTGCGACCGCGACGCGGGAAACGCTCACCGCGCTTGGCTATCAGGTGGACTGGCATGCTTACGACATGGAGCACTCGGTATGCATGGAGGAAATCACCGATATGAACGCCTGGCTGCTGCGCGTGCTGGGCTAAGAGTCTCACCGCTTGAGTCGACCGTTCTGCATGCATGGCGGGAGGGGGCCGTGCATCTGTAAGGGCTTTGCAGGCATAACCTTCGACGGTCCGGCTGCCGCTAATCGCTGACAGCCGCCCCTTCGGGCGTGACATTGAATGCTTGCCCTTTTATCACGGGTAAAGTTTGCTATTATAAATATAGCGTACGAAGCCATGTCGCGTTCTCGCCCCAACGCCAGACGCATATCGCCGGTGACCGAGCGGCCGCCCCGCCTGCAAACAAAACCGGCCTGTGATACCTTGCACTCCAATTAAAGATTTCGGGGGATACAACATGAACAGCTTGCACGCGCTCAACGACGCGTCTTTGGGGGACCGCCTTCGCGCGCTCAGCCCGGCCAGGCTGAAGGGCATGCGCCGGGGCATTGAGAAAGAAAGCCTGCGCGCCCAACCCGGAGGCGGCCTGGCGCTGACCCCCCATCCCGCCGCTCTGGGCTCTGCGCTCACCCACCCCAGCATCACCACCGACTTCAGTGAGTCTCAGGTAGAACTGGTCACCGGTGCACACGCCGGGCTGGGCGACGGCGTTCAGGCGGCTTTGGACGAGCTCACGCGGATTCACCAGTTCACCTACCAAGCCATGCAGGCGCTGGGCGACGAGATGCTCTGGGTCTCCAGCATGCCCTGCGGCCTGCCCACCGACGAGACCATTCCTGTGGGACGCTACGGTTCGTCCAACGTCGGGCGTGCCAAGAGTGTTTATCGTCTTGGCCTTAGCCACCGCTATGGCAGGCGCATGCAGACGATCTCGGGCATTCACTACAACTGGTCACTGCCTGGCCTGTCCAGTGAGGAATACTTTTCGCTGATACGCAATTTCAGACGCCATGCGTTTTTGCTGCTTTACCTTTTTGGTGCCTCACCGGCGGTGTGCTCCACGTTTGTCGCTGGCCGCCAACACGAATTGCAGGCGCTCAACGAACACACCATGTACATGCCTTACGGCACATCGTTGCGCATGGGGCGGCTGGGCTACCAGAGCGACGCACAAGCCTCGCTGAAAGTCAGCTACAACAACCTCGATGGCTATGGCGCGTCGCTGCAGGACGCCTTGACCCGGCCCTACCCACCCTATGAAGCCGTCGGCATACGCAACCCCGGCGGTGACTACAACCAGCTGGCTTGCAGCCTGCTGCAGATTGAAAACGAGTTCTACGGAACCATACGCCCCAAACGCGTGATTTTTCCTGGCGAGCGCCCGCTGCACGCCCTGCGCGAACGCGGCGTGGAATATGTCGAGGTGCGTCTGATGGATCTTGACCCCTTTGTTCCAGTTGGCATCGCGCCAGAGACCATGCGTTTTCTGGATGTGTTTCTGCTTCACTGTCTGCTGTCGGACAGTCCGCCCGACACGCCACAGGAAATCGCCGCGCTGGCGCGCAACCAGCACCGCGTCGCTGCCCGTGGCCGGGAGCCCGGCTTGATGCTAGAGCGCGCTGGCCAGGAAGTTGCGCTAACCGATTGGGGTGTCCAGCTCATCGAGCAATGCGCGCCCGTCGCCACCGCGCTCGATGCAGCCCAAGGCGGCACTGCTTATGCGGATGCTCTCAAGGCCGCTGCGGCGGCGATGCAGCGGCCAGATGCTTTGCCCTCCGCCCGTGTGCTGGAGGCGATGGCCCAAAACCACGACAACTCCTTTGTTGCTTTTGCGCGTGCCCAGTCGATCAGTACGAAGCAGACCTTGCTGGCTCTGCCTTTTTCTGAGGCGCAGCAGGCAGTTTTTACCGAATTGACGCGCCAGTCGGTGGCTGAGCAAAAGGCCATTGAAGCCGCAGACACCATGCCCTTTGAAATTTACCGTCAGCAATACGTCTCGGCGGAGCGGCTGGGAATTCGCAGCCTGGCCCATGCCGCGTAGCCGATAATTCGGAGTCTCCAAAAAATCGGAGGCAAGGGGTGAAACGCCCGCCCTATAAATAGAAAGAGCATCAAGATGGCTATCCAGTGGTTCCCTGGTCACATGAACCTGACCAAAAAGGCCATCAGCGAGCGCATCAAGGACACGGACGTTGTGATTGAGCTGCTGGACGCGCGGCTGCCCGGCTCCAGCGCCAACCCCATGCTGGCGGAACTCACCGGCAGCCGCCCGGCGTTGAAAGTGCTCAACAAGCAAGACCTGGCTGATCAAACGCGCACCGCACTTTGGCTGGCCCATTACAACGGTCAGCCTGAAACGCGGGCGATTGGCCTCGATGCCAGTGAGACAGCGCCTTCGCGCCGCCTGATCAGCGCCTGCCGCGAACTGGCACCTTTGCGCGGCGGCATGGTCAAACCGATGCGGGTGCTCATTTGCGGCATTCCCAACGTCGGCAAATCCACACTGATCAACACCTTGACCGGCAAACGCGCTGCCAAAACCGGGGACGAAGCAGGCATCACCAAGCTGGAGCAGCGCATCTCTCTGGCCGATGACTTTTACCTGTACGACACGCCGGGTATGTTGTGGCCGCGAATCATCGTGGCAAAAAGCGGCTACAACCTGGCGGCGAGTGGCGCGATTGGCCGCAACGCTTTTAATGAGGAAGAGGTGGCGCTGGAGCTGCTTGACTACCTGATCCAGCACTACCCCAGCGCCGTTGAGTCACGTTATTCACTGCAAATCACGCCGGGCATGAAGGACGAGCAGTTGCTGGAAGAAATCGGCCGCAAACGTGGCGCGCTCCTGAGCAAGGGGCGCATCAACCTGCAAAAGGCCGCTGAAATGGTGATTCATGACTTTCGCAACGCCGGGCTGGGTCGCGTGACGCTGGAAACGCCGGAAGAATTTGCCGCGTGGCTCAAAGCCGGGCAAGTGCTCGATGCCGAGCGACAGATCAAAAAGGACGCTATTGAACTCAAGCGGCTGATCAAGTTCAAAAAAATCCCGCGTCCGCAATCGCAAGGGGAAGACAGCGACGTCGCCGGAAAAAAGGCGCGTTGAATTTTGCAGCCTCAGTGCAGATGGCCGCAATATTCCAAAAAGAGATCAATCTCGGTCGACTTGTCAAAAACGGCGTCGGCACCGCAGGCAAGGCAGCGTTTGCGAATCTCGTCTGTGGCGTAGTTGGAAAGTACCACTACCCGTTGACTATCAAGATGAGGTCCACATTTTTGGAGCACCCCCAATCCCGTTCCTTGTAGAAGGAAAAGATCCAGGATCAACATATCCCAGTCCTTTGGATGCTGAGCCAGCCACCGACAGGCGCCGGTCTCGGTAGTCGCGTGGCCAATGGTCTCAATGCCCAAAACGTCTGTCAACGCCTCGACAAGGTTGTCCCTGATG
Source organism: Polaromonas sp. (assembly GCA_046598365.1). Taxonomy (GTDB): domain Bacteria; phylum Pseudomonadota; class Gammaproteobacteria; order Burkholderiales; family Burkholderiaceae_C; genus Polaromonas. Next base: position 1,371 of record JBKJIV010000095.1, on the reverse strand, counting down.
AGATCGTTGTCTTCCACGATGTAGGCTTTCAGCGACATGAGGTCCTCTTGTTTGGCAGGCGGAACGGGCCTGTAGGTTGTAGCGGTGGTAAAACTTTGGGGAGTCACGCCTCAGTCTCGCGCAGCCATAGGTACTTTGCCGCAAGGTAATGCATCGCAGGGCTGTAGGACAGCACCTTGCTGTGTTTTCGCGGAAAGGCGGCGTTAAGCCGCGAAAAATAAAGGTCTTTAGCTACAAAAAAAGTAGCAATAGGGCCCGCAAGTGAGCGCGGTCGGGTCAGCCTCTAGAGGCCAGCCTGCGACGTCCGTACACGCCGATAAAGGCGCAACCGAGTACCAGCGCAAACCAGCCGACCAACGACGCGTTGGCCACGGTGCCCTGCATGCCGGGTGACTTGATGAAGTAAGGTGCAATCAGCACGGCCAGCCCGATCAGGGCACACAGGATGCCTTTGAACAAGAGCTCGTTGTTGGCCTTGCTTTGGCGACGAATGGGTGGAGGGGGTAAGGGCATGCCCTGATTGTCGAGCAAATGCAATCAGCGAGTCGGACGCTCGGCCATCTTGCTTGTCGCTGCATCGGTCGTTTGATGCCTATATAGTGGTCATCTTATTCCCGGCAGGACCTCCCGCCAGCGGACCCCCTTCAAGAGGCAATTCGTGACCCCAATCCAACCCGCTTCCATTCATTCTTCACGTTTTGGCAGCGGCCAGGCTGTTCGCCGGCTGGAAGACGACGCGTTGCTCTCCGGTGTCGGACGCTTCGCTGACGACGTGACCGCGGATGAGCAGGCTCACCTTTTCTTTGTGCGTTCACCCTATCCGCACGCACGTATCGTTTCTGTTGATGTTTCGACGGCGCTGGGTATGCCAGGCGTGCTGCGGGTGGTCACCGGGGCTGATCTGGTGGCCGCTGGCGTCAAACCGATTCCCGGCTCCAGCGGTTTCAAGCGCGCTGACGGTTCGCCGGTGGCGACGCCGGTCCGGCGCGTGCTGGCGCACGAGCGTGTGCGTTTTGTCGGCGAGGCAGTGGCCGCCGTGGTGGCGCTGACCCTGCAGCAGGCGCGCGATGCGGCCGAAGCCGTGATGGTGGAATACGACGAGTTGCCCATGGTGGTAGACATGGGCGATGCGACGGCGCAAGGAGCACCCGCGCTGTGCGATCAGGCGCCGGACAACATTGCCTGCGAAACACGTTACGGCAGCGTGGATGCCACCGCCGCCGCCTTTGCGAAGGCCCGCCATGTGGTGGCACTGGACATCATCAACCAGCGCCTGCATGCGCTGAGTCTGGAGCCACGCTCAGTGCTGGCCACTTTTGACAATACTTCACAGCGCCTGACGATACGCATGAGCACGCAGATGCCGACCGG
>JBKJIV010000156.1:0-3954 GCA_046598365.1 Polaromonas sp. | reverse complement strand
AGGCCCGACAGCGAGCGGGGGGCGCCTTTGGGGGCGTCGGAGGGAGATGTTGTGGCCATGACTTGAGTTTAGTCGGGGTAAGTTTGAATTTACACAGCGCGCCGCATCCTTCATAGTGCGTCCTTGGCAGCGTGGCCTCTTTGGACTCGCTGTAAGAACCGCTGTGACAAACCCTTCTCCCAAAACCATACGCATAGGCGCCGGTGCCGGCTACTCTGGCGACCGCATTCCTCCCGCCGTTGAGCTGGCGGACAAGGGCGCTCTGGATTACCTGGTGTTTGAGTGTCTGGCCGAGCGCACGATCGCTTTGGCCCAGCTAGAGCGCAGCCAGGACGCCCTTCGGGGGTTCGATCCGCTGCTGCGGGATCGCATGGAAGCGGTGCTGCTGTCCTGTGTCAGCCAGGGCGTGAAGATCATCACCAACATGGGCGCTGCCAACCCGCAGGCCGCTGCACAAGAGGTCATGCAGGTCGCGCGTGAGCTGGGCCTGAAGCGGCTGAAGGTGGCGGTGGTACACGGCGATGATGTGTTGCCCCTCATCCATACCCAGGACCTGACCATCATGGAAAGCGGCGCTCCACTGCGGTCCCTTGGCAGCTCCGTGTTGTCAGCCAACGCTTATATCGGCGCTCAGGCGCTGGTCGAGGCGCTTGAGTGTGGAGCAGACGTGGTGATCACCGGCCGAGTTGCCGACCCGGCGCTGTTTCTGGCCCCGCTCATTCATGAGTTTGGCTGGTCCATGTCGGACTGGAAAAAAATGGGGCAGGGCACCCTCATCGGCCATTTGCTGGAGTGCGCAGGGCAAGTCACCGGTGGGTATTTTGCAGATCCGGGTTACCGCGAAGTGCCAGACCTGGCCAACCTGGGTTTTCCGATTGCCGAGGTTTCCGCAGACGGACAAGCCATCATCACCAAGGTGGAAGGCTCGGGCGGCTGCGTCACTGTGGCTACCTGCACAGCGCAGCTTTTATATGAAATTGAAAACCCCGCCAGTTACCTGCAGCCGGACGTGGCGGCAGATTTTTCAGGCGTCACGCTGACTCAGGTGGCGCCCAACAGGGTGCGTATCGAAGGTGCTACGGGCCGCCAACGTCCGGACAACCTGAAAGTAACCGTAGGCCACCGCGATGGTTTCATCGGCGAAGGACAAATCTCCTACGCTGGGCTTGGTGCGCAGGCGCGTGGCCAGCTCGCGCTGGATGTGGTGCGGCAACGGCTGGCGGCATCAAACTTCGAACCTCTGGACAGCCGTTATGAGCTGATCGGTGTCAATGCCATTCATGGCCCAACGCTGGCCAGCGGCTACGAGGCTTATGAAGTACGGGCCCGCGTGGCCATGCGGGTGGCCACCCGCAAAGAGGCTGAGCGCGTGGCCAACGAGGTGGAGGCGATGTACCTCAATGGTCCGGCCAGTGGCGGCGGTGTCACCAAGTTGGTCCGTGAAGTGATTGCCGCGGTGTCCGTGCTGGTGCCGCGCGATCTTGTTCAGACCCGCATTACAACGATGGAGCTTTAAACCCATGCTTCTGCGTGACATCGCCCACTCCCGCACGGGAGACAAGGGAAACCGGTCCACCATCTCAGTCATCGCTTATGACATCAAGGACTTTCCATCGATTGAACGCGCCATCACGGCCGAGCGTGTGCGTAAATACTATGGCGACATCGTCAAAGGCGAGGTCGAGCGCTATGTGCTGCCGCAGCTGGGTGCCTTAAACTTTGTTTTGCACGACGCGTTGGGTGGAGGCGTGACCCGCTCTCTGGCGCTGGACGCGCATGGTAAATGTCTGGGTTCAGCCATTTTGAGCATGACGGTCGAGTAATTCTTTCGGAGTTTTTCTTTTCAGTATTTCAACAGGAGACAACAACATGAAGTGCAAGTCGATTCTTTTTCTGGCCATGGCCAGTCTTTCCCTTACTGCTTTTGGTCAGGCTTTCCCCAACAAGCCGATCAAGGCCATCGTGCCTTTTGCCGCCGGTAGCGCAACAGACCAGATAGGTCGCGCCTTTGCCGCCAAGATGTCCGAGACGCTGGGCCAAACCGTGGTGGTGGAAAACAAGGCCGGCGTCAACGGCATGCTGGGCGCAGACGCTGTCGCCAAGTCCGCGCCCGACGGCTACACCATTCTCATTGGTACCAACAGCACCAATGCCGCCCTTAAAAGCCTGATGAAAACGCTTCCCTACAACCAGGACACTGCGTTCACGCCCGTGGGCTACATAGGCTCCGTGCCGCTGATCGTCGCTGTCAACAACGATGTGCCGGCCAAAACCCTGCGCGAGTTGGTGACCCTGGGCAAAACCAAGGCGGGCCACGTCACCTCTGCCAGCGCCAGCACCTCGCAGCTGGTCTCGTCCGAAATGTTGGCCAGCATGTCCGGCATCCAGTTCACCAGCGTGCCCTACAAAAGCGGCCCCGCCGCCATGACCGACCTCATCGGCGGTCAGGTGATGATGTTCACCGCCGACTTTGCAGTCATGCTGCCGCAGGTCAAAGGCGGCAAGATTCGCGGCTTGGCCGTGACCTCCAGCAAGCGCTCAGCGGCCATCCCCGAGTTGCCCACGGTCAATGAAGCCCTGGGCCTGAAGGACTATGAGCTGATCGCTTACTTCGCCGTGTTTGCGCCCGCCGGCACACCACCCGACATCGTTGCCAAGCTCAACCAGGCCGTCAATGCCGCCGCACAAAGCAAAGACATCCAGGAGAAATTTTCAGCCATCGGTTTCGCGGTTGAGCCCGGTACGCCCGAAGCACTGGCACAGCGCAACGCGGTAGAAACCGTCAAGTGGGCGAAGGCGATCCGCGACGCGAAGATCGAGCCGCAATAAGCCTGCCGCCTGTAGGTACCATCACTGGCCGAGAGGCCTGATTGAGGTTAAATCCCAGAGAGGCGACATGCCGTGTGGTCCCGGCGCTTCCTGGCATTGCGCTCTGCGTGTCCTCCGACAAGCGCTCATTCATGACAGGCGCCTGTTACCCAACAAATGGCCGCTCATTTCACAGCTTCGGGGAGCTTGCTGACATCGCTGGCTCCCTGCTGCATCTGACCGGCCAGCAAGCCGTAAGCTGCGGTCCAGGCTTCTCGGACGGCTGGCGTGAACTTGTCACCCAAACCTTGCTCCAGGGTCCAGAGCAAGGCGCTGCCGACAGTGGCGTAGTGCTCGTCCCGCACCCCGTATTTGACATGCCGCGCGCCAAGTTGGCGCACGACGGGAACCATGGACTCCAGGTGGGTGAGTCCATTGACTGCCGTGTTCAGCATGGACATCAACATGCGGCCCTGGTCCACAAGGTCACCCTTGAACATCGGACGAAGCGACGGATCCAGAACGAAAAGACGTTTGTAGAAAAGGTCGGCGGCGGTGGCCGCAATAGGGCGGACCAGATCGAAAGTGGACTGCACCAGATGGATTTGCTCTGAGTTCATGGGGTTTCCTCTTGAAGGTTTTGGATGGACCTGCCTGCTTATCCAAGATGTGTGCCAGATCATTTATCCAATGAAATCAAGGGGTTACAGATTCGACGCGGGCGCGGTCTGTCGGTCTCGACAGACAACACTGCCGATCAAGTGAGAAACCTCAACAAAATCAGGGGTGTAGTCTGTCTGTGAAAACTGACAGTCCAGCACCAGCACCAGCACCAGCACCAGCACCAGCACGGGCTGGTGCCTGGTTCAGCTTTTAAAGTTTTTGAAGCTGGCGGGCGCCAGATCATGTCGGGCAAGCAGGGCGTAGAGATCGGTTCGGTTGCGTTTGGCGAGCTTGGCGGCCTGCGCGACATTGCCATTGGTCATCTTGAGCAACTGGGTTAAATACCCGCGTTCAAATTCCTGGCGCGCCTCATCCAGCGGCAACAGCTCGGGCCCCTGGCTGGTGAGAGCGCTTTGAACCAGACTGACGGGGATCAGCGAGCCGGTGCACAGCACGACACAACGCTCAACCACGTTCTGCAGC
>JBKJIV010000078.1:0-73304 GCA_046598365.1 Polaromonas sp. | reverse complement strand
GGAAGGCGGTGCAGCGTTTGGGGACCGAACACGACATCAACGTAGGGCGCGCGCTCAATAATGGCATCGCCCTCCTGACTGGCCACACAACCGCCGACGCCGATCATGACGCCTTTTTTCTTGAGATGCTTGACACGACCCAAGTCACTGAACACCTTTTCCTGCGCTTTTTCGCGCACTGAGCAGGTGTTGAAAAGAATCAGATCGGCCTCATCCACATTGGTCGTGGGCTCATAGCCTTGCGCGGCGTGCAGCACGTCGGACATCTTGTCCGAGTCGTACTCATTCATCTGACACCCGAAGGTTTTGATAAAGACTTTTTTACTCATGAGATGGCTATCGAAAAAGTAGCTGAATGTGCCCGTGGAAAAGGGCTAAGCGCCGGTTTCCCCTGAATAACGCTGGACTACTGTTTGGTGCGCGGCAACTGGTCGTAGCGCGGCAACTGGTCGTAGGGGGTCTTGCCATCGTCCTGCGCGGTGGGCGCCGCCTCAAAGCCGAAACTGAAATTGCGCGTTGGCATACCTGCGCGCTTTTCCTTGACCTCTTCAGCATTGAGTATCCACACCTCATGCACAAAACCGGCGCTGTCACGGGTGTAATTGACGGGCAGTTCCTGCCCCACCAGTGCCCCGGACAGCACATAGCTGTTGTTGGTGTTGCGGATGCGTGAACCGGGCGACAACCGGTCGGCCTTGCCATTCATGGTGATTTTCGGGGGTGCCAGCACCACCAGAACCCCCCGAAGGGCAGCTTTTGGAAAGCTGCGGACATTTTGTGGGGCTGGGGTGTCGGTCTGCGCCGTAGCAGGCGCGGCCAGCAGAGTGGTCAGAATTGCCAGCATGAGGGCTGGCAGGGACTTGACGAGATGTTGTGTGCAGCGTTTCATGGTGTATGTCCAGAGGCTGTGAAGTGAAAAGGGCCCGGAAGTACTTCTCTCCCAGGCCCGGAATACGTGGTGGTGATAGGTGGACTTGAACCACCGACATCAGCATTATGAATGCTGCGCTCTAACCAACTGAGCTATATCACCGCGCGAGCAATATTATAGCCAACCTTCGATGCAGGCATTGACCCATGAGGAAGATCCTTCGGCCGGTCAAGGCGGCCCAAGCCGATAGGGCCTTTAGCTATGCTTGAAAGTTGCCTTGCGCTTATTGACGAAAGCGTCCATGCCTTCTTTCTGGTCATTGGTCGCAAACATCGCGTGAAACAGGCGGCGCTCAAACATGATGCCGTCTGCCAGCGTACCCTCGTAAGCGCGGTTAACCGACTCTTTGGCTGCCATCACGGCGAGCTGACCATAGTCGCAAATTTGCAGCGCAGCGCCAAGCGCTTCGTCCATCAGCTTGTCCAGCGGCACCACGCGGCTGACCAGGCCGCTGCGCTCGGCTTCAACAGCGTCCATCATGCGGCCCGTCAGCACCATGTCCATGGCCTTGGCTTTGCCGACTGCGCGCGGCAGGCGTTGGGTGCCACCGGCGCCGGGGATGACGCCCAGCTTGATTTCCGGCTGGCCAAACTTCGCGTTGTCTGCGGCAATGATGAAGTCGCACATCATCGCCAGCTCGCAGCCGCCACCCAGTGCAAAGCCGCTGACCGCAGCGATCACCGGTTTGCGGATGCTGCGGATCTGCTCCCAGTTGCGCGTGATGTAGTCGCCCTTGTAGGCGTCAGCAAAGCCATAACCCGCCATCGCGCCTATGTCGGCGCCAGCCGCAAATGCTTTTTCGTTGCCGGTCAAGACCATGCAGCCGATGTTGTCGTCGGCATCGAAGGCCTTGAGCGCTGCACCCAGCTCGTCCATCAGTTGCTCGTTCAGGGCATTGAGCTGCTTGGGCCGATTCAGGGTGAGGATAGCGACGCGACCTTCAGTTTTGGTGACGATCATTTCGTAAGTCATGGGGGAAGTCCTTTTTCTTCAATCATGCCACGCGAGTCGGCGGGGCAGGCAAGGGAAAATATTAACCGACCGTTGGGTCGGTCAATGCTAAATTCGCGGCAGGAGATGCTTATGACCGACGTTTCATCTGAATCCACTGTTTTGTATGCTGAGCACGGCGCGGTGGTGGTACTCACGCTCAATCGCCCGCAGGCACTCAACAGTTTTACGCGGCAGATGCATCGTGACTTATGGACTGCGATGGATCAGGCCGAGGCAAACCCCGCCATCCGTGCGCTGGTCATCACGGGTGCAGGCCGGGGTTTTTGTGCCGGCGCCGATCTCGGCGAATTCGATTTTGAACCCGGCCCCGACCTGATGGAGCGCGCCAACCCCGGCCCGGTCATAGACCAGGCGTTCAATCCTACGGTACGCCGTCTGCAAGGGCTGCGCATGCCAACCATTGCTGCAGTCAATGGCGTAGCGGCCGGTGCCGGCGCGTCGCTGGCCATGACATGTGACATTGCCATTGCCGCGCCAGGGGCCACTTTCATTCAGGCTTTCAGCAAGATCGGACTGATTCCGGATGCTGGGGGAAGTTGGTTTCTGGTCAAGCGGCTGGGTTTGGCCCGAGCGATGGGCTTGGCGATGCTAGGCGACAAGCTGGGCGCAAAAGACGCCAAGGAATGGGGAATGATTTGGGATGTGGCGGGCGAGGGCGAGGACTGCCTGACCAAGGTCATGGTGCTGGCGCAGCGGCTGGCAACCATGCCCACCTTGGCGCTGGTCGAAACGCGCCGCCTCCTGCATGAAGGCGCCAGCAATGCCCTTGACAACCAGCTTGACCTTGAACGGGATACCCAGTCGGCACTCGGCCGTACCCATGACTACATCGAAGGCGTGACCGCTTTCCTCGAAAAACGCGCACCCGCGTTCAAAGGCGCATAACGATGGACGCCAACGAATTGGCTCACCAGGTTGGCCAGGCCATGTTTGCTGCCGACAGCGCCTCGCGGGAGTTCATGCAGATGGAGCTTGTCTGCTGCGAGCCTGGGCGAGCCGTGATGCGCATGGCCGTGCGGGAGGCCATGCTCAATGGTCACAAGATCTGCCACGGCGGGTTGATTTTCACGCTGGCTGATTCGACGTTTGCCTTTGCCTGCAACAGCCGCAACAAGGTAACGGTGGCGGCAGGTTGCAGCATCGAATTTCTAAAACCCGGACAGCTCGGTGATGTACTGAGTTGCGAGGGCGTGGAGCAAATGCTGCAGGGTCGGCATGGCATTTACGACATGAAAGTTACCAACCAGCGCGGCGAGATCATTGCGATGTTCCGCGGAAAAAGCGCTCAGATCGCGGGCGCCGTGATTGCGGACCTGTCATGAAGCGGTTTCCTCTGGAGCCCATAGAAAAGGCAAGTATCGACGAGCTGCGCGCCTTGCAGCTCAAGCGTCTGCAGTCCACGCTGAGACACGCTTATAGCCACTCTCCGGCTTACAGGGCCAAGTTCGACGCCGCCGGTGCGCATCCGGACGATTGCCGATCATTGGCCGATCTGGAAAAATTCCCTTTCACCACCAAGCAGGATTTGCGGGACAGCTACCCTTTTGGCATGCTGGCCGTACCGCGCGAGCAGTGCGTGCGCCTGCATGCATCCAGCGGAACCACCGGCAAGCCGACGGTAGTGGCTTACACAAAAAACGACGTGGACATGTGGTCTGGTTGCGTGGCGCGCAGCATACGCGCGGCGGGTGCGCGGCCTGGTGACCTGGTGCATATCAGCTATGGCTACGGACTTTTTACCGGCGGTCTGGGCGCGCACTACGGGGCGGAAAAACTGGGCCTGACGGTGGTGCCTTTTGGCGGCGGGCAAACCGAGCGCCAGGTCCAACTGATCGCCGATTTCAAGCCCGACGTCATCATGGTGACCCCCAGCTACATGCTGGCGATTGCGGACGAATTCGAAAAACAGGCTTTACATGCTGCCGGTTCCAGCCTGCGCACCGGTATCTTCGGCGCCGAGCCGTGGACCAATGACATGCGCCGTGCGATCGAGCAGCGCATGGGCATTGATGCGGTGGATATCTACGGATTGAGCGAAGTCATTGGTCCGGGCGTTGCCAGCGAGTGTGTTGAAACCAAGGACGGCCCCACGGTCTGGGAAGACCACTTCTATCCCGAGATCGTGGACCCCGACACAGGCGCACTGCTTGAAGACGGGCAGATGGGTGAACTGGTGTTTACCAGCCTGAGCAAGGAGGCCTTGCCCATCATCCGCTACCGCACCCGCGACCTGACCCGGTTGTTGCCCGGCACTGCACGCACCATGCGCCGCATGGAGAAAATTACCGGGCGTAGCGACGACATGATGATCGTGCGCGGCGTCAATGTGTTTCCCACGCAGATCGAGGAGTTGATTCTCAAGCGCCCAGAGTTGGCGCCGCACTACCAGTGCATCCTGACGCGCGAAGGCGCGATGGACTGCCTCACGGTGGCCGTGGAAACCCGGCCCGGTCTGGCGCTGGACAGTCCTGCAGTTCAGGGGGCGGCGCGGCAGTTGCAGCATGAGATCAAGGCTTATGTCGGCACCACCGCCGAGATCGAGCTGCGTACTGAAGGTGGCGTTGAGCGCAGTGGCGGCAAGGCCAAACGGGTGCTGGACCGCAGGCGCTGAGCACAAGCGGTTGGAAGTGTTGTGCATCCTGATTTTCCCGGGTAGCAACCCTATCGACGTCGCCTGGTTTCGGGCCTACACTGGTCTTACAAAAAGCTTTGAGGCGGAGAGGGGACAATGAGCAAGCAAACGATTTACCAAAAGACGCCAAAGGGAGCGGAGGCCATTGCCAACCGGCAATCTGGTCTGGCGCCCAAGCTGCGTTCGCTGTTGATCATGGTGGATGGCAAACGCACCCATGCAGAGCTGACCACCATTGCCACCGCACTGGGCGATGCGGATCGCCTGGCGGAGCTGGAAAACGAAGGCTTGGTGGAGCCGCAGGTCGTCGAAGAAAAAACCATGCCGGCGGCGCTGGAGCCGATCGATTCACCGGAGGCCGCGCCTGCAGTGGCGCGCGCCGCCAACCTCGCCCAGGCCAAGCTTTTTTCGTCTCATTTGCTCGAACACATGCTGGGTCCCACGGCCGAGCCGCTGTGTATCAAGATTGAGGGGGCAAGCGATTTGCCTGATTTTATCGCCGCCATCAAGCGGGCACGCGAGATTGTTCGCGAGATCAAGGGCAGCGCCGAAGCCGAGCTTTTTGTGACCCAGATCGAAGCGCAGATGCCAGCGGGCTGAGCCTTCTTCAGCCTGCCTCCAGCCACTTCTTCACCAGCGCCGTGTCCCGGAGCACGAGACGCCAAGTGGTCGTGGCGGGTGGCATCACCAGTTCCAAACGCAGCAGGCGTTTGTCGCGCGCCACCAGTGCCACGACTTTTTTGCTGGCGCCCGCATACAGAGGCAGGTCGTCCAGCTTTGTCAGGCGCCAGCCGGTGCTTGCTGGCGCACCTGCCTTTTTGCCTTTGCCAGCCGCGGGCGTATCCACCCCCAGCCATTCGTCGCCAGCGGCAAAACCAGCGCGTTCGGCTGGCCCGCCCCGCATGACCGTCTTGATGATCACGCCATTGGATTCCTGCACGCGCAAGCCGAGCGCCTGCGCTGGCTGAGCCGGTTCCTGAAGCACGGCTACACCGTGACGTTGCAGCAGCTCCTCCAGCGGCAACTCTCCGGTGCCATGCACCCAGCTGGCAATTTCCGGGGCGTAAGACCGCCCACCGATCTCCTGCAAAACGGCAGCGAAATCTGCCTCGCTCATCGGACCACCGCGGCAGCGCTGCCACAAGGTGCGCATCACATCGTCGAGGGTGACGGGAGACACCGCCTTGCTTTCCGCACGCAGGCTGAGGTCAAAACACAGGGCCGTCAAAGCGCCCTTGGTGTAGTAGCTGACGGTGGCGTTGGGCGTATTTTCATCCTGCCGGTAGTACTTCACCCAGGCATCAAAGCTGGCCTGCGCCAGCGACTGGATCAGCCGCCCCGGCGTCTGCATCACCTGGTTGATCGTCTTGTTCAAAAGCTTCACATACGCCGCGTCGTCGAGCAAACCGGCGCGGCGCAGCAACAGGTCGTCGTAGTAACTGGTGAAGCCTTCAAAAAACCAGAGTAGCTGTGTGTAGTTCTCGCTGCCATAGCTGTATTGAGCAAACTCTGCAGGGCGCAGTCGCTTGACGTTCCAGGTGTGAAAGTATTCGTGGCTGATCAGTCCCCTTAGGGTGGTGTAGCCCTCAGACGTTTTGCTGTCGCCAACGCGCGGCAGGTCCTTGCGCGTGCAGATCAGCGCGGTGGAGTTGCGGTGCTCCAGCCCGCCATAGCCGTCGTCCACGGCGTTGAGCATGAACAGGTAGTTCTTGTGCGGTGGTTTTTTACCGCCATGCCAAAAGCGGATTTGCGATTCACAAATTTTCTGACTGTCAGCCATCAGCCGAACCCCGTCAAAACTCGCCGGAGCACCAGCCACCACAAACCGGTGGGGTATACCGCAGGCCACAAAAGCGCCACTCCAGAAGGTCCCCATTTCGACGGGACAGTCAACCAGTTCGTCGTAGTTGGCAGCAAGGTAGCTGCCAAAACCCTGTTTGGTGATCTTTAGCGGGCTCAAGCCAGTGGCCACCGCCCAGGTTGAGATAGATGGCGACGACTCAATTTCAAGCCGGTGTGCGGTGTGGCTCTGGCCCTCGACCTGCAAGCACAGCGAGCTACCGTTGAAGAAACCCCGATGGCCGTCCAGCCATGCTGTGCGTACCGAGTTGTCGTTGGCGTAGACCTCGTAAGTCACTACCAGGGGCTTGCCCGCCACGCAACGAATCTCCCAGCTGCATTTATCGAGCTGCGAGATCTGACTGGTCGGTAGGGACCGCGATCCCTGCTTTGCACGCAAGCCCTGCAGGTTCTTGGAAAACTCGCGCACCAAATAGCTGCCCGGAATCCACACCGGCAATGCGAGCTGCTGAAGCGCAGCGGGCTTGGCGATGGTCAGTGTGACGCGAAACAGGTGGGCGTGAAGATCGGCAATCTCGACCCGGTAGCTGAGGTTTGAAGACGGGGGGTGGTTTGGCGTGGATCGGCTTTGAGGCATAGGTCAAAAGAATACCGCACCTGCCCGCAGTTCGGGGACCGTGTCCGGCTGGGTGGATTTTGAACAAAATGCCATTAGTAGCATAGCAACTCGTCTTCGCCGTAAAGGAAAAACTTGTTTTTTCTTACAGCGACGCCCGAAGGACCTTACTGTGCCTTGGCATCGTTCAAAAGTTTTTCGACCTGTTGGGCGCTGATGGCCCCCGGCACCCTTGAGCCGTCAGCAAAGATAAGGGTTGGGGTACCGGTGATTCGGTATTTTTTGCCAAACTCCACGTTCCGGGCTAACGCGCTCGCGTCGCAATTGCCGGTAAGCACCGGCTGGTCCCGCACCATGACGTCTTGCCAGACTTTGCCCTTGTCTTTGGCGCACCAGATGTTTTTGGATTTTTCTACCGAATCAGGGCCGAGAATGGGATAAAGAAACATGTACACCGTGACGTCGTTGACCTTTTGCATGTCGCGCTCAAAACGTTTGCAATAGCCGCAATTGGGGTCTTCAAATACCGCCAGCTTTCGCTTGCCATTGCCGCGCACGATGGTGAAGGCGTCCTTGAGCGGCAGTGCATCAAACGCGACGGCGTTGAGTTTTTGAACACGCTCTTCTGTCAGGTCCCGGCGTTGGCGGGTGTCCCACAGATTGCCCTGGATCATGTACTGGCCTTCGCCGTCTGTGTAGAAAATCTCGTTGCCATTGACACGAACCTCATACAGACCAGGCATGGGTGTTTTGCTAACTTCCTCAATCATTGGCAGACTGGGAATGCGTTCGGGCAGATTCTTGCGAATCGCCGCTTCATCGGCCCATACAACACCGAGGCTCAAGGTCAGAATCACACTGTTTGCGATTGATTTGAATAATGTCATTTGTTGTTTCCGGCTAATGCAATGCAATCTGTCACTTCATGCTTCTCGCGCTGCGGTCAACGCTGGCTCATCAAGAACCAAGTTCCCGTGGCCCGCTTGGCGGCAAACCCATCGCCTGACGGGTGATCCAGGTTTTGAGAGGACCGCTGCCCGCGAAAGCATTCATTCCCCAATTGCGTAATACCTGCCAGCGCACATCGTTTTGCGCAAACAGCCCGTGTAATCCATCGGTCACTGCGCCCATGGCCGCCACATCGGCCTTGCGGGCACGCTCATAACGACGCAGCAACTTCTCGTCCCCCAGACCGCGCCAGTATTCGCGTTCGCGAATAACGGCAGCCAGTCCGGTCGCGTCCGCCAAACCCAGATTCAAGCCCTGGCCCGCCAGCGGATGCACTGTATGCGCCGCATCACCTGCCAGCGCCCAGCCCGGTCCTGTCCAACGTTCGGCACTGGACAATGTCAAGGGCCAGCTCGAAAGGCCGCTGCTCAACTCCAAGCGGCCCACTTCCATCGAATCCGTATGGCAGGCGGTTTGTACCGCCACGGCAAACTCTTCCGGCGACAACTTTTCCAGCACGGCTGCGCGCTCTACAGAGACAGACCAGACCAGCGCCACGGAGTTCCCTCCCTCGCCGGAAATCGGTAAAAGAGCGAGTATTTCGCCCTTGCCAAACCACTGACGGGCCACACCGCGGTGGGCCTGGTCGCTCTGCAGGCGCGCAGCAATGGCCTTCTGGAAATACGGTTTGGAGGTCCACACCGCGCCAAATTCATTGCGGCTGCTGCTTTTTTGCCCTTCACAGACCACCTGAAGCGCGGCCTTGACCGGCTCTGGCACTGTTTCTATTTCGGGCTGATAAAGAACGGCCTGCGCTATCTGTTGCTCCAGCGCGGGTACATCAACAATCCAGGCGAGAGCCGCGCCGCTATTGGCCTGCGCAGAAAAATCGAGCCGGCCACCATCGTCGCCCCAAACCCGCATTTCGTGCACCGGGGTGGCAAAAGCGGCTTGGGGCCACGCTCGGAGTGACTCGAGCAAGCGGCGGGATGCGCTGTTCAGGGCGTAGGCACGAACGTCTTGCAGAGGTCGCTCTGGTGGTGTATCGGCAGAGACGGGCCGCTCGACCAGTGCAACACGCAAACGCTCACGGGCCAGGAGCAGGGCGAGCGTGCGGCCCACCACGCCATTACCGCGAATACAGACATCAAAGGGCTTGAACATGACTCATTCTAGAAGCCAGTGCAAAATCTGCTTTCTGGCGTGATTTGACGCGAATTTTTAAGGATTTGACAAGTGACTGAATCATTGATCGAAACATCTGACGCGATAGCCGACGTGACAGCCACAATTGCCAGTCTGTGGGTTTACCCCGTCAAATCTTGCGCCGGAGTGCAGGTACAGGAGGCTTTGCTGATCGAGACCGGGCTGGAATTTGACCGAGCCTGGATGGTGGTGGACGAGCGCGGTGTCTTTGTCACGCAGCGCGAGCTGCCGCGCATGGCGCTGATCCAGCCGCAGCTCAAACACCATGACATGGTCCTGCGCGCTCCGGGCATGCTGGCTTTGCACGTTGCGCTGGATCAGGTGGAGCAGCCGGTGCGCGTGCACATCTGGGACGACGACGTCAAGGCCTACGACATGGGGCCGATTGCTGCGCAATGGTTCAGTGATTTTCTGGGTGCCCGGGTGCGTCTGGTGCGCTTTGATCCCGAGCATAAAAGAGCAAGCAGCCGCCAATGGACCGGTGAGGTGGAAGCGCTTAACCAGTTCAGCGACGGCTATCCGTTGCTGGTCATCAGTCAGGCTTCCCTTGACGGATTTAACGAGAAGCTTGCAACGAGGGGCTTCGCACCCGTGGGCATGGAGCGGTTTCGACCCAATATCGTCATCGGTAACCATTTAGAGGGTAGCGGCCTGACAGCCCATGACGAGGACAGGCTGGACCTGCTTGAAATCATCACCGGGCAGGGCTCTGTGCAACTCAAACTCGTCAAGCCATGCGCGCGTTGCCCGATTCCGAACATTGATCCGCTAACCGCCATTGCCAGCCCGGAGGTAGGCGACACCTTGCAAACCTACCGCCAGGATGCCCGAGTGAATGGGGCTCTGACTTTTGGCATGAACCTCATCGTGTTGCAGGGAACGGACCACCTGCTTCAGGTGGGGCAGTCCATCAAAGGCAATTTTTGTTTTGCTTGAGAGCTTGCGCTGGGTCAGGGGGAAGTTTGGCGACCGGGTTCACTGTAGGTGTCGCTGTCTTCCAGCATGGAGTCGGCCTCCAGTGGCATAGGCCGGGTCAGCTCCGGCTCCAGAAACCGGATGGGTCTGCGTGTGCGCGCGGCCATGCCGGTAAGCACGTCGGACAGTGCTTGTGAGAGTTCAGGCCCTTCCATAAGCCTCTCGGTGAGAACGACGCAGGCAATGTGGAACTGCAGGACAATTTCCGGAGTAAGGCCTTTGAGTGGCATCAGACCGGCCGCAATCAGGCGTGCAGCCAGTTCGGTGACCGGCTCTCGTGATGAAACGCCCTCCATGATCAGCCCGAAGCGGGCTTCGTCGACCCGTCCCACGGTGTCGACATCGCGCAAAATTCGGCGCAACTTGATCACGCTGCGCAGCAGGCTTTGCTCGGCCACCGCGATACCGTAGGTGCGTTTGACGTACCCGTAGTTGACCAGCTCGACGTAGAGCACCGCTGCAGGTTCCTTGAAGCGTTTGGCGCGGGACACCACCTGATTGAGCCTGTCGTCGAACAAATGCTGAGCCAGCAGCCCTGTCAACGCGTCGTGACTGGACATGGCTTGCTCTCGGGCCTGGATACCATGCCTTTCGCGGGACCGGATGTTCAGCGCCACGAGCAATATGGGTACTTCGATGCCCAGCGACAGCATGAGTGCGTACTGCGAGAGCCAGGAGCTGGGTATCCACCCGAAAATGCCTGCAACCAGTACTACTGTGACCAATGCAAGCGGCGTAAAACCAGCCAGCACCCAGGCTCCTACGACGTCTTTTTTCCACCACGCAAGAAAAGAAGTCGCCACTCCCAAAACAACAGCCGCCATCAGGTAAGCGCCCAGCAGGTGTACGCCCCACTGGCGGTCCATGGCGAGATAGATCAGCGCAAAGACGGGGCCCGCGAGGCCCGTCCCGTACGCCGCAAGGTCAAACCACCGGTAACGACCAGAAAGTCCACACAGGCTGCGGATAACGAGTAAGGCTGTGCTGCCTCCTAGCAGCCCCAAAAACCCTTGGGCAGCGTTGTTCCATGCTGCAAAGTTGGCCCACAACAAGTGGCCGGCCATGCCACTGGTCGTCGCAACCACCAAAGTCATGATGGCTGCGTACACGGCGTACCAGCCATAAGCGGCGTCGCGGTAAACCCAGCTTTGTGCTGCGCCAGCCACAATCAGCAAAAGCAGGGCGCCGAACACCACTCCGATCACCATGTATTCGATTTGCAGCCGATGACTTCGTGCGCTACCGGAGATGACATTGACCGGGATGTTGACCTTTGTCACGTGCTGGATGCGAACGTACACGTCATGCACGCGGTCATCCGGCAGAAGCAGGCGAAATTGCGCATACCGACCAGGTTCGGGCCACGTGGAAACGGCCACGGTATCACCTGCGGTCTGTGCTTCCCAACCGTCCCCTTGTGTTTTTTGATACACGGTGACCCGATCAAGCAAGGGCAAGGGAAACTCAAGCAACCAGTCTTGCCGTGAGCCAGCTGGTTTGCTGAAACGATAGTGCTGCCACAGCGCGGGTTGCGGTCCCAGGGCGTGAATGGTGTCAGCTTTTGCAGGGCTCATGGTCGGCTGGTCTTTGCCGGCGACCATTTGCCCAACCGTGGTTTCGCCCTGCGGATCCATCCACACCAGGCCGCTTGATTGCAGGTTGATCACCGGTTTTTGGTCGTCCAGAACCACGACCGGCTGGGCTCGACCGGGGCCGGCCAATAGAGCCAGCAGCGTGGTCAACAGCAGGGCTGCCAGATGACCAGCGGCGTATCGCATACACTTCTCAGCCTGTTTTTGAAGGTTTCTCATGAGTTTGAAGTGCGGAATTGTGGGCTTGCCCAACGTCGGAAAATCCACCCTGTTCAATGCATTGACCAAAGCGGGGATTGCTGCGGAAAACTACCCGTTTTGCACCATTGAACCGAATGTTGGCGTCGTCGAACTGCCTGACGCGAGATTGACGCAATTGGCCGAAATCGTCAAGCCCGAGCGTATCGTGCCGGCAATCGTCGAGTTTGTGGACATCGCGGGCTTGGTGGCGGGTGCCAGCACGGGGGAGGGTCTGGGCAACAAATTTCTGGCCCACATCCGCGAAACCGACGCCACTGTCAATGTGGTGCGCTGCTTTGAGGATGACAACGTTATCCACGTCGCGGGCAAGGTCGATCCCATCTCGGACATCGAGGTTATCCAGACCGAGCTGTGTCTGGCCGATTTGACGGCGGTCGAAAAAGCCCTGCACCGCGTGACCAAGACCGCGCGCTCTGGCGACAAGGAGTCGGTCAAGCTGGTGGCGATTCTGGAAAAGTGCCAGGCGGCACTGAACGAAGCCAAGCCTGTGCGCACGCTGGAATTCAGCAAGGAAGAGCTGCCGCTGCTGGCGCAGTTTTTTCTCATCACGGCCAAACCGGCCATGTTTGTAGCCAACGTGGCGGAAGATGGGTTCGAGAACAACCCCTTCCTGGATCGTCTGAAGGCTTATGCCGCCGCTCAAAACGCGCCGGTGGTCGCCATCTGCGCCAAGATGGAAGCCGAAATGGCTGACATGGAGGAAGAAGACAAGAAAATGTTTCTGGCTGAAATTGGACAGGACGAGCCGGGGCTGAATCGTTTGATCATGGCCGCCTACAAGTTGTTGGGTCTGCAGACGTATTTCACTGCAGGCGTGAAGGAAGTGCGGGCCTGGACCATCCATGTGGGCGACACCGGGCCGCAGGCGGCCGGCGTGATCCACACCGATTTTGAGAAGGGTTACATCCGTGCCCAGACCATTGCCTTTGACGACTACATCGCGTTCAAAGGCGAGCAGGGGTCCAAAGACGCCGGCAAGATGCGCAGCGAAGGCAAAGACTATGTCGTCAAGGATGGCGACGTGATGAATTTCCTGTTCAGCAGCTAGATGGATACACCCCTGCCTGGGCACACTGCGTGTGGGCCATTCTCCCCTTGCAGGGTACGCCTTCGGTCGCCCGGCGGAGGCGGTTCGGCGGTGGCGCTTGACCGGACTGCGCAGATCCCATGACAGAACCCGTTCGCCTCGCCAAACGTCTGGCCGAAATGCTGTCATGTTCGCGCCGCGAGGCCGAGCAGTACATCGAAGGTGGCTGGGTGCGCGTGGACGGTGTGGTGGTGGAAGAGCCGCAGTTTCGAGTGCTGGCGCAAACCATTGAGGTCGATGCCAATGCCAGCCTGCTGGCGCTCGCGCCTGTGACCTTGCTCCTGCACAAACCTGCGGGTTATGAGGCGGGGCTTCAGGGTTCGTCAGGCGCGGCAGCCAGTGCTGTGTCGCTTCTGGACGTTCCACACCATTCCCAGGACGACAATGCGGATCTGCGGCCGCTCAAAAAACATTTCAACGGACAAACACTGGCAACGCCGCTGGCGAGCGCGGCCAGCGGACTGGTGGTGTTCACGCAGGACTGGCGCATCGCGCGCAAGCTCAGTGAAGATGCATCGGTGATGGAGCATGAGGTCATCGTCGAAGTGACTGGGGCCCTGGTTGCCGGTGGGCTGGCGCGGTTGAACCGTATTGAGCATGGCTTCACGTTCAACGGTGCGCTGTTGCCGCCAGCCAAGGTGAGCTGGCAAAACGAAACGCGCTTGCGCTTCGCGCTGAAAGGCGAGCGGCCTGGACAGATCGCCTATATGTGTGAAGCTGTAGGGCTGACCGTGCAAGGCATGAAGCGCATTCGCGTCGGACGTGTGCCCATGAGCAGCTTGCCAGTTGGGCAGTGGCGCTACCTGCTGCCTACTGAGCGGTTTTAAAACGTGGCGGCCGTCCGTTAGCCGCCTAAAAATTTGAAACCGCCTGGGAAAGCCCAGATCAGGACGCCCGTCATCATGAAGTAACGCGCAAATTTCCCGATCGCCATGTAAACAACGCAGGGCCAGAACGGAAATTTGAGCCAGCCGGCCACTGCACACAGTGGATCACCGACAGCAGGCAGCCAGGCCAGCAGGCAGGCTTTGGGCCCCAATTTTTCCAGCCAACGAATGGCGTGTCCGTGATGTGATGAGTGCGAGTATTTGTCAACTACCTTGTGTGCGCCGTAGCCCAGCCACCAATCCAGCGCGCCACCCAGTGTGTTGCCAGCGGTGGCGACCAATATGGCGGGCCAGAACATGGCCGGATTGAGCTTGACGAGGCCGAAGACCACAGGCTCGGAGCCCAGAGGCAGCAAGGTGGCGGATATGAAAGAGACTACAAATACCGTGCTCAACCCAAACTCGGGCAGGGCCAAGGCTTCAATGAGTTTTTGCAACCATATTTCCATCTGAGGCGAGTATAGGTAGCACCCGCCTTATGGCCTGTAGGGAAGGCGCTTGCAAATCCGTGTGCAAATTTCGATTGCTGAAATTTGAGGCAGTTACAATCGTGCCTCGTTTTTCAGCATTCATCACCAGCATTCCATGAACATCGGCCCCTACGTTTTGGCAAACAATCTGTTTGCCGCGCCGATGGCTGGCGTCACTGACCGACCCTTCCGGCGTTTATGCAAAACATTGGGCGCCGGTTATGCCGTCAGTGAGATGGTGACTTCCCGCCGCGACCTGTGGGACACACTCAAGACATCGCGCCGCGCCAACCACGACGGTGAAGTTGCGCCCATTGCGGTGCAGATCGCCGGGACAGATGCGCTGATGATGGCCGAAGCGGCCGCCTTCAACATCGACCGCGGTGCCCAGATCATTGACATCAACATGGGTTGTCCGGCCAAAAAGGTGTGCAACAAGTGGGCTGGCTCCGCTCTGATGCAGGACGAACCGCTGGCTTTGGCCATAGCCCAAGCCGTGGTGACTGTCTGCGCGCCGCGGGGTGTGCCGGTTACCCTGAAAATGCGCACCGGTTGGGCCGAATCACATAAAAACGCAGTGACCTTGGCCCGCGCGTTTGAGTCCGTTGGTGTGCAAATGTTGAGCGTGCATGGCCGCACCCGCGAACAGGGTTACAAAGGGAATGCAGAGTACGACACCATCGCTGCTGTCAAGGCGGCCGTGCGCATCCCCGTGGTGGCCAATGGGGACATCACCAGCCCTGAAAAAGCCCGCGATGTTCTGGCCTATACCGGTGCTGACGCTGTCATGATTGGCAGGGCCGCACAAGGCAGGCCATGGATTTTTCGTGAAGTTGCACATTTTCTGGCAACTGGAACGCATCTTGCTCCGCCCTTGGTGGCCGAGGTCAAACGCGTGTTGCTTGATCACTTGCTGGATCACTATGAACTTTATGGCGCCTTTACGGGCGTGCGGACGGCACGCAAGCATATTGGGTGGTATGTGAAATCCCTGCCTGGCGGAGAAGATTTTCGGGGACACATGAATCTGATCGAAGACTGCGAAACGCAGTGGCAGGCAGTAGCCGATTTTTTTGATGCGTTGGGCGCGCACATGGACCGCATGCCGGTTGGCATGGATGCCCGGCGACTACAAGACAAGATGACGGAGGGAGAGCTCGCATGAGCAAAAAACATATAGAAGAGTGTGTGCGGACCAGCCTGGAAGGCTACTTCAAGGACTTGCGCGGCACCGAGCCCGATGGCATGTACGACATGATGGTTCGTGTGGTCGAAAAACCGTTGCTTGAGGTGGTCATGCAGCAGGCCGACCACAATCAATCTCGCGCCGCCGAGTGGCTGGGTCTGAATCGCAATACCCTGCGCAAGAAGCTGGTCGAGCACAAGCTGATCAAGTGATCCGCTTCACCTGCGGCTCTGTTCCCTTTTTACAAATACAAGAAACCCATGAACGCACTGATTTCCGTCTCCGACAAAACCGGCGTTGTCGAATTTGCGAGGGCGCTGCACGCGCTGGGCATCAAGCTGATTTCGACCGGCGGCACCGCCAAACTGCTTGCTGACGAGAGTCTGCCCGTGACCGAAGTGGCTGCGCTGACCGGATTTCCGGAAATGCTCGATGGCCGCGTGAAAACCCTGCACCCGAATGTGCACGGTGGCCTGCTGGCACGCCGCGAAGTGCCTGAGCATATGGCTGCGCTCAAGTCCCACGGCATCGACACCATCGACTTGCTCATCGTCAACCTTTATCCCTTTGAAGCCACCGTCGCCAAACCCGGCTGCACATTGGAAGACGCGATTGAGAACATCGATATCGGTGGTCCGGCCATGGTGCGTTCGGCTGCCAAGAACTGGAAAGATGTGGGTGTGCTCACTGATGCGTCGCAGTACGCGGCAGTGCTTGAAGAGCTCAAAAACAGTGGCAAGCTGACAGACAAGACAAAGTTCGCGCTGTCGGTAGCCGCATTCAACCGCATCAGCCAGTACGACGGCGCGATCAGCGATTACCTTTCGGGTATTCAGGCCGACGGTGCGCACGGCATGTTCCCGGGTCAGGCCAATGGCCGCTTCGTCAAAGTGCAGGACCTGCGTTATGGCGAAAACTCGCATCAGCAGGCAGCGTTGTACCGCGACCTTTTCCCTGCCCCCGGATCGCTGGTCACCGCCAAACAGCTACAGGGCAAGGAGCTGTCTTACAACAACATTGCAGATGCCGATGCGGCCTGGGAATGTGTCAAGAGTTTCACGGGCCCGTCCTGCGTCATCGTCAAACACGCCAACCCCTGTGGTGTGGCGATGGGAACAAACGCGCTGGAGGCTTACAGCAAGGCTTTCAAGACCGATCCCACCTCGGCCTTTGGCGGCATCATTGCGCTGAACTGCACGCTGGACGAGGCGGCCGCGCAGCAAATTGCAAAACAGTTTGTCGAGGTGTTGATGGCCCCGGCTTTCACACCGGAAGCGCTGGAAGTATTCAAGACCAAGGTCAATGTACGTATCCTGCAGATCGACTTGCCGCCTGGCGGCGACACCGCCTGGAAGCAGGGGCGTAACTTGATTGACGTCAAGCGTGTCGGCTCCGGCCTCTTGATGCAAACCGCTGACAACCACGAACTTGCCTTGGCCGACCTGAAGGTGGTGAGCAAGTTGCAGCCGACAGAAGCCCAGCTACAGGATTTGCTGTTTGCCTGGAAAGTAGCCAAGTATGTCAAGTCCAACGCCATTGTTTTCTGCGGCGGTGGCATGACATTGGGCGTGGGCGCGGGCCAGATGAGTCGCATCGACTCGGCACGCATTGCCTCCATCAAGGCGGCTAATGCAGGGCTTGAGTTGACTGGCTCGGTCGTTGCGAGCGATGCCTTCTTTCCCTTCCGGGACGGGCTGGACGTCGTGGTTGATGTGGGAGCGACTTGTGTGATTCAGCCCGGTGGCAGCATGCGCGACGACGAAGTGATCGCTGCTGCCGATGAGCGCGGTGTGGTGATGGTGTTAAGCGGTGTGCGGCACTTCAGGCATTGAGCTCAACCGCGATTAAAAAACGCTGCCGCTGCCTTCACCGTCGTCGCAATGTCATCCACAGTGTGCGCAGAACTGACAAAACCTGCTTCGTACAAAGCGGGCGCGTAATACACGCCTTTGTCCAGCATTGCATGAAAGAATCGGTTGAAGGACGGCCCGTCAGTGGTCATCACTGTCGCGTAGTTCTGCGGTAAAGGATTCAGCAGGAAAAATCCAAACATGCCACCTTCGCTGTCGGCACTGAACGTGACGCCGGCGTCTGCGGCGGCCTTGCTCAAACCGCTGATCAGACTGCGTGTACGCTCACCCAGCGCTTCATAAAAACCTGGTTTTTGCAGTTGTCGCAAGGTAGCCAGGCCGCAGGCGGTGGCTACGGGGTTGCCAGACAGCGTCCCGGCCTGGTAGACCGGTCCCAGCGGGGCGAGTTGCTCCATCACGGCACGTGTTCCGCCAAAAGCGGCCAGCGGCATCCCGCCGCCAATCACTTTGCCCAAGACCGTCATGTCAGGCTTGAAGCCGGGAATGCTTTTGGCGTAGACGCTTTGAGCGCCGCCCAGAGCGACGCGAAAGCCGGTCATCACTTCATCAAAAACAAGCAGCACACCGTACTGTGTACACAGTTCGCGGCAGCGTTTCATGAAAGGCACACTGGCCCGCACGAAGTTCATGTTGCCGGCAATCGGCTCGATCATCAGGCAAGCCGTGCTGCTGCCATGGATGGCAAACGCTTCTTCAAGCTGGGCGATGTGGTTGTACTCCAGCACCAGCGTGTGTTGCACAACCTCTGGTGGCACGCCAGCGCTGGTGGGGTTGCCGAAGGTGGCCAAGCCCGAGCCGGCTTTGACCAGGAGTGCATCGGCATGCCCGTGGTAACAGCCTTCAAACTTGATGATCTTGCTGCGTCCGGTGGCGCCGCGTGCCAGCCGGATCGCGCTCATGGCGGCTTCGGTACCAGAACTGACGAGTCGGAGCATCTCGATCGACGGCAACAGCCGGACAATTTCTTCGGCCAACTCAACTTCGCGTTCGGTCGGTGCGCCGTAAGAGAAGCCTTCCAGCACCGCTTGCTGCACTGCCTCGACCACGTCAGGGTGGCCATGCCCCAGGATCATCGGACCCCAGGATCCTATGTAGTCGATGTAACGCTTGCCATCGGCGTCCCAAAAGTACGCTCCCTGGGCCCGCTGTACAAAACGCGGTGTGCCGCCTACGGCCTTGAAAGCCCGAACGGGTGAATTGACGCCGCCGGGAATAAGCGCTTTGGCGCGCTCGAAAAGGGCTGCGTTACGGGAGGTTTGGAGATCAGTGTTTGGTGCCATTGGAAGGTAAATCGAAGGGGGGCAGGCTAAGCATCGGGTCTGGGGAGTCACTGTCGGCCGCCACATCCTCTCCGTCAGCCTCATCGCCTTCCGTTTGCGCCCAAAAAAGGCGGTCTGGGACGATGTTGCCCATGCCTGGGTGAAAACCCGCATCCAGGCTGTGGTCAAGGTAGGTTAGAGCCTCGGTGGTGGCGGCCTGCAGGTTGTGACCGTTGGCCAGCAGCGCGGAAAGCGCGGCGGTCAGCGTGTCGCCGGCGCCAGCAAACACGGCCTCAAAGCGTTCAAATTTTTCGCTGTACAGGACGGTTTGGGGTGTAGCCAGCACGTTGTCTATAAATTGTTCCGGCAGAGGCATGCCGGTTACCAGGGTGTAGGGAACTCCGAATTCGGCGGCTGCTTTAGCGATGTCCCGCGCTGAGGGGCTCTTTTCACCCGCCCAGTCGGGTAACAACCACCGCCACAAGCTGCTGTGGTTGCCTACCAGCACAGTGGTCTGCGGCAGCATCAGCTCGCGAAATGCGTCGAGATAGCTGTCGATGGCTTCCTCCTCCCACCACGAGAGATTCGGCATGTAGGCAATAAGCGGCACGTCTGCATAGTCCGAGGCAATTTCTGCGATGGCGCTGATGTTTTCGGGATTACCGACAAAGCCCACCTTGATGGCGCTGACAGGCATGTCTTCAAGCGCCGTGCGGGCCTGTTCGGTGACGGCATCTTCATCGAATGAGATATGGTCGAAGATCTCCGCTGTGTCGCGCACATAGGTGCCGGTAACCACGGACAGGGCGTGCGCGCCGGCAGAAACAATGGCGCTGATGTCAGCAGTCAGGCCGCCAGCGCCACTGGGGTCGTTGGCGTTGAATGTCATCACGCAAGCGGGAGATGTTTCGCCTTCCTCTGCTTGCATTTGGCGGGTATCCAGAGGAGGTGTGTTGGGGTTTGCCATAGGGCCCGATTTTGCCTTGTACGCGAATAAGCAACGCCGCCTCGATACAATTGTTGCATTCTATTCGAAGGCAACTTAAGCTGTGACTCAAACAATGACGTGGATGTGTTTAATTTGTGGGTGGATATATGACGAGACAGTCGGCGCGCCAGAGCATGGCATCGCAGCAGGTACGCCTTGGGCGCAGGTGCCCATGAATTGGACTTGCCCAGAATGCGGCGCGCGAAAAGAGGATTTTGAAATGGTCGAGATCTGAATGACGGGACCAGTTGTTCATGTCATCGCGAGGAGTGTCATGAAGGACGCCGCGCGTATTAAGGAGCACAGCCAGTGAGTATTCCCAGCTCAGGACTCAAAGTCCTGGTCATCGACGACAGCAATACCATACGGCGCAGCGCTGAGATATTTCTGAAGCAAGGTGGCCATGAGGTGCTGCTGGCAGAAGACGGCTTTGATGCCCTCTCCAAAGTCAATGACTATTTGCCTGACCTGATTTTCTGCGACATTTTGATGCCCCGTCTGGACGGTTACCAGACCTGCGCAATCATCAAGCGCAACGAGCGGTTTGCAAAGGTACCGATTGTGATGCTTTCCTCCAAGGACGGTGTTTTCGACAAAGCGCGCGGCAGGATGGTAGGCTCACAGGACTATCTGACCAAACCATTCACCAAAGATCAATTGCTGCACACGGTTCAAGAACTTGGCAGCGCAAAATAAGGAGTAACGCTATGGCGATTAAAAAAATTCTGATTGTGGACGACTCTAAAACAGAGTTGATGTTCATGACCGACTTGCTGGGCAAGAACGGGTTTTCTGTCAAAACGGCCGAAAATTCCGAGGACGCTTTCCGCCGCCTTGCCGAGGAAAAGCCCGATCTCATCCTGATGGATGTGGTGATGCCTGGCCAAAACGGATTTCAGTTGACGCGAGCCATCACCCGCGATCCGCTGTACGCTGACGTGCCGATCATCATGTGCACCAGCAAAAACCAGGAAACGGACCGTGTCTGGGGTATGCGGCAAGGTGCCAAGGACTACATCACCAAGCCTGTTGATGTCGATGATTTGATGGCCAAAATCAAGGCGCTGGGTTGAACCCCTTCCGACTCCACTAAAGCATGGCCAATCGACAAGCACTTCGGGAACTGCAGAGCCGCCTCGCTGAGAGGTTGCAGGCTGCCAAGACTCAAGGTGTTTCGGCTTCGTGGCTCGCTGTCGAGGCGGGCGGATCGAAATACCTGTTTCCACTGAACCAGTCTGGTGAGATCTTTCCGTGGGTCAGTGCGCAAAATGTCCCTTACACCCAGACTTGGTTTGCCGGCGTTGCCAACTTGCGAGGCGGCTTGTATGGTGTCGTTGATCTGGCAAGTTTTGTCAGCGGAAAACTACCGCCAGCCCGCAACGAATTGGCGCGCACGGAATCGCGCCTCGTTGCGCTGAACAGCGCGCTCGAGATCAATTGCGCCTTGCAGGTTGACAAGCTGTCCGGGCTGCGAAACCCCGAAGCCTTTACCGATTTCTCCGAAAAGTCGCCAGAAGCGCCAGAATTTTTTGGCCACAGTTATGTGGACGCAAACGGTGTCAGCTGGCAGGAAATCAACCTGCAGCTACTCGCGCAGCAAGCTCATTTTCTGACCATCAGCGCCTAGCGCTATACGTTTTTTCCCTGGAAGGCACATCATGGCTGTGATTGACAAAATTAGAAACCTGTTCAGCAGAAAGTCTGAGTCGCCCCCAGACAGCATGGATCATGTGTCGCTGGACATGTCGGTAGATCCCTTGGTCACCGGGTCGATGGACGCGTCGGTCAACACGACCGCGATGACCGCTGCCCCTGTTGCACCATCGGAGCAGATGCAGACGGCCGAGAGTGGCAATCAGGGCCCTGACAGCATGGACGGAGAGGATTCGGCGGAGGAGAAAGTCGAGTTGCTGAAGCTGCCGATACTGGGGCGCAGGCCCATGGGCCAGCATCAGCGTGTGCTTGTGGTTTTGATGACTTTCGCCGTCATTGTGCTGGGTTCGGTGACATACATTGCGCTGGCTCAGGCTGACAGGGTCGCGCAGCAGGTGGCGGCTACCGGACAATCGCTGATGCAGTCGCAGCGGCTGGCCAAGTCCGTTTCGCAAGCGCTGGTGGGCAGCGCACAGGCATTCCCCGACGTTCGCGAGAGCTCCGACGTGTTGGCTAAAACCGTGCGCGGATTAAAGGCGGGGGACGAGTCCCTGCGGCTCGAGCCCGTGAACACTGAGCTCATGCCAGACGTGGAAACCGTCACGCCTCTGATGGAGCGCGCCGAGAAAAACGCATCCACCGTGATGGGGCAGCAGGCCATTTTGACGCAGGTGGGTAACGCGCTGCGCACCATCAACCGGCAATCTTCCGACCTGCTTGAGATTGCAGAGACGGTGTCCTCCCTGAAGTTGCAACAAAATGCGGCCCCGGCGGAGATTTCAGCAGCAGGCCAGCTTGTGATGTTGACCCAGCGCATTGGTAAGTCTGCCAATGAGTTCCTGACGATGGAAGGCGTGAGCCCGGAGGCGGTTTTTCTTCTGGGTAAGGACTTGAACTCCTTCAAGGAAATTGCCCAGGGTCTGCAGGAAGGAAGCCCCGAGCTGCGACTTGCCGGCTCCAAAGATCCACAGACGCGTGAGCGGCTTGAAGCCCTGATGGCATTGTATGAACAGACCCGGGTACAGGCCGGTGCGATTCTGGGTAACTTGCAGGGCCTGGTGTCGGCTCGTGAGGCGCAGGCATCGATTATTTCGGACAGCGAGCCCTTGCGCCGTGGCCTGGAAGACATTCAGGGCAAG
Organism: Polaromonas sp.; assembly: GCA_046598365.1. Taxonomy (GTDB): domain Bacteria; phylum Pseudomonadota; class Gammaproteobacteria; order Burkholderiales; family Burkholderiaceae_C; genus Polaromonas. Next base: position 50,789 of record JBKJIV010000078.1, on the reverse strand, counting down.
CTGTCTTCCCAGACCGGTCTGGGTGTCGGCCCACTGACGACCTTGGCCGTTGCTGCTGCCTTTGCCCTTCTATGTGCAGTCGGTTTGGCGCGTTTGCAGGTGCTGGACAGCTTGCAGCGTCAGGGTATTGCAGAGAGCCAGAGACAAGAGGCCAAAGGTCAGGAGCAGGACGCCAAGCGCGTCAACGACGCCAATCAGGCCGCCATTTTGCGATTGATGAACGAGTTGCAGACGGTTGCTGAAGGCGACTTGACTCAGGAGGCAACGGTGACCGAGGACATCACCGGAGCTATTGCCGACTCGGTGAACTACACGGTAGAGGAGTTGCGCCAGCTGGTCGGTAACGTACAGAACACGGCGACACGGGTGGCGCAGACTACTGCACAGGTGGAAAGCACTTCAACCGAACTGCTGGCTGCGTCAACTGAGCAGCTGCGCGAAATTCGTGAAACCGGCCAGTCCGTGCTCGACATGGCGACCCGAATCAACGAGGTGTCCAGTCAGGCGCAGGAATCCTCCCAGGTGGCGCGCCAATCACTGACCGCTGCAGAGTCGGGCCTGCAAGCTGTGCAAAACGCGATTGGTGGTATGAACTCCATCCGCGACCAGATCCAGGAAACCTCCAAACGGATCAAACGGCTGGGTGAATCTTCCCAGGAGATTGGCGAGATTACAGAGCTGATCTCCGACATTACCGAACAGACCAACGTGCTGGCGCTTAATGCGGCTATTCAAGCGGCATCAGCCGGTGAAGCCGGACGGGGCTTCTCAGTGGTTGCCGAGGAGGTGCAGCGGCTGGCTGAGCGTTCCGCAGACGCTACGCGCCAGATTTCCGCGCTGGTGAAAGCAATTCAGACCGACACACAGGATGCCGTCGCCGCTATGGAGCGCTCGACACAGGGTGTGGTGGAAGGGGCAAAACTTTCCGACAGCGCCGGCACTGCCTTGTCAGAAATTGACTTGGTGTCACGCCGACTGGCCGACCTGATTGAGCAGATTTCCACCTCTGCATCCAGGGAGGCCGAATCAGCCAACGTGGTGGCTGGAAACATCCAGCATATTTTCGCGGTGACAGAGCAAACCGGAGAGGGTACCCGTTCTACCGCCCAGCAGGTGCGGGATTTGTCACGCATGGCGGAAGAACTGCGGCAATCTGTCTCACGATTCAAGATTGCCTGATGAGCGCCTGAGCTGCTCCTGCCCGTTACCTCTGATTTATGACCGGCTTTCCATCTATGCAATCGAACGATCCGAATTCTTCAGCCGCTGAGCTTGACCTGGCTGTCAATGATCTGGGCCCGCTTGCGTGGGTGCTGGATGAGCTTCGCAAATCGCTGGATGGATCGGCTAAAGCCCTGAAGCGGTTCGTACGCGACGCCGAAATGGCTCGCGGCTCCGACCTTGCCGCGCTTGATGCCAGCCAGTTGCGAATCGCACGGCAGCAGTTGCACCAAGCCGTTGGTGCGCTTGAAATGGTGGGTTTGGGCGCGCCAGCTTTGGTCTTGCGTTCCATGGAGGCAGCGGTACAACGGTTCGTGCAACACCCCGAACAGTGCAATCAGGAAGCGGCAGCCAAGGTGGAGCTGGCCAGTTTTGCGCTAACAGAATATCTTGAGGGTGTACTGGCCGACAGGCCGGTGTCTGCCGTTTCCCTGTTCCCCCAATACCGTGATATCCAGGGGCTGGTTGGCGCCGATCGGATTCATCCTGCGGACCTGTGGGTTTTTGAGTGGCGATGGATAGATCCGGTCCTCGCAAGCACTGTTGAGGCAAGGGCTTACAGCGATTCAGCAAGACAACTGATGGACCCATTGGTCCTGAAAATCATGCGGGGCGGGGACGCTCAGGCTGCGCAGACATTCAGGGACATGTGTCTCGGCTTTGCGCAGTCCGACCAGAGTCTTGAGCCCAGAGTCTTCTGGAAAATCGCTGCGGCCTATTTTGAGGCGATGGCGTTGGGGTTGTTGAAAGTCGATATCTACGTGAAGCGGGCCGCCTCGCGCGTTTTGTTGCAATACGCTGCCTTTGCAAAAGGCAGCACCAATGCGTCCGACAGGCTCGCCCAGGACTTGCTTTTTTTCTGTGCCCAGGCACAGCCTCCCCGTCCGAGTGACGCACCCACCTTGGCAGCAATCCGGTCAAGCTATGGGCTTGCCCGATTCAAACCTGTGGACTATGAAGAGGTTCAATTTGGTCGCTTTGACCCAGCGTTGCTGGCGCAGGCGCGAAAACGCATTGTGTCGGCCAAGGAGACATGGTCTTCGCTGACGGCAGGCGACGTCGGCAAGTTCAAGACTCTGGCTGACCAGTTCAGTCTTGTGACGGACTCACTCGTCAAGCTACATCCGCCCAGCGGCCCACTGGCGCTGGCCCTGACGCGGGTGGTTGACACGACGGTGCGTTCCGCACAGGCACCTCCGCTTGAGTTGGCACTGGAGGTCGCTACGGCTGTGCTTTATCTTGAAGCGGCCTTTGACGACTTGGACCCCAACGACCCACAACTGACCGTTCGTACCGCGCGGCTGGCTGAGCGGCTGGAAGGCGTCCGCACGGGTGGCGATGCACAGCCCCTCGAATCCTGGATGGAGGAGTTGTACCGACGCGTCAGCGATAAACAAACCATGGGCAGCGTGGTCGGTGAGCTGCGCATATCCCTCAGTGAGCTCGAAAAATCACTGGACCAGTTTTTCCGCAACCCCAAGGAAAAAGGGTCTCTTGCCGCTGTGCCAGGGCAATTGGCGCAAATGCGGGGCGTACTTTCCGTCCTCGGGCTTGACCAGGCCTCGCAAGCGGTGATGCGAATGCGCGAGAGCGTGGAGCAGATGCTGGTGACAGAGGTAGACGAACAAATGGCCCGGTCAGCCGGGACTTTTGATCAGCTCGGAAACAATCTGGGTGCTTTGAGCTTTTTGATTGACATGCTCAATTACCAGCCGGCACTTGCGAAAAAACTTTTCGTCTATGACGACAAGACTGGAGAGCTGAAGCCTGTCATGGGTCGTATCCGCAGCGAAGTCGACATGGCTGCCACGGCGGCGGTCCAGAGCGAGTTGTCCCAGCAAGTATTGTCCGTTGTGCAGGATGCCCAGGCAGGCGCCTCCGTGGAGAACCTCAGCGTCAAGCTGGATGTGCTGGCTACGCACGCGGCCTTGGCTGAGCAACCTGCGCTTGCACAAACCGCCCGCAATGCCGCGATCGCGGTTGTCGAGCAACCTGTGACGATGGCCACCAGCTCCCTGACCGGGCTGGTAGCCGCCGCGGCTCCGGCAACGGTGCCAGAGCCCGCGCCAGCGGGTTCGGCTGCGGCCTCCGCAGATTTTGAAGAAGATGATTTGCGCGATATCTTTCTGGAGGAGGCGCGAGAGGTCGCAGGGCAGGCTGAAGCCGCTGTTGCTGCGCTCGCCGCTGAGCCCGGAGATATAGGGGAACTCACGATACTTCGCCGCGCCTTTCATACGCTCAAAGGCAGTTCGCGCATGGTCGGACTCAACGAGTTCGGTGAGGCCGCTTGGTCAATGGAGCAATTGCTTAACGGCTGGTTGGCTGAGCAAAAGTCATCCAACGATGAATTCCGAACCCTGTGTGTACAGGTTATGGCTGGATTCGTCGCCTGGATCGACGATATTGCGGCCAATCGCGAAACGTCGTGGAAGTCGTCTGCCTTTCGTGCATCGGCTGATGCCATGCGGACCGAAGGGCGGTTTTTCGCGCTACAGCAGCCCGCCATGTCCGCCGAGCCCGCTGTGATGGACATGCCAGCACCTGCAGAAGCCCCCGCTGTTGAGGCGGCCGAGCTCGCTGCGCCGCAAGAGGCAGCAGAACTGCAGGTGGCAACAGATATCGATTTTGACTTTGGGCTGGATGCTCCAGCCCAGGAAGTCGCCGTGCCTGCAGCGTTGGCTGAGGAACCGCCCGTCGTTGAGGCCGAAATCGAACTTTCCGATATTCAGGGCATTGACTTTGACAGTCTGGCGGCCTTGAGCACAGCAGAGGCAGGCACTGTGGCGCCCGAGCAGACCTTCGCGGAGGGTGACTTCGAACTGGACTTGCCCGAGTTGTCGCCGGCGGCTGCTCCCGATGCCATGGAGTTGTCCGCGGCCGATTTTGATTCCCATTTCCTTTCCCCGGCAGCCGCTGAGATCCAGCTTGTTGCGCCGTTGCCCGCTGTGGCCGAGGCGTCAGCAGATGACTTGGCGAACGTTTTCGACCTTGATATCGAAGAGCTTGGCGTTGTTGAACCACTGACTGGCCAGGCTCCATCGGCGCAAACGCAATCCCCGCCACCGGCAGAAGAACCTGTAGCTGAACCCGACGAATCAGTTGCTGCGGAAGTCTTTGAAGAGGATCCCGTCAAGGTCATCGGCACGCTGCGTATTGGGATTCCCCTTTACAACGTATACCTGAACGAGGCGGACGAGTGGTCGCGCAGGTTGGTGACCGAAGTCACTGAGTGGACGATGGAGTCGGACCGCCCTATCGGGGATTCGACTCTTGCGCTGACTCACTCCTTGGCTGGCAGCTCGGCTACTGTGGGATTCGAGGCCTTGTCGGAAATGGCCCGTGCGCTCGAGCATGCACTGCAGCAATCGCAAGGCCCAAACGCCAAGGGCGGTACCCGGCATAACCAGACCTTTGTTGATGCCGCTGAAGACATCCGGCGCCTGCTGCACCAGTTTGCCGCCGGATTCCTCAAGCAACCCGATCCGAACATTTTGCAGGCCCTGAGGGCCATTGATTTGTCAGAGGCGCAGGACGAAGAGCCTCCGGTGTCCGGGACGGTCGACATCATCAGTGTTGCCAATGCCAGCGTGGCGCCCGTAACGCCATTCCGTGTGATGACGATTTCCGGACAGATGATCACTGGCTCCGTGGCTATCACCAACACCTCCGGTCCATCCCAACCTGCCACCCCGACTCTGCAACCGGTTGCAGCATCAGTTGTGTTGCCGGCCTCATCCATCCCCGATGCCCTTCCTGCCGAAGCCATCGTTGCTCCAATTGCGACAGCACCCGTAGCACCCGTAGCACCCGTAGCACCCGTAGCTCCCGTGTCCGCCCAATCCGTCGCAGCTGCTTTCAGTGAAGACATGGATGACGAATTTGACGCGGTGGATGCGATTGATCCGGATTTGTTCCCGATATTTGAAGAAGAAGGCGCTGAATTGATGCCTCAGCTGGGCGGTGGTTTGCGCCAGTGGGCAGCGCGCCCGGACAACCACGGTGCACGCAACGAGGTCTTGCGAGCTTTGCACACGCTCAAAGGCAGCGCACGCTTGGCCGGTGCCATGCGCCTGGGTGAAATGGCCCACCGCATTGAATCCGATATCGAGCGTCTGGGAAGCGACGCGGCAGCGTCTCAGGACTTTGATTCCTTGCTGGCGACTTTCGACGCCATGCAGGCCAACTTTGAATCCTTGCGTCATCCTGGTGATGTGCCCGAAACGCTGGAGCCGCTTCAGCCGCTTGCGCAAGCTGCGCAGGCACAAGCTTCTCCGGAGTTGCCGGGTGAGGCAACCGGGACTGTCGAGCCTACCGGGCGTAAAGTCACGATGTCTCTTGCGCAGGCTACCGCATTGCAGCCATTGCGCACAGTGGCATCGGGTTCGATCCGCGTCCGTTCACAATTGCTTGACCGCATGGTCAACCAGGCCGGTGAGGTGATGATCACGCGATCCCGGCTGGAGGCCGAACTGAACCAATTGCGCAGCTCGCTCAACGACCTGAGCGGAAACTTGAACCGGTTGCGTTCACAGTTGCGTGACGTGGAACTGCATTCCGAAACACAGATGCAGTCACGCCTGCAGCAAGCCAAAGAGGCTCAGCTCGGATTTGACCCGCTGGAGTTCGACCGTTTTACCCGGGTGCAGGAACTGACCCGAATGATGGCCGAATCGGTCAACGACGTGGCGACGGTTCAGCGTACCTTGCAACGGACAGTTGAAGCCACCGAGGATGATTTGATCGCCCAGGCGCGCCAAACGCGCGAACTGCAACGTGACCTGCTTCGCACCAGGATGGTGGAGTTCGAAGGTATTTCCGAACGGCTTTATCGGGTTGTGAGGCAGGCCTCCAAGGACGCGGGCAAACAGGTTCGGCTTGATTTGCAGGGCGGCACCATCGAAATGGACCGCGGCATGCTGGACCGCATGACGCCAGCGTTTGAGCATTTGCTGCGAAATTGCGTGGCGCATGGCATTGAAGATCCGCAGACCCGCACTGCAGCCGGAAAAGACCCGAGCGGCATGATCACGGTGCGCTTGCAGCAATCAGGCAATGATGTGTCTGTCGAATTTAGCGACGACGGTGCCGGCTTGAACTTGCAGCGAATTCGGGAAAAGGCAGTTTCCTCAGGGCTGATCGCGGCCGATCAGCAAATGAATGATGATGAAGCGGCCAACCTGATTTTCATGCCAGGCTTTTCTACGGCCACCCAAGTGACCGAACTCGCTGGCCGTGGTATCGGCATGGACGTGGTGCGCTCAGAGATCAACGCGCTTGGCGGGCGCATTGAAACCAGCACGGTCGCTGGGCGGGGTACCAAATTCAAGCTGATTTTGCCTTTGACCACAGCTGTCACGCAGGTGGTCATGCTTCGGGCCGGCACTTCCTCAATAGGTGTTCCTGCCAACGTGGTTGAAACCGTGCGCAGGATTTCCGCGAAAGACCTGCAGCAGGCCTATAACACTGGCGTCATTGACGTTGCGGGCGAGGCTGTTTCCTTCTTCTGGGCGGGTGCGCTGCTGCAGGCCTCACGCCGAACCAGTGAACCACAGACCAAAACAACCCCGGTGGTGATCTTTCGAAGCGCTGCCCAGCGCCTCGCCCTTCACGTTGATGAAGTCCTTGGCACGCGGGAGGTGGTGGTTAAGAACCTGGGGCCGCAGCTGTCACGGCTGCCTGGTTTGGCGGGTATGTCGGTGTTGGCGTCCGGCGCGGTCGTGCTCATCTACAACCCTGTAGCGCTCGCAACGGTTTATGGCCCGCAGGCGCGTGCGCTGAGCTCGGACAGTGCCGAGCCGCACATGCTCGAGCGATCCGGTGCGCAGTCGTCCGAAGGAGGCCTCTCGACGGTCACTTCCGCGATTCCGGCGGCCCCGCAAATTCCGCTGATTCTGGTCGTCGACGATTCCATCACTGTCAGGCGTGTGACGCAGCGCCTCTTGCAGCGAGAGGGCTATCGTGTGGCCATGGCTGCAGACGGTTTGCAGGCGCTGGAACGTCTTCAGGAAGAGCGGCCTACCTTGGTATTGTCGGACATCGAAATGCCGCGCATGGACGGCTTCGATTTGGTGCGCAACATCCGCGCCGACGTACGCCTGAGTAGTCTGCCGGTCATCATGATCACCTCACGAATTGCGGAAAAACATCGGGAGCACGCGGATGAGCTCGGCGTCGACCACTACCTGGGCAAGCCTTACAACGAAGACGAGTTGCTGAGTCTGATCCGTCACTACTGCGCTCTTGAGGCTGCGGCTTGAAGATTGATGGGGTATTGACATCGTAGCCACTGGCGATCAGGGCCGTTTGGACACACAGGCATAACGCGTCATTGTCCGGGTTCTGGCCTCCGCGTGATCCACTACGGGGTAGGGATAGTTCTCCCCCAAGCGCACTCCGGCTGCCTCTAGCTCCAAGGGACTGGCAAGCCAAGGACTGTGCAGCGCTGCGTTTGGCAACCCTGCAAGCTGGGGCAAGTACTTGCGGATGAACTTCCCCTCTGCGTCAAACTTCTCACTTTGACTGACGGGATTGAAAATCCGGAAATAGGGTTGCGCATCGCAGCCGCTGCTGGAGGCCCATTGCCAACCTCCGTTGTTGGCTGACAGATCAAAGTCATTGAGATGCTCGGCAAAATAGCGTTCACCCCAGCGCCAGTCCAGCCCCAGGTCCTTCACCAGAAAGCTCGCGGTCACCATGCGCAAGCGGTTGTGCATGTACCCGGTTTGTCTGATCTGAGCCATCGCGGCATCCACCAGCGGATAGCCGGTTTTGCCGTCGCACCAGGCGGCGTAAAGCGTTTCGGCCTTATCGCCCCCTTCCCATGCAATCGCGTCATACGCCGGCTTGAAAGAGCGAGATACCGCGTGCGGAAAGTTGCTCAGAATCTGAGCGTAAAAATCCCGCCAGATCAACTCGCTTAACCACACCGCGGCGCCTGGACTGCCCTGGCGTTGCAAACGGAGAGCAGTTGCTGCCAGATGGCGTATGGAGAACGTGCCAAAGCGCAGATGAACGCCCAGATAACTCGGCCCTTTGATGGCCGGAAAATCACGCGTGTCATGGTAGCGGTCGATGCGACCCAGAAACTCCTTAACAAGACCTGCAGCGCCGGTGCTGCCCGTCGGAATTTTCAAGGTGGCGAGGTTGGTTTGTTCAAAACCAATGTCGGCCAGCGCAGGAACAGGCATGCCATATGTTGCAGGTCTGTCGGCCAATGCAGCGCCGTACAGACGCACGGGGTAAGGCTTCAGGTAGAAGTCGTCCACCTTCTTGAGCCACGCATTTTTGTATGGCGTGAACACGCTATACGGTTTGCCGCTTTGGGTCAGCACTTCCGTGCGCTCGAAAATCAGGTGATCCTTGAAGGTGTGGAATGCCTTGCCGGATCGCGCCAGTGCGTGGCCCACTGTGGCGTCGCGCTCCAGTGAGTAGGGTTCATCGTCATGGTTGGCAAATACAGCATTGGCTGTCAGGGTCACGGCCAGGTCAGGCAAGGCCTGCGCTGCCCCTGCGTGCAGAACAATCAGCCCGCCTTTGTGACAGCCATGTTGACTGGCTAATTGCCGCAATTGCCCGTCCAGGTCTACCAGCGATTCGCGTATGAATTCAACCCGTCGGTCTGCGCGCGCAAGCTTGTCCAGAATGTCACGGTCCAGCACAAAGACGCAAAATACCTGCCGACACGATTTGAGCGCCTGATGCAGCGCGGCATTGTCCTCAACCCGCAGGTCGCGCCGGAACCACATCAACCCAGTCTCGTATTGCTTCGTCATCGCAGGAGTTTGCCTTGTTGCGACATTTTTCGCACCGGTTAGACGCGGGCACTCGTCGACTTCAAATGGTTTTCTTCCTTCAACGGCCCTCTGTGCGTAAAATCGCGGCATGGCCATGGATTCTGCACCGATCAATCTCACGAACCACTTTTTGATTGCCATGCCGGGGCTTGACGACGAAGCCTTTGCCAAAAGCGTGATCTTTATGTGCGAGCACAGCGATCGGGGCGCCTTGGGGCTGGTGATCAACAAGCCCAGTGACATCAATCTCAAAAACCTGTTCGACAAGGTTGCACTTCCCCTTAGGCGTGATGATCTGACGCAGTCTCCCGTCTTCCAGGGCGGCCCGGTGCAGACCGAACGCGGTTTTGTCCTTCACGAGTGCATGCTTGCTGGCAACGAATCGGTTTACGCTTCCACGATGACGATTCCCGGAGGACTCGAGATGACGACTTCCAAAGACGTCCTGGAGGCACTGTCTACCGGTGCGGGACCGCGCAAGGTGTTCGTGTCATTGGGATACTCGGCGTGGGGTGAGGGGCAACTGGAGTCTGAAATATCTGACAACAGCTGGCTGACCGTGGAGGCCGATCTGTCGCTGATTTTTGATACGCCCGTGGAGCAACGGTACGACAAGGCGCTGCTGCTGCTCGGCTTGCAAAGCTGGATGCTGTCGCCCGAGGCCGGGCACGCATGAACGTTGTAGCCCAGCCTGCCATGGCCGCTGAGCTGCAAACATTCCTCGCTTTTGACTTTGGCCTCAAACGTACCGGGGTTGCCACCGGTAACCGGCTCACCCGTACGGCCACACCACAGGGCAGCATCGCCGCCACCGGGGATGCCCGTTTCGCTGCCATAGCGCTGAAAATCAGGGAGTGGCAACCCGACGCACTGGTGGTAGGCATTCCTTTTTATCCTGACGGCGCCAGCCACGACAACACTGCGCGCGCCCAAAAATTTGCCCGCCAGTTACGTGGCCGGTTTGGTCTGCAGGTGTTTGAGGTGGACGAGCGTTACACCACCACCGAGGCCCTGTCTCAAGGCGCGAGTGACGCCGACGCGGCATCAGCCGGCATAATTCTGGAGCAGTTTTTGAGGAACCTCACATGACCAACCTGACGCTGGACGCCGAAGCGCTGTACCGCGAAGTCCTTCGCAGCATGCAGCAGCTATTGACGACCTATGCCGTGACGCCCCGACTGGTCGGTGTAGCTTCCGGCGGTGTTTGGTTGGCGGAGCGCCTGCGCACCGATCTGGAATTGACAGAAGAAGTGGGAACCCTTTCTTCTGCCATGCACCGTGATGATTTTTCCCGGCGCGGCCTGTCGGCCAGTGGGCAAACGGTGTTGCCCTTTGATGTCAACGGCACCGACCTGATCGTGCTTGACGATGTTCTCTACACCGGTCGCACCATCCGGGCCGTCCTCAATGAGTTGTTTGACTATGGCCGTCCGGCCAGCGTCAAACTGGTGGTCTTGGTTGACCGGGGCGGACGGGAGTTGCCGATACAGGCGGAGTTTGCTGCGGCCAGGGTTGCGCTGCCCGCATCCCAGTCGCTGGCATTGGCGCGCGGTGACGACGGTCGTTTCAGTTTTCAAGTGCAAGGGGCAATGACATGAATCCATCCATTGGCGGGGCTACCACCGTTCGTAAGGGTTAACTGTGCTGTACCGAAGAAATCCGCAGTTCAATAAAAACGGCGAGCTGATTCATCTGCTCTCCATTGAAGGTTTGCCTAAAGCCACGCTGACGCAAATCCTTGATACCGCCGCAAGCTTTGTCAGCGTCAGCGACCGGGAGGTCAAGAAGGTACCGCTGCTTCGCGGCAAAAGCGTCTTCAATCTCTTTTTCGAAAACTCCACCCGCACCCGCACCACGTTTGAGATAGCAGCTACCCGCTTGTCGGCTGACGTGATCAATCTTGACATCGCACGCTCGTCGGCCTCCAAGGGCGAATCCTTGCTCGACACCATCTCCAACCTCAGTGCCATGGCCGCCGACCTCTTCGTGGTGCGCCACGGCGAATCGGGCGCGCCATACCTGATAGCTCAGCATGTGGCGCCGCATGTGCATGTGATCAATGCCGGAGACGGTCGCCATGCGCACCCGACTCAGGGGCTGCTGGACATGTACACCATCCGCCACTACAAGAAGGACTTTAGCCAGCTGACGGTGGCAATTGTTGGGGATGTGCTGCATTCTCGCGTCGCCCGGTCCGACATTCACGCACTGACCACGCTGGGTTGTCCAGAGGTGCGCGTGGTGGGGCCTAAAACCCTGGTGCCCGCCGATATGGCTCAAATGGGTGTGCGCGTATGTCACACGCTGGAAGAGGGCGTCAAGGGGGCCGATGTCATCATCATGCTCAGGCTGCAGAGCGAGCGCATGTCAGGCGCCTTGTTGCCCAGCAGTCAGGAGTTCTTCAAGAGCTTTGGCCTGACCAACGAAAAGCTGCAGCTCGCCAAACCCGACGCCATCGTCATGCACCCCGGACCGATCAACCGCGGAGTGGAGATCGACTCGGCTGTGGTGGATGGTGCGCAAAGCGTCATCCTGCCGCAGGTCACGTTCGGTATTGCCGTGCGCATGGCAGTGATGAGCATTGTTGCGGGAAACGAAGCATGAAGATTAGCCCCCACGCTTGTCGCTTCGCGTACTACGCTGCCCCCCTAGGGGGCTGTGCTTGCTTGGGGCGGCCCTGCGCTGCTCACCTTCATCGCGGCGCTTGTCGCTTCGCGTGTTGCGGAGAACCCCAATGAAAATACTGATCAAAAATGGCCGCGTGATCGACCCGGCCTCCGGTCTCGACGAAATCGGCGATGTGGCCATTGCCGCCGGCCGTATCGTGTCATTGAAAAACACGCTGCCTGATTTCTCACCCAACCGGACGATTGATGCAGCGGGTTGCGTCGTCGCCCCTGGTTTGATTGATCTCTGCGCACGCTTGCGCGAGCCTGGCCATGAGCACGAAGGCATGCTCGAAAGCGAGTTGGCAGCAGCAGTAGCGGGCGGGGTGACCAGCCTCATTTGTCCGCCAGACACGGACCCCGTGTTGGACGAGCCGGGGCTGGTTGAGATGTTGAAATTCCGCGCCGAGAAGCAGCACCAGTCGCGTGTGTTTCCACTGGGCGCCTTGACACGGGCGCTGCAAGGGCAGGCGCTGACGGAAATGGTTGAACTCACTGAGGCCGGCTGTGTTGGTTTCAGCCAGGCCGATGTGCCGCTGGCCAACACACAGGTCTTGTTGCGTGCTTTGCAATACGCTGCCAGCTTTGGCTACACCGTGTGGTTGCGGCCCCAAGACAGCTGGTTGGGCGCGGGGGTTGCGGCCAGCGGAGCGCTCGCCACCCGGCTCGGCCTGAGCGGCGTGCCTGTAGCGGCTGAAACCATAGCCTTGCATACCCTTTTTGAGTTGATGCGTGTCACCGGTGCGAGAGTGCATATTTGCCGTCTCAGCAGCGCAGCCGGGGTGGCTCTGCTGGCCCGGGCAAAAGCTGACGGTTTGAGCGTCACTGCGGACGTCAGCATCAACAGCCTGCACTTGCTGGATACCGACATTGGTTATTTCGATAGCCGCATGCGCCTGAATCCCCCGCTGCGACAGCAGCGAGACCGCGATGCGCTGCGCCAAGCCTTGGCCGATGGCACCATCGACGCGCTGGTGTCCGACCATACGCCTGTAGAGGCGGATGCGAAAACTCTGCCTTTTGCCGAAGCCGAGCCGGGCGCGACGGGTTTGGAATTGTTGCTGGGTCTGGCTTGCAAGTGGGGCCTGGACAGTGGAGCGGGACTGTCTCGTGCGCTGGCGGTACTCACCAGCGAGCCGGCCCGTGTGCTGGGCACTACCTTGGGAACCCTGCAGGCCAGTGCCGGGCAGTTGGTAAAAGGCGGAGTTGCAGACATTTGTATCTTTGACCCCGTGGCCGAGTGGACGGTCCAGTCCGACGCATTGCGCAGCCAGGGCAAGCACACGCCGTTTTCCGGGTACCAGATGCCAGCGCGGGTGCGGTGGACGCTGGTCGGCGGGCAAATCGCGTACGAGGCTTGAGGGGCATGCGCCAATTACGGGCTGTCTGGCGCCTGCTATGGGCGCTGAGTCATATTGTGGGCGGCATGTGGACCATCGTCATCGTGTTCCCCAAGCTTGCACAAAGCGCAAAGGAAACGCGGGTTCACACCTGGGCCCAGGAAATGCTGCGGGGCGTGGGCATTTCGCTTTTTGTGCGCGGTACGCCCGTGGCGAGCGGCCCCGCGCTGCTGGTGGCCAACCACCTTTCCTGGTTGGACATTGTCGTGATGCACGCTTCGCGCTACTGCCGTTTTGTCTCCAAGTCTGACATCAAGCATTGGCCCCTCGTGGGGACATTGGCGGCGGGCGCGGGTACCTTGTACATCGAACGGGAATCCAGACGCGACGCTCACCGTCTTGTGCACCAAATGGCCGAACGCTTGCAGTTGGGAGAGGTGCTGGCCGTGTTCCCCGAGGGCACAACCGGCAATGGCATCGTGCTCAAGCCGTTTCACGCCAATTTGCTCCAGGCTGCGATTTCTGTTGACGCCCCGGTTCAACCCATTGCGCTGCGTTTTGTTGATGCGCAGACAGGTGAAACCAGTTTTGCGCCTCGCTACATTGATGATGACTCCATCTTCGTGTCGATCTGGGAAACACTGTGTGTCGGCAACCTTCGAGCCGAAGTCACTTTCGGCGAGCCCCAACGTTCTAATGGCCGTGACCGGCGAACCTGGGCGGCGGATCTGCAGCGAAACGTCGAGCAATTGCTCAGCAATTCACAGTAGGAATTTTTTTTCGCAAACGGACGCGTTGCAGGCTGTCTTACTCGGGCTGAAAAGTCACCACATGGTCGACTTCTGCGCGGATGCCAATCCATTCACCAATGGCGTGATCATGGTGTGAAGGAACGTGTGCCATCACCGTTTCCCCGGATCCAAGCCTGAGCGTGTATAAAAACTCAGAGCCACGGAAGGTCTTGCGCAGAATTTGCGCCTTCACCGGCGCTGAGTCGTCATGAACAATGTCATCGGCACGCAGCAGCACGTCGCACACCCCATCGGCATACGCTGCTGGAAGCGGGCACTCCAACACATCACTCAAATCCCCCAGCGCTGTATGTACAACGACGTTGTCGCCTTGTTGGGCAATACGGGCGCGGGTAAATACACCGTGGCCGATGAAGTCGGCTACGAAGCGTGTCGCAGGTCGGTGGTACAACTCGTAAGCATCGTCCCATTGGTGAAGCTCCCCTTCATGCATGACACCGATGCGGTCACCGATGGCAAAAGCTTCCAGCTGATCGTGGGTGACAAACAGGGCGGTTGCGCCAGCCAGCTTCAGGATACCCCGCACCTCGTGCGCCAGGCGCTCACGCAAGTCCACATCCAGATTGGAAAATGGCTCATCGAGCAGTAGCAGGCGCGGCTTGGGCGCAAGTGCGCGGGCCAAGGCCACTCGTTGCTGCTGACCGCCCGACAATTCATGCGGGTAGTGTTTGTGTATGTTGCCCAGGCCGACCAGCTCCAGCACTTCGCTGATACGCTGCAGGCGTTGGGCCTGGTTCAAATGCGTCAACCCAAATGCCACGTTATGCCAAACGTCCAGATGAGGAAACAACGCGAAGTCCTGAAACACCATCCCAATACGGCGGTGCTCCGCAGGCACGTGAACCCCTCCACTGGCCTTGCCGCTGCTGACAGTTTCCTGCGACAGGGCGATGGACCCGGCCTGCGCTCGCTCCAGGCCCGCTACAGCGCGCAGCAGGGTCGTTTTGCCGCAGCCGGAGGGCCCGATCAGCACGCCAATCTCCCCTGCTCGCAGCCCCAGTGAAACGCCGTTCACGGCGGGACGGGAGCGTCCTGGGTAGTGCACCACCAGCTGGGAAATGTCCAAAAACATGCTTGCTATTGTAGATGCTTACAATTCTCATTTGCAGTTGCTGCCTTTGACGCGCGCCAACCGGCGCGCATCCTGCTGCCCGGATCGGTAACACGCACCTCCTGGAATCCATGATTCGTCGCTTTCTGCCCTCTGTCCTGTTATTTGCGCTCATGACGGTACTGACGCTGCCTATCCTGGCGGTGATGCTGTCCTGGCTGGATCTGGATGCGCAATCCTTGCCTGTCCTGCAGCAAATGTTGCAGACGGTGTTGCCTGAGTACGCATTCACTTCCCTGTTGTTGTGCATTTCCGTGGCTTTTGGTGTGGCCTTGGTTGGAATGGGGACGGCCTGTGCGGTGACCTTGTTCGAATTCCCGGGGCGTCGGTTTTTTTCGTGGGCTTTGCTCTTGCCATTGGCCATGCCGGCGTATGTGGTGGCGTACGCCTACACGGACTTTCTTCAGTACGCCGGCCCCTTGCAAAGCTGGTTAAGGGCCAGTTTCGGCTTGCAAGGCCGGCTATTGCCTGATGTGCGCAGTCTGGGCGGTGCGGTGCTGGTGTTTACTTTTTCGCTTTATCCGTATGTGTATTTGTTGGCCCGCACGGCTTTGTCCGAGCGTGCCGTGCATTTGATGGAAGCGGCCCGGCTGTTGGGCGCTCCGCTGTCGCGACGAATCCGTGAAGTGGCCTTGCCGCTGGCCCGGCCTGCCGTCGCGGCGGGCGTTGCCTTGGCATTGATGGAAACCCTGGCCGATTTCGGCGTGTCGAGTTATTTTGGTATCCAGACCTTTACCGCTGGTATCTACAAGGCCTGGCTCGCCATGGACAACCGCCAGGCTGCAGCGCAGCTGGCCACCGCTCTGTTGCTGGTCGTCGCTGTGCTGCTGAAGATCGAACACCATGCGCAAAAGCGCATGCGTTTTGCCACCGCACGAGGAGCTCGTGCCGGGTCGGCGGACGCTGCCGCTGTGCCACTTTGCGGGCTGCGGGCTTCCGCCGCGTGGGCGGTATGTGCCGTGCCCATCACGCTGGGTTTTGTGTTGCCGGTACTGTTCATGTTGCGGCCTCTGGTAGCCAGCTGGGGCGAATTGCCGTGGGCGCAGTTTGCGCGCTGGTCATTCAACAGCCTGGGGCTTGCCGGTCTGAGTGCCGCACTTGCCACATTGGTGGCAATCGCTCTGGCTTTTGCGATGCGCCGTCAGCCGCATATTCTCACGCGGGCGTCGGTCCAACTGGCCAGTCTGGGTTACGCCGTGCCAGGCGCCGTGATTGTGGTGGGGCTGCTGTTGCCGGTGGGCTGGCTCCAGGCGGCAGCTCCGCAAACGGCTGCGGGCTACTGGATGACGGCAACGGTGTTGGGCATCGTCTGGGCTTACCTTGTACGCTTCACCGCGGTGGCACTTCAGTCGGTGCAAAGCGGCTATTCACGCATCCCCGTCAGCTTTGACGACAGCGCACGCATGCTGGGCACCAAGGGGGCAGGCTTGCTGGCCAAGGTACATTGGCCGTTGCTCAAGCGATCGGTGGGCACTGCCGCCTTGCTGGTGTTTGTCGACGTGATGAAGGAGCTGCCTGCTACGCTGGTGCTGCGCCCTTTCAACAGCGACACGCTGGCTGTGGTGACCTACCAACTGGCGCGCGACGAGCGTCTGGGCGAGGCGGCTCTGCCTGCGCTGGCATTGGTGCTTGTGGGGCTGTTGCCGGTTCTGCTGCTTGGCCGCACACTGCGGGCAAAGTAGACCGGCACGCTCCACGATTCAGCGCTCCGCCTCAATCATGTTCCGGTCCTGCATGCGCCTGGAAGGCGAGTAGCAGCAGGACGGATATGTAAGCAGGAGCCTACGCATATCAAACCCCCGGGCCTACGAACCTGGCAAGGCCTGAAAAGTATGGTGAGTTTCACTCCGCGAAAAACGCGGGCTGGATTTATCAACTTCTCAGGAGAAAACCATGAATCAGGATCGTGTAGAGGGGAATTGGCTTCAGTTCAAAGGGCAGGTCAAGGAGCAATGGGGAAAGCTCACTGACGACGATCTGGACATCATTGCGGGCAAGCGCGATCAATTGCTGGGCCGAATTCAGGAACGGCACGGCTTGGCAAAAGATGAGGCGGAGCAGCAGCTTGACGCCTTCCAGGCGCGCAACCCGACCCACTTTTTCGAACGGGTTTAAGGCTTGGGCTTGACTGCCGAGGCCTTTATCAAAAATTAACAAGAGGAACCATCATGAAATCGAAATTAATCATGCTCACGCTGGCCGTGTCTTGCGCTTTTGCGGGCAATGCCATGGCGCTGACCAAAGACGAGTACAAAACCCAGAAAGACGGCGTGTCGGCCGCATACAAGGCCAGTCGGGACAAGTGTGCCGCGTTGACTGCCAATGCCAAGGATATCTGCAAGGCAGAGGCCAAAGGCGCTGAAAAGGTGGCCAAGGCTGAGTTGGAGGCGCAGTACAAGCCCAGCCCACGCAATGATCTGAAAGTGCGTAACGCCAATGCGGAAGCGACTTACGACATCGCCAAGGAAAAGTGCGACGACCTCACAGGAAACCCTAAAGATGTCTGCATCAAGGAAGCCAAGGCCGCCCGAACGGCAGCCAAGGCCGATGCGAAGGTGACTAAAGCCTCCGCAGATGCTAGCAAAGACAAATCCAAGGACGTCGCAGACGTCAAAAAAGACGCAGCCGAAGACAAGAAAGAAGCACAGTACAAGGTAGCCAAAGAGCGCTGCGACGCCCTTTCAGGCAATGCCAAGGATGCGTGCCAAAACGATGCCAAGGCAAAGTTTGGCATGAAATAACAATCAGGGCGGCGTGACCGTTGTGCTCCCTGACGATCCCGGCCTGCCCTGCAGGTTCGGGATTTTCTGCGTTTGGCTGGGGACAACATTCGCGCCTGGGCGCACCCAGCAAAGAACTGCTTAAAATAGCGGCAACCCAAGGACTAGCGCATGCACATTGACAAAGAACTCGACACACGTGGCCTGAATTGCCCCTTGCCTATTCTCAAGGCAAAAAAAGCACTGGCAGAGATGACAAGCGGGCAACTGCTGCGGGTGGTTTCAACCGATTCAGGTTCTACGCGCGACTTCATGGCGTTTGCGAAACAGACGGGCAATGAACTGGTGGAGCAGCAGACGGAGGGCGGGGATTTCATCCATGTCCTCAAGCGCCGCTAACTCAGCGCATTTCGTTAGCCGCTGAGGGGCAGGGAATCCTGCTTTCGGCGTTCCCGGCCGGACCAGCCGATCTGCAGGTTCTCCAGATAAGTCCTGAAATGCGCACCCACTTCGGGGTGTTGCAGTGCCAATTCAACGGTAGCTTCCAGAAAACCTTCTTTGCTGCCGCAGTCATAACGTTTGCCTTTGTACAGAAAAGCGTAAACGTTTTCTTCTGTCATCAGCCCGGCAATGCCGTCGGTCAGCTGAATTTCCCCCCCTATGCCGGTTGTTTGCTGCCGAATGTGTTTGAAGACTTTTGGCGTCAGTATGTAGCGACCGGCCACGCCCATGCGTGAGGGGGCTACCTCGGGGGCGGGCTTTTCCACCATTCGGGTGACCTTCATCAGTTGCTCGCTGATCGGCTCGGCAGCAACGATGCCGTAGCGACGGGTGTGAGCCAGCGGCACTTCCTGCACAGCCAGCATGGATTGCTGCAGTTCTTCAAACTGCGCCGCCATCTGCGCCAATACGGGGGGCGTTCCCACCATCAAGTCGTCGGCCAACAGCACTGCAAAGGGTTCGTCGCCAACAAGGTGTTCGGCGCACAAAACGGCGTGTCCCAGACCCAGGGACCGCGGCTGGCGTACGTAGGAAAAATCCATGTCCCCGGGTTGGACGGACCGCACCAGCGTCAGCAAGTCATGTTTTCCAGCGGCTTCCAGTTCCGCTTCAAGTTCATAAGCGGTGTCGAAATGATCTTCGATGGCCCGTTTATTGCGTCCGGTGACGAAAATCATGTGTCGGATCCCGGCGGCGTAGGCTTCCTCAACGGCATACTGGATCAGCGGCTTGTCCACCACAGGCAGCATTTCCTTGGGTTGGGCTTTGGTGGCCGGCAAAAACCGGGTTCCCAAGCCCGCAACCGGGAAAACTGCTTTGTTTAATGTTGTGATTTTTGTCATCGACACAGGTTTGGAAAGAAGATAGAGTGTTGTGTTGCTGATACAGCCTCGCCAGTCAACGAGAATAACAAACAACGCCTGCTGCGGCCCGGAAAAGGGGAACTTCAATTGGACATCTTACTTCTTGATGCATTGGTGCCGGAGGCCGTGGCCTGGCTGGAAACACGGCACAACGTGGAGTACCGGCCCGAGCTGGCAGATGACCTGACCGTCTTGCGCAAAGCAGCCTATAAAACGCGTGGCATCGTCTTTCCCAGGCAAACGGTTGTAACCCGCGAGTTTCTTGATTTCCTGCCAAAGCTTAAGGCCGTGGGCCGACTGCATGTGGGGACCGACAACACCGACCTGGAAGCCTGCAACGAGCGCGGGATCAAAGTCATACACGCCAGCAGCGCCAACGTTCGCTCCAACGCCGAATACCTGCTGAGCAGTTTGTTGCTGCTGTACCGCCGCGGCGTTGTCTCGGCGTTGATGGGACGGCGTCATCCCACCGCTCAGATGGGCCGGGAGCTTCACGGCAGCACGGTGGGCATCCTGGGCCTGGCCCCGACAGCCCATACCCTGGCGGGCATGTTGACGGGTCTCGGTGTGCGGCTGATCGGCTATGACCCGGCGGTGCACCACACAGCCCCCATCTGGGAGCGTTTGCGTATTCAGCCCGTGACCCTGACCGAACTGGTCAGCGAGTCAGATGCAGTATCTGTACAGATGTTGTACGCCACCCGCTTTCGGGGCTTCGTCAACGAGAAGCTGCTGGCGGCCTGCAAACGCGGGCAGCTGTGGGTGGGTATCAGCCGCAGCGCGCTGTTCGAGGAGAAGGCTTTGGCCGCCGCCCTGTGCGATGGCCGCATCGAGGCCTGCATTCTGGATGGAGCCGAAGACAATTTCACAAGTGACGCCTCCCCGATCAACGGATTGAAAAATCTGTTTATCACGCCCAGATTGGGTTCGCACACGCGGGAAGCCCGCCTGCGTTCGAGCTGGTATGTCGCACACCGCATGCATGAAGCCATTTCTGCGGAGCAACGCGGCGTGGACTATATTGCCAGCGCCCCCATGGATATGGACCTTCCCGGCGCGGGCGGCGGATCGCCCTCCCAATGGTCTGAGCCCGAATTCATGGTTCGGTAGGCACAGGCCTCCACCCCCGGCGCTACCGCTCTCGCTGGTGCCGTACGGCCTTAGGCCAGCCTGGCCAGCTGCTCCTTCAGTTTTTCCAGCGTCGCGGTGAAGTCGGCCAGGCGTTTGCGCTCTTGTTCAAGCACGGCCGGCGGCACTTTGGCTACAAACGCTTCATTGGCCAGCTTGGCTTTGACTTTGATCAACTCGCCCTCAACGCGGGTGGTTTCCTTGCCTACGCGCAATTTTTCCGCGGCGATGTCCACCTCCATGTGCAGGCAGATGCGGGCCTGTCCGACCACGGCCACCGGTGCCAACTGTGCTGCTGCAGACCAGGCGGCTTCGTCATCGAAAACCTTGACCTCGCTGAGTTTGGCCAGGGCTTTGAGAACGGGTGCAACGCTCGTCATGAAGGCGCTGTCACCCACCACATACAGAGGCAGACGGGTTGCAGGCGACACCTTCATCTCACCGCGCAGGACCCGCGAGGCGTCCACCAGCTTCTTGAGCTTGGTCACATGCGCTTCGGCGATCTCATCTATCTTTTCCGGCTGGCTCTGGGGATAAGCAGCCTGGCCGATCAACTCCACTTTCTTGTTGCCAGCGACGAAAGAAACTTTTTGCCAGAGCTCCTCGGTGATGAACGGGATCAGCGGGTGCGCCAGGCGCAAAATGCCTTCCAGCGTGCGAATCAAGGTGCGACGTGTGGCGCGTTGTTCGGCCGGGGTCCCATTCTGAATCTGCACCTTGGCGATCTCTAGATACCAATCGCAGAACTCATCCCATACAAACTGGTAAATACTGCCGGCCACGTTGTCGAGGCGGTAGTCAGCAAAACCTTTGGCAACATCGGCTTCGACGCGCTGCATGGTTGATGCAATCCAGCGATCGGCCTGGGAGAAAGTCAGGTAATTGTGGAATTCCTCGCCCGGCGCGCATTGCGCCTTGGTGTGTTCAGCCAGCCCGCAGTCCTGACCTTCGCAGTTCATCAAGGTAAACCGTGTGGCGTTCCAGAGCTTGTTGCAAAAATTGCGGTAACCCTCGCAACGTTTGCTGTCGAAGTTGATGCTGCGGCCCAGGCTGGCCAGCGAGGCAAAGGTGAAACGCAGCGCGTCGGCACCGTAGGCCGGAATACCTGCCGGAAATTCTTTCTCGGTGTTCTTGCGCACGGCAGGTGCGGTCTCGGGCTTGCGCAGGCCTTGCGAGCGCTTGTCCAGCAGCGGTGCCAACTCAATGCCGTCGATCAGATCGACCGGGTCCAGCACGTTGCCTTCGGACTTGCTCATTTTCTTGCCCTGCGCGTCTTTCACCAAGCCGTGGATGTAGACATGGTGAAAAGGCACCTGACCCGTGAAATGCGTCGTCATCATGATCATCCGGGCGACCCAGAAGAAGATGATGTCGTAGCCCGTGACCAGCACGCTGGACGGCAGAAAAAGGTCGAACTCTTTGGTTTTTTCGGGCCAACCCAGTGACGAAAAGGGTACGAGAGCCGAGGAGTACCAGGTGTCAAGAACGTCTTCGTCGCGGCGCAGCGTTTTGCCAGGTGCCTGGGCTTGAGCCGCCGTCTCGTTTTCGGCGACATAAACTTTGCCATCTTCGTCGTACCAGGCCGGTATCTGGTGGCCCCACCAGAGCTGGCGCGAGATGCACCAGTCCTGGATGTTGCCCATCCACTGGTTGTAGGTGTTGACCCACTGCTCGGGCACAAACTTGACGGCGCCGCTGTCAACGGCATCAATGGCTTTTTGCGCAATCGATTTGCCCGTGGGGTCCTTGTCACTGACCTTGGTCATCGCCACAAACCACTGGTCGGTGAGCATGGGTTCTATCACCTGGCCGGTGCGGGCGCAGCGCGGCACCATGAGCTTGTGCTTTTTGACTTCAACCAGAAAGCCCAGCGCTTCGAGGTCTGCCACCACGGCCTTGCGAGCCACAAAGCGGTCCATGCCCCGATATTTTTCGGGTGCGTTGTCGTTGATGGCGGCGTCAAGCGTCAGCACACCAATCATGGGCAACTGATGGCGCTGCCCCACCGCATAGTCGTTGCTGTCATGCGCGGGTGTGACCTTGACGACGCCGGTGCCGAAAGCCTTGTCCACATAGTCGTCGGCAATCACCGGGATGTCGCGGTCGCACAGCGGCAGTTTGACGAACTTGCCAATGAGATGCTTGTAACGCTCATCTTCGGGATGCACCATCAGGGCCACGTCGCCCAGCATGGTTTCGGGACGTGTGGTGGCTACCGTGAGCGATCCCGAGCCGTCAACCAGCGGATAAGAGATGTGCCAGAGAAAACCGTCTTCCTCTTCGCTCTCAACTTCCAGGTCCGAAACGGCAGATTTGAGAATCGGGTCCCAATTGACCAGGCGTTTTCCGCGATAAATCAGGCCTTGCTCATACAACTGCACAAAGGTCGAGGTGACCACTTTGGACATCTTGGGGTCCATCGTGAAGTATTCGTGCTTCCAGGCCACCGAGTCGCCCATGCGGCGCATCTGGCGGGTGATGGTGGTGCCGGACTCTTCTTTCCATTCCCACACCTTCTCTGCAAATTTTTCGCGGCCCAGGTCGTGACGGCTTTTGCCTTCACCCTGCAACTTGCGCTCCACCACGATCTGCGTCGCAATGCCGGCATGGTCGGTGCCGGGTACCCACAAGGTGTTATGGCCTCGCATGCGGTGGTAACGCGTCAGCGAGTCCATGATGGTCTGGTTGAAGGCGTGGCCCATGTGCAGAGTCCCGGTCACATTGGGCGGCGGCAACTGGATGGAAAACGACGGCTTTGCCGCGTCCAGCGTCGGCTCATACAAGCCGTTTTGCTCCCACAGCGGGCTCCAACGGCTTTCAATCGCGGCGGGCTCAAAAGACTTGGCCAGGCTGTCCAGCCCCGGTGTTGGGACAGAGGCCCGCGCTGGAGTGGCGTCGGCAGCAGGGTTGGCGGGCGTGGGTTTGGCAGAGTCGGTCATGGGGTGCAATGAAAAACGGCATCTGGTGAGATGCCGCTGGGTGGAGACAGTTGCCCCGATTTTATTCGACTGAGGCGGCCTTACCCGGGAGACGCGGGCATTGCCGCCTCGATACAGGCCCGCAGCACCTGGGTGTCCCCCACCTGGTTAGCCAAAATCAATATCAAGCGGGCGTTGAGTTGCTCTGACTGCTCCCGGCTCAGACCCTGGTGCGCGTCGAGCAGGCGTTCGTAAAACGCATCGGCGTCCTGGAAGTGGAGGGTGCTTTTCATGTGGGTTCTCCTTGCAGGCCCATGGCCGTGGTCACTGCGCGAACCAGCGAAGCGTCCACACTTTCGCCAGTAGCGGCCACATAGCTGTCTGGTCGCAACAAAGCCCAGGCGTGGCCGAACACATGACAGGTCGCCTGCAGATGACCGTGGACGTCAACCACATGTTCAGTCGCGCGGGGGCGCTCGCCCGGTGCCAGCACCTGCACACAGCGCAGGTCGGCCTGCGCTGCGAGGGTCTGCAACCGGTTGGCGGCGGGCAGCGGCAGGGCACCAAACACCAGCAGCAGCAAGCGACCATCGGCCCAGCGCAGCAGGTCCACCAGTTCACCTGCTTGTCCGTCAGCCCATAAAAAGCTGACATTTTGGGTAGCCACGCCTCCCGTTTTTTCACAGACCGGGCTGCGCGAGTAGCGGTTAGGCACCGACATGCGGCCAGTGTTGACCAGTTGCCGCGCAAACAGGTGCTTGCGCGCCAGGCTCAGGGCCGCGCTACGAAAGAGGCGCTCCACGCCGTCGGCTGGCCGCAGGAAACGAGCTGTGCGGTTGGTGACCAACACGTTTTGCTGAGCCGCTTCGTGGCGCTCAGCGTGATAGCTTTCCAGCAAAGTCGGGTTGGCGCGGCCCTGCAACACGGCGGCCAGTTTCCAGGCGAGGTTGTCGGCGTCCTGCACGCCGGAGTTGCCGCCGCGCGCACCGAAGGGGCTGACGACATGAGCTGAATCACCCATGAAAAATACGTGGCCGTGGCTTAGCTGGTCCAGGCATTCGCTTCGATAAGCGTACGGCCCGACCCAGACAATCTCGCATTCGTCTTGGCTCAACTCGCGCTTGAACTGGGCATTCAACCGGGCTCGTACCACTTCTTCACGGCTGACCTCCCTGGGGTCGCAATCAGGCGCCATTTGATAGTCAATGCGCCAGACGCCATCGGCCATCAGGTGCTGCCAGACGGCGCGGTTTTCGTTAAAGGGCGCTTCAATCCAGGTGTGGCGCTCTACCGGTGGTTGCTCCTTAAAGCGCACGTCGGCAATACACCAACGGTCGTCGCCTTTTTTGGCGGTCACTGATGCGTTGCACCAGGCGCGCAAGGGGCTGCGTGAACCGGTGCAGTCAATCATATGATCAGCCTGCAGTGTGTAGTCGCCCGCAGGTGTGGTGACAGACAGCGTTGCGCATTCCGCGTTCTGCGTCAGCGCGGTGACCCGGTTGTTCCAGCGGATGTCTATGCACGGTTTCGATCTGTTCAGTTCAGCAATCTGCTCGACCAGAAAGCCTTCAATGTAGAACTGCTGGATGTTGATGAATGGCGGCTCCTTACCCATCGAATGGGTGTTTTGCTGGCGCAGGTCAAACGAATAGACCTCGTCATTGCCGGCGAAGGTGCGGCCCACGCTCCACTGCACGCCCTTGCTGGCGATACGCTCATAAATACCCAGCCGCTTGAAGATCTCCAGCGTTTTCTGCGCATAACAAATACCGCGCGAAGACGCCCCCTTGACGCCCACCGTGTTGTCCTCATCCAGCAACAAGGCTCGTACACCGTAGCGGGCTAACGCGCAGGCCAGCGTCAACCCGGCGATGCCACCTCCTGCGATGACGATGGGGTAGCGCCGAACATCTTTTGCACGCAAGTCCGGAGGCGCGACAAAGGGGTACTCAGGCAAGACGTAACCGCCACCCTGGCTGAACTCGTAGCTGTTGGTGAACGCCGTAGGGGTGTAGGCGGATGTGGTCTCGGACATGGCTGAAAGTGCTCCTCGCATTTTCTAGCCGGGTTTTCCGGTCACTTCCGGCCTGTCGTTTTGCTGCGGCTTCAGCGCGGTGGCGGCCCGGCCGGCCGCCTTGTCCTTGCGCCACTGCTCTTTGCGCGCCGTCCATTCGGCCAGGCGGGCGTGGGCGGTTTTGCTTTCTTCCAGCATTTCAAATTCGTCGGCCAACTGCGCCGTCAGTTCCAGTCGCACGCCATTGGGATCAAAGAAATAAATGCTTTTGAAGATGTGGTGATCGGTCACGCCCAGTACTTCCACGCCCTCGGCTTGCAGGCGCGCTTTCATCACGTTCAGCTCGACCTCGGTGTCGACCCGAAATGAAATGTGGTTGACCCACAGCGGCGTGTTGGGCGAGGGCAGGGCCGCTTCGTCGTTGCCCAGATCAAAAAACGCGATGAAAGAGCCGTCTTGCAAGCGGAAAAAGAAGTGGGTGTAGGGACAGTATTCGCCGGTGCTCGGCACGTAGTCGCTCTGAATGATGTGATACAGCGGCAGTCCAAGAATGTCTTCGTAAAAATGCCGGGTTTCTTCGGCATCTTTTGCGCGGTAGGCGTAATGGTGCAGTTGCCGGACGGGTGCTGGCGCTGGCAAAAGCGACAAGGTAGATCGCGCGTTAAGGGGGTTGAGTGGGGCGTTCATGGCGGCTTTCATTTCGATGTGTCATTCACCTATTCATAACGAATTTACTATAGCGTAATTATTGGCGACGGCAAGCCGTCTTTTAGGAGCAGGAATGGCGGAGTATTGAGAATGGTTATCAAATAGATTGTTCCCATAGTTGTATCCAATTGCCTGCATTGAACCAAGCAATTAGACGCAGGCCTTGAATGCGGCTATGGTTACTCGGTCTTTGACGATCATGTTCAAGGCGAGAAACAATTTTTACCAACCCTCAAGGAGATTTCCATGGCTGCTCTCAAAGGCTCCCGCACGGAAGAAAACCTGAAAGCCGCATTTGCCGGTGAATCACAGGCCAACCGCCGCTATCTGTATTTCGCAAACAAGGCCGACGTTGAAGGTCAGCCTGACGTTGCAGCGTTGTTCCGCTCTACCGCTGAGGGCGAAACCGGTCACGCACACGGTCACCTTGAGTGGCTGGAGCAATGCGGCGATCCGGCCACCGGCATGCCTTTCGGCGCTACCCGTGACAACCTGGCTTCTGCTGTAGCTGGCGAGACCCACGAGTACACCGACATGTACCCCGGCATGGCCAAGACGGCCCGTGACGAAGGTCACGACGAAGTGGCCGACTGGTTTGAAACCCTGGCCAAGGCTGAACGCTCACACGCGAACCGCTACACCAAGGCGCTTGCAGAACTGGTCGATTAACTCGCCCCCCGCTACGCCGGTACGCCGTTACCGCGTAGCGGTTTAGGAGAGGGTTCTGCGAACCTTCTCCTAAACCCACCCCACGACAAAAAAAGAAGCAGACCATGGCCACAGAAGGCAATTTGCAGGCACCGACGCGCCACGCAATCGACTGGAAAAATCCGGACTACTACAACGAAGAAGCAACCCGCCACGAGATGGAGCGCATCTTCGACATCTGCCATGGCTGCCGGCGCTGCGTCAGTCTTTGCGGTTCCTTCCCCACTTTGTTTGATCTGGTTGATGAAAGCAAGACAGGCGAAGTTGATGGCGTGGACAAGAAGGACTACTGGAAAGTCGTGGACCAGTGCTACATGTGCGACCTGTGCTACCTGACCAAATGCCCCTACGTCCCACCGCACGAGTTCAACCTTGATTTTCCGCACACCATGCTGCGCGCCAAAGCCATCAAGTTCAAAAAGGGCGACGTGGGCGCAGGTGAGAAGTTTTTGGCTTCCACCGATGTGCATGGCCAGTTTGCAGGCATTCCCATCGTGGTCCAGGTCGCCAACGCTGTCAACAAAACCAAGCCGGCCAGAGCGGTGATGGAAAAAGTGTTGGGCGTCGATAAAAACGCCTGGCTGCCTGAATTGGCCACCAAGAAGTTTCGTTCAGGCGCTGCGGAGTCGCCACCTTACCCCGTCAAGGACGGAGCCAAGACGCCGGGCAAGGTGGTGATCTATTCCACCTGCTACATCAACTACAACGAGCCTGGCATTGGCCACGACTTGCTCAAGGTGCTGGACCACAATGAAGTGCCTTATGTGCTGGTCGAAAAAGAAAAGTGCTGCGGCATGCCCAAGCTGGAGCTGGGTGACCTGGACTCTGTCAACCACAGCAAGGAAGCGAACATTCCGGTGCTGGTGAAGTACGCCAGGGACGGTTTTGCCATATTGAGTGCGGTGCCCAGTTGCACCTTGATGTTCAAGCAGGAAATCCCGCTGATGTATCCGGACGACGCCGACGTGCAGCTCGTCAAGGAGCACGTGTGGGACCCGTTTGAATACCTGATGGCGCGCAAGCGCGACGGGTTGCTCAAGACAGAGTTTCCGGTGCCGCTGGGCAAGATCAGCTACCAGATTCCCTGCCACGGGCGGGTTCAGAACATCGGCAAGAAAACCGAGGAAATGCTCAAGATGGTGCCGGGCACCAGTGTGCACACGCATGAGCGTTGCTCTGGCCATGCCGGCACTTTTGGCGTGAAGGTGCCTTACCACCAGCAAGCCATGAAAATCGGCAAGCCCTTGTTCAAGGCTATGGCCAACCACAAGGACGGCGGCCTGCCCGACGTCATCAGCAGTGACTGCCCGCTCGGTGGCCACCACATTGCCCAGGGTTTTGAAGTTAACAACCTGGGCGCGCCGCCGCAAAAACACCCCCTGACACTGATACGCACGGCCTACGGCCTGAAGTAATTTTTTGACTTTGCCATTGCGAACTTGACCCGCAATCCATGTGGAGTACCTCGGCGTGCGAGGCATGGATTCCGGGTCAAGCCCGGAATGACACCCTTTGGAGTTCGATATGCAAACCACCGGAAAAATCACGCGCGAGAGCCTCATGACACTGGAGGCCTACAGCAAGTACCGCAAGGAAAACAAGGCGCAGATCATGGCGCACCGCCAGTTGCGCAGCGTGCATCTGGGCGAGCACATCAACGTGCAGTTTGAAAGCGAGACCAGCATTCGCTATCAAATTCAGGAGATGCTGCGCCTGGAGAAAATCTTCGAGGAAGAAGCGATTGTTCAGGAAATCGAGGCTTACGCCCCCCTGATGCCGGAGGGCAGCAACTGGAAGGCGACCATGCTGATCGAGTACCCCGACGTGAATGAGCGCAAGCGCGAGCTGGCGCGTCTCATCGGTGTGGAAGACCGCATGTTTGTGGAGGTCGAAGGCCACGCCCGGGTTTATGCCATCGCCGACGAAGACATGGACCGCGAGAACGCCGAGAAAACTTCGGCCGTGCATTTTGTGCGCTTTGAACTCGATGCTGCCATGTGCGCAGCCGTCAAGGCTGGCGCCAATGTCAAGCTGGGCTGCGACCATACCCACTACCCTGCGCATATGAACATTCCCGCTGAAGCCCTTGCTTCGCTGGCCAGCGACCTGCGCTGAGCAGGGACGGGGCTCTGCCCCATGACGTAAAGTCAGGCTTTCAGTGAATCCATAACTCTAAGCCATGCTGTTTCTTATTTCGCCCGCCAAAGCGCTGGACTACGATACGCCGCCCCACACCGCGGCGCACACCCAGCCACTGTTCAAGCGCCAGTCGGCCCGCCTGATCGACGTTCTCAAAACCAAAACACCGTCCCAGATCAGCAGCCTGATGAAACTGTCGGACGCGCTGTCTGGCCTCAATGTCGCGCGTTACCAAGCCTGGTCCCCTACATTCACCGCCAAAAACTCCAAACAGGCGGTGCTGGCTTTTGATGGCGACGTTTACGGCGGGCTGCAGGCCAAAACCCTGAGTGAAAAGCAACTGGCCTGGGCCCAGCAGCATGTGTGCATCCTCAGCGGGCTTTATGGCGTGCTGCGCCCTCTCGACTGGATGCAAGCCTACCGGCTGGAGATGGGGACTGCGCTGGTCACCCCTGAGGGAAAAAACCTGTATCAGTTCTGGAATGCGCAAATTTCCAGCTACCTCAATGAGCGGGCTGCCGCAGACACCTCACCCGTCATTGTGAATCTGGCGAGTGAGGAGTATTTCAAGGCTGTTGACCGCAAGACCTTGAAGCCCCGCGTGGTGAGCTGTGTGTTTGAAGAGTTCAAAAACGGCAAGTACAAAATCATCAGTTTCAATGCCAAACGCGCGCGCGGCCTCATGCTTCGCTACGCCATCGAGCACCGGATAGGCAGCGTTAAAAAACTCCAGAGCTTCGACGCGGAGGGCTACCGTTTTGAACCGGCGGTGTCCGCGGCGGACCGGCTTGTGTTCCGGCGTAAGCTGCAGGCCTGACGTCAATCCCCCTGCGAGAAAAGCCCATGCCCACGCCCACTTCCCATCGCACCAGTAGCCAGGTCATCACGCGCGATCTTCTTGATTGGATCGCTTCGGAAAAGTCGCAGGGGCGCAGCCATGACACGGTACTGCAAGCCATGCTTTACGCCGGTTGGGAGCACCAGGTGGCGATGGAGGCCCTCACCTCATCGTTACCTCGTCCAGTGTCTGTACCCTGGCCCGAATTAGCTTCCTCAAGTGTGCGGCTGGATGGCGGCGACAGGTGGGTAGAGCTGACCACGGTCATGCGCGCGCCGGACATCATCGTGTTTGAAAACCTGCTCAGCGATGAGGAATGCCTGGCACTGATTGAAGCTGCGAAGCCGCGCATGCAGCGGTCCCTGACGGTCTCCATCGAAACCGGTGGTGAAGAGATCCACAAAGACCGGACCAGTGACGGCATGTTTTTTACCCGCGGTGAAAACGCCCTGGCCCAGCGAATCGAGGAGCGCATTGCAAAGCTGCTGGACTGGCCGGTCGAAAACGGCGAGGGTTTGCAGGTGCTGCGCTACCGGCCCGGCGCTGAGTACAAGCCGCACTACGATTATTTTGACCCGGCAGAGCCTGGCACACCAGCGATTCTGGAGCGTGGCGGTCAGCGCGTGGCTACTGTCATCATGTACCTGCAGGAGCCGGAGCAGGGCGGCGCGACCGTATTTCCCGATGTGCGCTTGCAGGTGGTGCCCCGGCGTGGGCATGCGGTGTTTTTCAGCTACAGCCAGCCGCACCCATGCAGTCACTCACTGCATGGTGGCCTGCCGGTGCTGGCCGGCGAGAAATGGATTGCCACCAAATGGCTGCGTGAAAATGTGTTCAGTTGACGTGTGTGACGAAATCAGGGCTTTGCCTCTGAAGATCGGGAGTAGTTGGCTATGAAAATGAGAGCAAACGGGATTGACATCGAGGTGGAAGACACGGGAGGCGCGGGCCCGGCTGTGTTGCTGATCATGGGCTTGGGCATGCAGCTGGTAGCCTGGCCGCCCGATATGGTGCAGGCCCTCGTGAATGCCGGCTTTCGTGTCATCCGGCTGGACAACCGGGACATCGGTCTGTCCGACAAGTTTGATCATCTGGGCCATCCCAACATCGTGTGGGAAAGCATCAAATACAAACTGGGTCTGAGCGTGAAAGCGCCGTATTCACTGCATGACATGGCGGCTGATGCGTTGGCCGTGCTGGATGGGTTGGGCGTGAGCCAGGCCCATGTGGTGGGTGTCAGCATGGGCGGCATGATTGCGCAGCGAATTGCGCTGGCCGCGCCCAAGCGGGTGCTCAGCCTGACCAGCATCATGAGCTCCAGCGGCGCGCGCGGCCTGCCGCAGGCCAAGCCCCATGTGATGCGTGTCCTGATGGGCCGGCCCAATGGCAAAGACCCGGCCTCGGTGCTGGCGCATTACGTCAAGCTGTTCAAGACCATTGGCAGCCCGGGTTTTCCGGTGGATGAAGCGGTGCTGCGCGAACGGATTTCGATTGGCATGAAACGCGGCTTTCACCCGGCGGGGACCGTGCGGCAGATGGTGGCGATTGTTGCTGACAGCCGCCGCGCTGCCGAGCTCAAGGCCCTGCGCCTGCCGACGCTGGTGTTGCACGGCAAGGCGGATCCGCTAGTGCCTTTTGCCTGCGGCGAAGACACTGCGCGGCGCATACCTGGTTCTACCTTGATCGGCATTGAAGGCATGGGGCACGACTTGCCGCCCGGTGTGGTCCAGCGTTTGCTGGAGCCGCTGATTCCTCACCTCAAGACTGCAGGAGCCGCGGCATGAGCGCCGACGGGCCGCCCCAAGGCGCGAACGCCCCCTCGGGGGGCAGCGCAGCGGCGCCAGCCGCAAGCGTGGGGGCCATCAACAGTCCGGAAGAATCCCAGCTCGGCAAAGCCTCGGCTTACGTTGACCAGTACGATGCTTCGCTGCTGTTCCCGATTCCGCGCGCCGCCAAACGCGAAGAGCTCGGTTTGACTGGCTCGCTGCCTTTCATGGGCGCCGACATGTGGACGGTCTTCGAGCTGAGCTGGCTTAACCTGCGCGGCAAGCCGCAAGTGGCGCTGGCGCACATCACCGTACCTTGCGAGTCGCCCAACATCGTCGAGAGCAAGTCTTTCAAGCTCTATCTCAACAGTTTCAACAACACCCGGTTCGCCGATGCACGCGAGGTGCGCGAGCGCATTCGCGCCGACCTCAATACAGCGGTGGGCGCTGGCGTGGGCGTCAAGACCTTGGGCCCCGAGCTGTTTGACCAGGAGCCGGTGCATGAGCTCGATGGCCTCAATCTCGACCGCCTCGACGTCGAGTGCCTGCACTACACTCCCGCGCCGGAACTTCTGTTTGCTGATCATGAAGAACCACTTGTCAGCGAAACCCTGGTCTCCAACCTGCTCAAAAGCAATTGCCTGGTGACCGGCCAGCCCGACTGGGGGAGCGTGCAAATCCGCTACGAAGGCGCACCTATAGATCAGGAGGGCCTGCTGCAATACCTGGTGAGCTTTCGCAACCACCACGAGTTTCACGAGCAGTGTGTCGAGCGCATCTTCATGGACGTGTGGACGCGCTGCCGGCCGCTCAAGCTGTCGGTGTATGCCCGCTACACCCGGCGCGGCGGGCTGGACATCAACCCGTTTCGCACCAGCCATCCGCAGGCATTGCCGGCGAATGTGCGGACGGCGCGGCAGTAGACACGTTCGTTCGCCATGGTCACCTTGGTCCTTTTACCGGGCATGGATGGCACAGGCGAGCTGCTGGATGCTTTTGCAGCCGCCATGTCGGACGGGATCAAGGTCAAGGTGCTTCGCTATCCTACGACCGAGGCGCTGGACTATGCGGGGCTTGAAGCGGTGGCGAGAGCTGCGCTGCCCGTGGACGAACCTTATGTGCTTCTTGGCGAGTCATTCTCTGGCCCTATTGCTATTGCCTTGGCGGCAAGTCGTCCGCCGCAACTCCTGGGTCTAGTGCTGTGTTGCACCTTTGCCCGCAATCCGCGCCCCTTGATGGGCGTGGTCAGGCCTTGGATTGGCCTGTTGCCGATGGCGGTCATGCCCGTGGGACTTTTAGCCCGGCTGCTGCTCGGGCGGTTTTATACCGCGGCCTGGCGCCAGGCTTTGTCGCGAGCGCTCGGGCAAGTCGCGCCTCAGGTCTTGCGTGCCCGCCTGCGTGCCGTGCTTTCGGCAGACGTCTCCCGTCAACTGGCAAATGTCGTTGTTCCGACGCTCTATCTACGCGCTGCGCACGATGATTTAGTTCCCTGCAGCGCCGGTCAGCATGTGCTGGCGGTGAAACCAGGAACAACCATGCTGGTATTGGACGCACCGCATTTTCTGCTGCAGGTGGCGCCCGCGGAAGCCGCCCGCGCGGTGAGCGAATTCATCTCGTCTATGCCCTCGCTGCCATCCACTTTTGCTATCAAATAAGTAGCTTCTTGTGCCGGTTTGAAAGGGTTAGAGCCCGATTTCATTGAACTGTTTGAGCGGTGACAGGCCCGGGAACTCTCCGGCGCGCTTCTCCTTCATTGCCGTCACCGCCTCGCGCACATGCTGGTTGCTCCAGATCGCGCCTTGCAGCCAACCCATTTGTTTGAGTGCATCGTCCACCGAATGATCACGGGTGTAGTGGATAGCCTGCTTGGTGCCCCAGATCGCGACGGGTGGTTTGCTGGCGATTTCTTTGGCGCACTGCAGTGCGCCGGCCAGCATGGCGTCAGCCGAATCAAACACCTCGTTGACCAGTCCGTAGCCCAGCGCTTTCTGCGCCGGCAGGCGACGCCCAGTATAGGCCAGCTCTTTTACCACGGCCAGCGGCACCAGCTTGGGCAGGCGCTGCAAGGTGCCCACATCGGCGACCATGCCGATGTTGATTTCCTGGATGCAGAAAAACGCGTCGGCGGTGGCATAACGCAGGCAGCAGGCGGTCACCATGTCGACCGCGCCGCCAATACAGCCGCCTTGTATCGCCGCAATCACCGGGATGCGAAGTGTCTCCAGCTTGGTGAAAGTGGCCTGCATGCTGGTGAGCATGTCAAAGATCGCAGCGCGGCCTTCCGGGCTTTGGTCGTCCATGGCAATGGCGCCGCCAAAGGTCTCCAGTGCCATGCCGGCACTGAAATGTTTGCCGGTGCTGGAGATCACCAGCACGCGCGCTTCGCCCGCCTTGTGAATCTGCGTCAGCACTTCATCCAGCTCGCGCCAGAAGCCTGGGTGCATGGTGTTCATCGCCTCGGGGCGGTTGAGCACCAGATGGGCGATGTGATCGGTTGTGGAGAGGCTAAAGCAGGTGAGTGGGTTCATGCCTGCCAATGTAAGTCAGGTCACCAGATCCAGCCAGTCGCACCTGAGACGCTTTGTCGCGTGGGCACGTGCCCGCATGCGCACGTAGAGCAGGGGCATCCACATGCCCAGAAGGCACAGCGGATAGGCCCAAGGCGCATCAAACGCAAAAGCTGGCAACCAACCCACCCAGCCCATCATCCAGAGCGTCAACACCGCTTCCCACACATAGCATTCCGCCGGTTGAGCCGCGTGGTGAGCAACGCGCCAGTTTTTCAAGCGCTCGAATTGCGCCAGTGAGATGTGGCGCGGCTGGGGTGAGAAAGGGTCCGACATACAGAGCCTCCGTGCAGAAGCTTCACTGTAAGTTTCGTGAAAGGTGTTGTCAACACCTCCCAGTGGGGTCTTGTCGGACCAGTGACGGAGCAGTTGGGCTTGTTGGGTTACTTGGCCGCTGGTTTGAAGTCTGCGACGGCTTTTGCAAGGTCTGTGGTTTCCTCACATGTGGCGCAGATCGCCTGCAGTTTGGCCAGTTGGGCTTCGGCTTGTGCTTTCTGGCCGGTTTTCAGGTAAGCGATGCCTGAGTATTCCAGCGCGCCTTTGTGTTTAGGGTCCAGCGTCAGGGCTTTGTTATATGCCGCAAAGGCTTCGTCATATTTACCCAGCCAGCGGTTGGAATAACCAAGGTAGTTATAGGCGTCGGCGTTTTTCGGATTTTTGGCAACTACCTTGCTGAAGCTGCTGGCGGCCTCAGACCAGTTTTTGGCTGCGAGCGCCTTTTGACCGGCGGCGAAATCATCTATGCGCGCGTTCTCCATTGGCGTCGACTGAAAATCGGCGGCAAGCACGGCGCCGGCCATAGCCAGACCCAGGATGGGCAGGGCGACGAGGTTGCGGATGGAAAAAGTGTTCATGGGGGCTCCTTGAATAATGGGTAACGTAGATGCGCTGCAAGTCAGCACCTTAGATAAACGCGGTGACGACGAAAACGGATGCAATTCGCGGATATTTATTTGCGAGCTTGAAGATTAAAGAGCGCGGCGGCTTCGGGAATGCCCCCCAGCGCGACCGCGTGAAGCAAGGGCAGACCCCAACATCCACAGCCCCAGAAACGCCAGCCAGATGATGAGTCCGAAAGAAATGGCAAAGATCAGCCCGTCGACCGTGAGCAAAAAAGAGGGTTGATAGATAGACCAGGTCGCCCGAAGCACCGCGGGGTCGGCATGCTGGAGCAAGTACCCGATTTGCTGGGTCAGGCTGCCATTCAACCCCTCAAAAGCCTCCTTGAGCCGCAGCGCTGCGTCCATCATGGCCTGGATGGCCGCGCCTTCAGCCTGAAAAGTAGCGTCGCTGCTATTGAGATGGTGCGCAACTAGAGCATCCAGGCTGCCCTTGTGTCGCAGGTTGGCAATCTGTTGAAACGGCGCGAGGTCCTGCACGACTTGACTGAGCTGTCCACCCACGCGCTGGCGGTATTGCGCCATGAAGCTCGGTGTCATGCCGCCGCAAAGCACGCCGCCAATCAGCACAATCCGATCAAGTAAACCCCGGGCCAGTCCCATCACATACGCCTGTGTTGAATCAGTTGAGTTTCATATCCGCGCTGAGTTGTTTAACCAGCTCTTCGCTGCTTTCCACAAATCTCAGGAAGGCCACTTCGTCCTTGTTGATGGTTTTGCGCAGAACCATGTCATTCAGACGTGCTTCCAGGCTCTGCCAGTGGATTTGGCGATTGCCCACAAGATACACCGGAACCTTGGTCAGCTGCCTGCTTTTGATGATCTCGATGATTTGAAACATTTCCCACTCGGTGCCAGTTCCGCCCGGGGCGATCACGATGGCCGCAGAATGTTTGATCATGGCCAGCTCCCGAATGGAGACACTGGAAAAAATCAGCCCGTTCGTGACATGAGGATTCAACGCCAATTTGGGATCGCCACCATAAGGCTTCAGGGCGTCATTGCTGGTCGAACGGTCGTAATACGTTGTGTACCCCACGCTCGGACCGCCCGCTTCCTTCGCGCCCTTGTTTGCGGCCTCCATGAGGCCTGGGCCCGCGCCAGTCATGATCGGGTACTGCTTGCCATAGCGCGCCGTCCACGCGTAGGCGAAGTTTCTGATGTCCGCGTAGATGGTGTCGCTTGCGGCCCTGATGGCGTCGTTGCAGTTTTCGCCTCGCGCATCGCAGGACGCATTTTTCTCCCTGATACGGGAGCTGCCGTAGATAGCGACGAAGCCCCGGGGGAATTTCATGGCCTTCACAGAGTCGGAGCAATAAATATCCTGAGCCATCAGTTGCAAGGGAATGACGTTTTCAACGCCCGCATA
The DNA here is from genome assembly GCA_046598365.1 of Polaromonas sp. Taxonomy (GTDB): domain Bacteria; phylum Pseudomonadota; class Gammaproteobacteria; order Burkholderiales; family Burkholderiaceae_C; genus Polaromonas. Next base: position 14,708 of record JBKJIV010000078.1, on the reverse strand, counting down.
GGGACCGATATAGTCCGCGGCAGGAACATTGACCCGGGAGACAGGGCAGGCAAGGGTCAGCTGGGTGGGCGCGATTTCAGAAGCAGGCGACGTTGCACACCCGCTGAGGGTGACAATGATGGCTGAGACGGCGAGGAATAATTTCAGGCTTGAGTTCACGCTGGTTTTCTCCTTGTTGAATTCGCTGATGTGATCGAGGCCGCGCCTTCGATGCAGAGATTACCATTGATGTTGGTGAAGGCGCTACGAAAGTTGAACCTGACCTGCGAGGAGTGCCGCGCCAAAAATGCGGTTTGTCAGCTTGGATTCTCCATCGCCTTCGTGGCGCTCAGATCAGAACTCGCAGATGTTTCGAATCACCACAACTTGGCGCAGTTGCCGCTGAAAACAACGGTCTCGCCGGGCTTGGCTGCGTTTGCGTCAGTTTCCAGCGTGACCACCAGCTTGCTGACTTTGGACAGCAGTTTTTCTGACGTGTCGGGCAGCATGGAAACAGCCGATCCGCTCGTGGGTACCGTGCCCAACGAAAACGCCGGCCCGTTTGCGGGCACGGCCCACAGCATCAGTTTGCCGCTGGCGGGCGGTGTGATGGGGCCGATGACCTTGATGGTCATGGTTTTGCCATGGCGCAGCGAGCTGACCAGCAGCTTGCCATTGCCTTGTGTATCGGTGAGCAGGCCCACATAACTTTGGGGCAGCTTTTCACCGGAAAGCATGGCGAGCCGGTCACTGGAGGTGAACAGGCCCGGGGCCATGACAAACAGCAGGCTGGCGGCGAGAACGCCAGTGGCCAGCCCACCAAAGCCGAAGCCCGCGGGTCTGAACCAGCCGAGCCAGCCAGCACCTGCAGACACGGCGGCCGCAGGGCGGGTACGTGCTGCGATGGCGTGCCACAAGCGGGCCGAAGGTTGTTGCTGCGGAACGGACACCGCCAGTTGTCCCAGGCGTGTTTCCCATTGAATGACGACGTCCCGTACATCGGCGCGGTCGCGCTGCAGGCGCTCAAAGCGGCGGCGCGCGCCGCCGGTCAGGGTACCCAGCACATAGCTGGATGCCAGGTGTTCCAGTACGTTGGGGTGGGTGTATCTCATGACGCCACCACGCCCTGCGCGGCCAGACAGGTTTTGAGTTTTTCCAACCCACGCCGTATCCAGGCCTTGACCGATCCCAGTGGCGCGCCCATTTGCGCGGCAACTTCGGTGTGCGACAGACCCTGGTAATAAGCCAGTGCCAGACTTTGGCGGTGACTGCCGTCCAGCCCGTTCATGCACGTCTCTATCTTCAGGGACTGGGTCGCCTGCTCCAGCAGCTGCATGGCACTGGGTAGTGCTTGCGTGGTGGTCAGCACCTCGTCTTGATCCACATCGCCGGACTCGGGCAGTTCGCTTTCCTTGCGGCGCGCACGCGCACGGTAGGCGTCCAGCGCCTTGTTGCGGACAATGGCTATCAGCCATGTCATGGGTTGAATGGTTTGCCCGTTGACCTCACTGCGGTAGTGCGGGGCATTTTTCCAGATGCTCACATAAGCCTCTTGCAGCACATCTTCGGCCGCTTGTCCTTGCCCCAATATACGAACGGCAAAGCCAAACAGATGCAGGTGGGTGCGCTCGTAGATCCGGGCAAAACACGCGTGGTCACCCTGAGCCGCCGCATGCAGCAATGCCTGGAGGCTTTCTCTGCCTGACTCAGTGTCTGTGCCGGCTGGCTGGTTCATGCGGCTGAGTATAGGGAGTTATGCCATTGCAACAACCACCTGCCGGCATGAAAGAACGGCAGCCTGCGCGTTAAAAACGCATCAGACCCTGCGGCGGCGAGGCACCACGCTCAGTTGCATGGTGACCTTGCCGGGCGTCGCGCTGACGGATGTCTGCTGCGGCGTGATATCGAGCAGTTGGTCGGCATGCCAGACTTTGATCTGCGCAGCGCCGTCCGGAATCTGCTCCAGGTTGGCTATTCCGTCGGCGCCGGTCAATATGGCCCAGGGCGAGTCGCTCACATACACATGGCCGCGCATGGAGCCATGAACGTGGCAACCCAGCAGCACCGCACCCGCCTTTTCAAACACGCCATCTGCCGACTTGCCTGGCTTGCCTTCGGGTTTGCCATCGATCCGCAGCTCAAAACCTCCACTGCTCGACGTGTTGAATTGCGCCAGCCCGGCAGCCGAGGCGCGCACATGATGCTCCCAGGGATCGTCGTTGACGAAAGAAGCTTTGGCACCCACCCCGACCACACTGACTGCCGGAATAAAACGCATTTTTTCCTGCTTGATGGTGACCTGCATGGGAAGAGCGGCCTTGGGCGCGCCTTTGTTCGCAGGCACGACCACTACCACCGCATCTGGTACAGGTTTGCCGTCTTTGTCGAGCACCAGAACCTGCAGATTGCCCGCGAGGGCAAAGCTGGATATGGCTCCAAGGGCCAGGGAAAGCAACGTTTTTTTCATGGGAGGTCCAAGTGTGGAGTAGGGCGATGGCTCAGCGTACCGTAATGGTGTCGCGGTGCATAGGGGCCAGCAGCGCCAGCATCTGGTTTTGGGTACGGAAGGGAATACCCTTGGCGTCCATGCTTTGCTGCAGCACTTCAACCAGCGCGTTGAAATCTGACTTTTTAATGTCCAGATTGGCATGCGCGCTTTTCATGTCAGCGCCCTTATAAACACAAGGGCCGCCAGCCAGCGAGCACAACTGGTCGACCAGTTGTTCCTTGACCCGTTCCTGATTGGAAGGCTTGAAGTGGGGGCCGGTGCGGGGGTCTGCCAGCAGGCGGACCATGAAGTCGTCCATCAGGGTGACGAGTCCGGCTTTTTCGCCAAAGGCTTTGTAAAGCTGGTCATCCTTTGGCGCCATTTGCGCAAAAGAAGCGCCAGACATCAGCAGACCAGAACCTGCCAGTACGAGAGAAATAAGGGTTTTTTTCATGTCGATTCCTTCAATGATGTTTTGTGAGGGGGGTCAGAAAGCGACCTGGGCTGACAGGTAGTAGCCTTTTTGCTTTCGGCTTGCTGTGGTAGCCGGAACAATCACGCCCAAATCTACATAAGCCAAGGTAACTGAGAGATTTTTGTTGGGTGCCCAAGCGATAAAGATGTCTTTCCAGTCTTCCGAGCGCAATCCGTTGCCCAGGCCTGCGGCGCGGCCAGCAGTCTCTAACTTGTTGCGCATGAAGCGATATTCGGCGCCCACTGCGATGTTTTTGTTGATCAGGTAGGCCACCGAAAATTCGGGCTGCAGGCTGTAGCTGTTGTTGCTTCCGCCACCCAGCGTGGCACCGTAGCCGAGCAGTCCGTTCTGGTTGGCTTTGGTAGCGCGCAGTGTGCCGTTGACCAGAAGGCTTTGTCCCAAAAAGAGTTTGGTTGCACTGACATACAGGTCCACGCCTTCACGCTTGGCACCCAGCGCACGTAAAGTGCCATCCAGACCGGTGGAGCCCAGTGTCTTGTATTGCAGACCGACTGCAATTTGAGGCATCAGGGAGTCGCTGTCCAGGATGGCATCTCCCGCGACCCGGGCCTTGAAGCCGACGATCGACTGCTTCAGGTGCAGGCCGGGCAGTCCGAGGGCTGTGCCCGTGGCGCGCGTGTTGAAGTCCTGTTGGGCTACCGAGATTTCAAAACGGTCGTGGATGCCGATGGCGGCGCCCACGATGTTCAGACCGTAGTCTTTGGTGCCGGCGGTGGTCACAAAGGCAGAGCCGCCAATTTCACCTTCGGTGGCGTTGCTGCCGATGACGGCCCACGGCGTCAAACCGCCGCCGGCGGCGCCGTCGATGCTGCTCACGCCACCGGTGAGCAGCAATTTGCCGGTCTCGGCAAAGGCAGGGAGGCTGGCACCGGCGCATACCAGGGCCGTGCAGGTTGCGATCAGGGAAGGTGCAAATTTCATGATTGAAGATCCTTCAAGTGGTGGCGGGGTGTGGAATGTAAAAAAGTGTTCACGCTCAGAATACGCAAATTCCGGTGCCACTGGATTCAACTTTTTAAATAACTGGCGGTTTCGTTGGTTTTGGGCGAATCCAAAGGCGGGCTTGCTGCGTAAAACCAGCACTATCCAAAGCCTTCAACCGGCCTTACCTGAGGAGACGCCATGCCTTTGCCTAATGTTCAATACCGTATTCCAGCGATTTCAGTTACATCTGTCCATCCTGTTTCATCGTCCTCCAGCAGGGAGTCCTATGTTGTTTAAGGTGCCCCAGCATTTATTGAGCGTGACGATTCAAGGCCTTGTTACTTTGGCGCTTGCGGGGCCCGTGCTGGCGCAAAGCAACACCGGTGCTCGTGAGTGGCAAACGCCACCTGCCGGCGATGTGCTGAAAGGGCAGGCTCTATATGCCGCGCGCTGCACGGCTTGCCATGCGGTCGACAGCAACAAGCTTGGCCCGGCGCATCGCGGTGTCATGGGCCGTCGCGTTGGCAGTCTCAAGGGATATAAATACTCAGACGAGATGGCCCAGTCCCGCTTGCGCTGGACGCCGCAAACCCTCAATGCCTGGTTGCAGGATCCGGAAGACCTGGTGGTGGGTCAGCGCATGGGTTTTCAGGTGGACGACGCGCAGGAGCGGGCGGACCTGATCGCTTACCTCGCCACCCTGAAGTAGCACTGGCACCTGCGCGGTGCCTAAAAGAGCTGGTCAGATGCTGCTGTTGCAGTAGCAAACGTGTCCCGACCCTGTTGGGCAGGTTGACGTTTTTGTTCAATGACGGGCTCTTCCCCCGCCCTTGCCAGCGTCCCCGCCCGCACACCGAGTAAACGCAGCTTTTTGCTCAAAGGCACGCGCTTGAGGCACAGGCCCGCCAGCTTGCGTATGGTTTTTCCGTCGGCTGTGTAAGTGTCGGCGGTGTTGTCCCGTGTCGCGCTCTGAAAATCCTCGTATCGCAACTTGATGCCAATGGTTCTGGCCACGTAACCTTTGGCCACCAGGTCTTCGGCCAGCTTGTCGCACAGGCGGGTGAAGATGGCGCCCAGCTCGGCTTTGTCGCGCACCGCGTGCAGGTCGCGGTCAAAGGTGGTCTCGCGGCTGATGGACACCGGCTCGCTCTCAGTGACAACCGGCCTGTCGTCCCGGCCCCATGCGGCCTCATGCATCCAGGCGCCCGTGGCCTTGCCGAAATGCCGGATGAGAAAGGCGCGCTCCTGTGCGGCGAGTTCGCCGATGGTCTGAATCTTCAGCCCGGCCAGTTTTTCACCGGCCTTGGGACCTATGCCGTTGATTTTGCGAACATGCAGTGGCCAGATTTTTTCCTGCAGATCGGCCTCGTAAACCACCGAAATGCCTTTGGGCTTGTTGAACTCGCTCGCCATCTTGGCCAGCAGCTTGTTGGGCGCCACGCCGACCGAGCAGGTCAGGCCGGTGACATCAAAAATTTCTTTTTGAATCAGCCGCGCCAGCACACGGCCGCCTTCACGCTGGCCACCCGGCACGTCGGTGAACTCGATGTAAACCTCATCGACGCCGCGGTCTTCCATTTGCGGTGCGATCCCTGTGATGGTGCTTTTGAACAGACGCGAGTATTTGCGCACTTCTTCAAAATCTACCGGCAGCACAATCGCCTGCGGGCAAAGTTTGGCGGCCTTCATCATGCCCATGGCAGAGCCCACGCCAAACTGGCGCGCGGCGTAAGTTGCCGTGGTGATGACACCGCGGCCCACGTAATCCTTGAGTAGCGGGAAGTCCGCCACCGGAATAAAACGCAGCGCCCGCTCGGGCTGGCCTTCCTGCAAAGCGTCGTCCACCTTGCGGCGCCCGCCCCCTATGACCACTGGCAGACCCTTGAGCTGCGGATAACGCAGCAACTCGATGGATGCAAAAAAAGCGTCCATGTCGAGGTGTGCCACGCGGCGAATTTTGACGGGAGAGGCGGAGGTCGGCACGGAGGTCACCCCGCAAGCATAGCGCCGCACGCCAAGACCTGCGCAGCAAAGAGCTGCTGGAATTGTGCGGCAAGGCTCGTCGTGGTTTCAGGTGGGGTAAGTGCCCGGCAACAAAATCCCCTTGTCCACCGTCTCGATGTTGGTGTGGCCGCAAAAGGCCATGGTGATGTCGAGTTCTTTGTGGATGATCTGCAGCGCCTTGGTCACGCCGGCTTCGCCCATGGCGCCCAGGCCGTACACCATGGCCCGGCCGATCAGTGTTCCGCGGGCGCCCAGAGCCCAGGCCTTGAGCACGTCCTGGCCGGAGCGGATGCCCCCGTCCATCCACACTTCAATGTCCGAACCCACTGCAGCCACGATGGCCGGCAGGGCCTCGATGCTGGACTGCGCGCCGTCAAGCTGGCGTCCGCCATGGTTGCTGACCACGATGGCATCGGCGCCGCTTTGCACTGCAAGCTTGGCGTCTTCCACGTCCTGAATGCCTTTGAGGATGAGCTTGCCGCCCCAGCGTTCCTTGACCCAGGCCACATCGGCCCATGACAGGCGGGGATCAAACTGCTCATTGGTCCATGCCGCCAGCGAGCGCATGTCGCTGACTCCTTTCACGTGGCCAACCAGGTTGCCAAAGGTATGGCGGCGCGTACCTGCCATGCCCAGGCACCAGCGCGGTTTGGTCATCAGATTGATGATGTTCGCAATCGTCGGCTTGGGTGGTGCGGTCAGGCCGTTTTTCAGGTCTTTGTGACGCTGCCCAATCACCTGCAAATCCAGTGTGAGCACCAGCGCATTACAGCCGGCCTTGCGGGTCCGCTCAATCATGGCGGCCATCGCATCGCGGTCGCGCATCATGTAGAGCTGGAACCAGAAGGGCGTCTGCGTTTGCGCCGCAATGTCCTCGATCGAGCAGATGCTCATGGTCGAGAGGATAAAGGGAATACCGAACTTCTCGGCGGCCCTTGCTGCCTTGATTTCTCCGTCGGCATGCTGCATGCCCGTCAGGCCCACCGGCGCAATGGCCACCGGCATCTTGACGTCCACGCCCACCATCTTTGTGGCGGTGCTGCGGTTTTCCATGTTCACAGCCACGCGCTGTCGCAGCTTGATTTTTTGAAAATCGTCCGAATTGGCGCGGTAGGTGCTTTCTGTCCAGGAGCCGGAGTCGGCATAGTCGTAAAACATGCGCGGCACGCGCTTTTGCGCCAGAACGCGCAGATCTTCGATATTGGTGATGACGGCCACAGATGTCTCCTGATTGATCCTGTTATGGAGACGATGGTAGCGGGGACCCGGGTTGGCTGGCGTGAATTCCGCCCTCGGCAGCCTGAAATTATTTTGATGCGGATCGGACGCCGTCCCGAGCCGCTGTGGCGGCATTGGGTTTCAAAGCCACTTTGACGCCCGCGCCACGTACCTCGATGCGGATCTCGTCCAGAACTTCTGCACGTTCGCCAACCAGCTGCACGGTGTGCTTGCCCGGCCAGGGCAGCCACTGCGCAGATGCGCCGCGGGCAAACTCCTTGCCGTCCATGCGCCAGCGCAGGTTGGTTCCCTCTGCGCTCAAGCTCAGGCGCTGGCGGTTGGGTGGAATGTCGGGATCCAATGCCACGATGGTGCCGTTGGCCGGGGAGATGATGCGCGCGATGCTTCCTGTTGCGGCACCTTTCAGGTCGTGTGCCCTTGATCCGCGAGCGGTCTCAACGCCTGAATCCATGGCAAACACGGCTTGCTCCGTGCCTTTGATGAACCACTCGCTGCGCGGCGCTTCCAGTGGCAGGCCGGCCTGTGTGCCAAAGCTTGTGCGGCTGTGTACCACCCCGGGTGGGGGCAGGGGCGGCCGGCTGGGTTCGGTTTTGTGCAGGTGATTCATCAGCGCGGCCCACACCGGCGCGGCGCCGCTGGTGCCGCTGACGTCCCACATGGGCGCGCCACTGGCATTGCCAACCCAGACGCCCACGGTGTAGCGCTGAGAAAACCCGAGGGCCCAGTTGTCGCGCATGTCTTTGCTGGTGCCGGTTTTCACGGCGGTCCAGAAGCGCGTGGCCAGCACGCTGTCAGTGCCGAAGGTGCGCGCGCGCGCCTGTGGATCTGAAATGATGTCCGTCACGATGAAGGCGGCGCCGCGGTCCACGACGGGCTTGAAGACTGGCGTGGGATTTCTGACCAGCGATGACACGCTGTAACGCCCACCGTTGGCCAGTGTGCGGTAGGCGTTGGTCAGCGAAAGCAGCGACACCTCGCTGCTGCCCAGTGCCAGGCTGTAGCCGTAGTAGTCACCGGTTTCCCGCATGGGCAAGCCCACGGCCAGGAGCTGCTTGTGAAAAGCATCGGGCGAAACCATGACCAGCGTGCGCACCGCAGGTACGTTAAGCGAGGCCCCCAGCGCGGTTCTGCTGGACACCAGGCCCTTGAACTGGCGATCGTAGTTTTGCGGAATATAAAGCCCGCCGGCCGTTGAAATCTGTGAAGAGGAGTCGTCCAGCAGCGACGCAGCGGTGATACGCCGCTCGGCAATCGCCTGCGCATACAAAAACGGCTTGAGCGTGGAGCCGGGCTGTCGCAGCGCCAGCACACCGTCTACCTCGGCCGCGCCGCTCAGCACGCCCGAAGAACCGACCCAGGCCAGCACTTCGCCACTGGCGTTGTCGAGCACAACAATCGCGCCGTCTTCCACATGGCGGCCGCGCAGCTCGCGCAGGTGCTGCGTCAAGGTTTGCAGTGCGAAGCGCTGCAGGGGTGCACGCAAGGTTGACTTCACCACGGTTCGGGCTGAACCAATGGGTTCAGGACGAACGGATAGAAGGCGCCGCGCCAGATGCGGTGCGACCCCCTCCGTAGCGTCAAAGGACTTGCGTTGCAGCGCTGCCGTTGCAAACATGTCCAGACCTTCGCAGTCCACCTTCGCTGGGGCTTGCATCGTTTTTAATACGCCGCAGGCGCGCTGCGTAACGAGCGCCGCCTTGGCATTGGGCGCACGTACCAGCGCGGCGGCCACCGCTGCCTCGCGTTCGTCCAGGCCATGCGCGGCCTTGCCGAACAAGGTGCGGCTCAGAGCGTCAATACCCACCATCTCGCCGCGAAAAGGCACAAGGTTGAGATAAGCCTCCAGAATCTGGTCCTTGCGCCAGCGCGCCTCCAGCACCTGCGCCGACACCGTTTGGCCAATCTTTTGCGTGATGCTGCGGCCGCCAGCGCTGGCCCGCCAGTTCTCGTCCAGCAGGCCGGCTAGCTGCATGCTCAGCGTGGAAGCGCCGCGGGTTTTGGTGTTCCACAGGTTGCCCCAAGCTGCGCTGGAGACGGCGCGCCAGTCCACACCGCTGTGTTCATAAAAGCGCTTGTCTTCACTGAGAACCAGCGCCGTGCGTAAGGCGGGAGAGACATCCGGCAGCGCAACCCACTGGCCGCGTCTCACGGTGTTGTCAGTGCGCAGGCGCTGGATAAGCTCTCCGTTGCGATCAAGGATCAGGGTGTCAGATGAGCGGAATTCGCGTTTGACTTCATCAAATGTGGCGACCGCCCAAGAGGGACGGGTGCAAACAGCCATCAAAAAGATGGCCAATGCATATTGACGGATTGCATGGTGTCTGCGCATATCAGGCATCTTCAAGGTGCTGCAAATAACGGTTCCACAGCTCCTGGGTTACCTCTGCCTGCAGTTTGTCCTTGGGCCGCTTGAGTGGGTCACGCCGCGGGTCTGCCGCCAAAGCGGTTTTGACGCGGATGAAATCCAGTGGATGCAGGGTTTGCATCTGAGCCATGTGGCCAGAAGCTGCAACCACCAGTTGGTGGAACTTCCGGCCCGCCACCATTTTTTCGCCAGAGTTGACCTGGACGGCCCACAGGTCATCTTCGCTGGCGCTCATGCGAAGGGGGTGAGGATTGCCGTCTTTGGCGGTGCGGCGGATGATGTCGATCTCGTAGCTGTCATCGTTCACTGCCGTCTGCCGCTGATCGCGCAACACACGAAAGCTGGGATCTGCCTTGCGGAGAACGGCAAGCAACGAGCTGTCCAGGCGTTGAAGTGTGCTGACGAAAGCTGTGCGCTGGCGTGTGTCGAACAGCAGGTCCATATCGCGCGTGGCCATGGCCTCGTTACCTACACGCACGCCGCAGGCGCTTTCGTAGGCGTAAATCGCGTTGGTGCCGACGGTTAAAAATTGGGCACCTATACCGGCTTTTCGCAAGGCTTCCAGAACCTTAACGATGACATTGGGCGCGCGGCCCACGCCATAAAGTCGGTTGAGTTTGCGTTGCTCTTCCAGCCGCAGCGCCAACACTTTGACGCGCGCTGTCGCCGCCTGCTTGCGCTCCATGAATCGCGCGTAGATAGCCTGCGTGTCGGCGCTGTCGGGGCCTATCGTCTTTTGCGCGCTGGCAGCACTGGTTCGAATCAGGTAGCGCACGCCACGCAATTCGCGCCAGATCATGGAGCCGCGCACCTGCGCTGCATCTTCCAAAGCTTCGGCATGCGCCCGCATCAATGCCTGCGCGTCTATGTACTGGCGCGACTGGTTTTCGGTGAGTTCCAGAAAATCCGGCATGGCTGTTCAATGTAAAAACTATAAATTAAATAATACAGTGAACATCAATATAAATCAATAAGTTAAGTTCAAACAAAAGGCTATTTCATTCAAGCTGACGGCAGATCGTTCGTTATTTCGCCGCCTCCACTTTCACCCGCGCATTCGGAATCTCACCAAACATCTCCGGCGCATACATCGCTTCCACACGGCTAGGTGGCAGCGCGAAGTCGCCCACGTTGTTCAGCCGCACGGTGTATTCCATCTTCACCACGCCTTTGGGCAGGTATTCGTAATAACTGCGGAAGGCCTCGAAGCTGCGTTCTTCAAATGCAGGCCAGCCTCCACCAGATGAAGCGGTTTTCTTTTCGCCGCTGGTGGCGATCTCAGAGTCGCGGCCCAGGCCGCCGCCCAGAATGGTTGCGCCGCCGGGTATCGGGTCGCTGATCACGACCCAGGTCATGTCGGCGCTGGCATTGACTTCCAGCGTGATGCGCACCACATCGCCGCGCGTGTAAATGCCTTTGACGGCTTGCTCCACGGGTTGAATAGTTTTCTTGATCTGGTAGCCAGCGTTGAATGGCGCCTTCAGCTGGATGGCCGCTATGGATTGCAGCGTCAGCCACGGTTTGCCCGGCCCCTGATGCGTCACCGTCAGCGTGTCCTTGGGCGCCGTGCCCCAAGGCAAAAACATGCTGTTGTTGCGCGGGTTGCCTGGTGATGCGGGCGCGCCGAAGAAGGTCGTCTGGTTGGGCGCGCCGGCCGCGTCGGTGGTCTTGACGCGGTCAACCTTGCCCCAGTCCACACTCGCTGCGCTGGCGGCGGCCGCAGCCAGCGTGGCCTTGGTCACGCCCGCCACCGGTGTGGCTTCAAACTTGGCCGAGAACTTGTCAAGCGCCAGGCCACCCCAGAGGTTGGCCGTGGTGGTGTGCCACGCGCCTTTTTGCTGGCGTGCAATAAAACCATTGGCCAGCCGGCCCATGTCGTCTTTCCAGGCCGGGTCGTCCATCACTGCCAGCATCAGGCGTGCGGTGTTGACGTCGCCGTTGGTCATGAGCCACCACCAGTAGTCGTCCTTTTCGGTGCTGAAGATCAGCTTGGTGCCCTGGAAGGACAGACGCGAGCGCAGAACCTGATTGGCCTCGGCCATACGCTGATCGCGCTGCGGCACGTCGGCCACGCGCTTGAGAATGTTGAGCCAGTCGATCACCGCGTGTGTTGGCCACTGATTGGGCGCGATGGTGATGCTGCCGAGCATGCGGCCCTGCGCCTTGCCGTAACGCGACAGCGCTTCAAGTGCGGCCAGCTTGCGCACGTCCAGGTCTTTGCGCGGGCTCCAGAACTCGCGCTGTATGCGCCCTTCGACAAAGGCAATCAAACCGCGCTCCATCGGGGCGCGTGCTTCGTCGGGCAGCGCGAAGGCCGGGTTGATGCTCGCGGCTTCGTGTGTGGCGGCCAGCAGATAGGCGGTGAGTGCGTCACTGCCGCGGGCGGCCTCGCCGTCACGAGGCGGAAAGTAATTGGCCAGGCCGTCGCTGTCCAGGTAGGTAGGCAGTTGTGCCAGCACGGTCTGCCACAGCTTGCCGTCACGCAGACCTACCGATTTGCTGGTTTTTTGTTCGAGGCAAATGAAGGGGTAGCGCGCAAACCAGTCACGCACGCCATCCATGCCCTCGGCGAGTTTGGGTTGTAGCGACATTTTCAAACCACCACGGCCGGGCAGGGCGTCTGCCGGCGGGTTCACGTCCAGTGTGAAAGCGCCGTCGACCTGTATTAGCGTGGCTTGCTGCACCGTCAGTGGCACGGCAGGGATGATGCGTTGCCTAGCCTTCAGGCCATCGCGCGCGCCGCTGATGGTGTCTTTGGCTTCGATTTCCCAGAGGATGGCTTCTGCACGGGTCAGCGCCAGCTGTGCCGGTGCGGTGACCATCCAGGCCACCTCACGCGCTTCCCCAGCGGGTATGTCGACCATCTGGGGTTTGAGGTCCAGCAGTGTGGCGCGTGGGCTGACCTCGACTTTCATCGCGGCCTTGGTTGTGTTGCGCAGGGTCAGTTGCGCGCGGTACTCGTCGTCCTCGCGCACCAGGGGTGGCAGGCCGCTGATGATTTGCAGATCTTGCGTGGCGCGGATAGAAGTCTGGCCAGTTCCAAAAAGTCCGGTAGCTGCGTCGGCGACCGCAACGATCTTGAACGTTGTCAGCGCATCATTCAGCGGCACCATCACCACGGCTTGCCCCTGCGCGTCGAGTTGCACTTTCGGGTTCCACAGCAGCAGCGTATCGAGCAGCTCCCTCGTGTTGCTGCGCCCGCCGCCGCCACCGGCTGGCACCGCCTTGCGCCCGTAGTGTCTGCGGCCAATGATTTCCATTTGCGCTGTTGAGGTCTCCACGCCCCACGCCCTGCGCTGCAGCATGGCCTCCAGCAAGCCCCATGAATCATTGGGCATCAGTTCAAGCAGCGCCTGATCTACGGCTGCCAACGCAACTTCTGCATTGGCGGCGGGCTGGCCGTTGGGCAGTTTGGCGGTGATGGTGACTTTGGCTTGACCGCGCACCGGATAACTTTCCTTGTCGGCCTTGACTGTCACATCAAGCTGGTGCGCCTTGGTGCCCACACGTATTTCGGCCACGCCCAGCCGGAAGGCCGGCTTGCTCAAATCCACCAGGGCGGTTGGCGCCTCATACTCACGGCCCTCGTACCAGAACGACGTCCACCACTCACGCGGCGCCTTGTAGCCCCAGGTGAAAAAGCTGTACCACGGCACTTCGCGCAAGCGCCCGCGCAGGGCCAAAACACTCACATATACATTCGGACCCCAGCCGTCCTTGATCTGCAGTTGAATGGTTGGGTCCTGCCCGTTGAGCTGCACTACCTGGGTCTCCACGATACCTTCACGTTCAACGGCCACCAGCGCGGTGGCAAAACGGAAAGGCATGCGCACCTGAAATTTGGCGGTCTCGCCGGGCTGGTAACTTTTCTTCTCCGGCAACACATCCATGCGGTCGTGGTTCTCGCCACCAAACCACAGCTCGCCCTGTTTGGTCACATACACCGAGCTGGCAGCCTGGATGCTGCGGCCCTCCGAATCTTTCGCGGTGACGACCAGTTCTACCTCCCCGGGCTCACCCAGCTTGGCTTCGCACAGCAACAGGCCGCGCGAATCGCTTTTGCCGCTGCAGACACTGCCGAGGTCCTTGATGTCGGTCTTGTTGTCGTAGGTATAAAAGCCGCCCACCATGCGTTTGCGGCTGGTGGTCACAATGCGCGCGACGGCTTTCACGTCCAGTGCTGCACCCGCGGCAGGTTTGCCGTCCAGGCCAAGGGCCAGTGCCTGAAACTTGATTTTCTGGCTGCTGGACACCCAACCCTCGGTCTTGATGCCGGCGATCACTGCGGCAGGCCAGAGCGTGGATACGCTGCGTATGGTTTGCACTTCACCGTTCGGGTCCGCGTAGGTGGCTTCAAGCAGCAGTTCTTTGGGCTGGTTGCTGGTGGGCACGTCGTTGATGGTGACTTTGCCGCCGCCATTGCGGTCCAGGGTCAGAGGCAGCTTGTCGGCAATCACGCGCTGGTCCTGCGAAGCGGTTGCCTCTTCCTCGCCGCCCGTGGTTTCGCCGCGGCGCACCCGTGGCGGAGAAAAAATAAACTCTTCGTAGTCGCTGTAGGCCAGCGACTTGCCGCGTACAAGCGCTGATACACGCACCGGCAGGTTCACCGCGCCGCCGCCTGCCACATAGTTGATTTGCACATCGGTGGGCACCGTCTTCACCTTGACCAGAGGCTTCTTGTCGACGGGGGTGATGCGCCCTTCAAGTACGGGAAGGCGGAACTCTTCCACGCGAAACTGCCCGCTGCGAAAGCTGCGGTTGCTCCCCTCGTCCTTGCCCCTGAGCTGCACTTCGTAAACGCCCAGCTTGGCCGCGGGGGGAATTGAAAAAGTGTTCTCGGCGCTCTGTCCACCGGTGGCAGTCTTGCGCCAGACGATGGGCTGGGTGTATTGCTGGCCGCTGCCTACGTGGGTGAGCACCAGCGTGGCAGGTGGCTCCTGTGACAGGCCAAAGCCCTGACTGGTTTCGGTGCGCAGAATATGTTTCATGGACACCGTTTCACCGGCGCGGAGCAAGGTGCGATCCAGGATGGTGTGGGCGCGAGCGTCTGGCCGCGGGTCCTGGCTGGTGGGCACATTAAAGCGCCAGGGCTCAATGCCTTTTTGCCAATTGCTCCAGGTAAAAGCCAGGTCTTCAATGCCGTCCGCGGTGGCACGCGCGCTGACAAAGTAAGCATTGCCGCCATAGTCGCCTTCGCCGCAGCGCAGCGGCTC
>JBKJIV010000101.1:0-11646 GCA_046598365.1 Polaromonas sp. | reverse complement strand
CCATGGACATTTTCGGCAACACCAGAAACAACCAGTTTATCGTCATCACTTGACGGCACATGCAGCCAGTCAGGCTTCCACCACACAACGCGTGATGACCGGCGGCGATTCGCCCAGGTGAAACGCCAGCTTGCGCAACCGCAGCGCAACGTCGCCCTCGGTGACCCGTTCAAAGCGGCGCAAATGGTCGGTACACGACGCGCTCTGCCGCTCTTTCGAGCAGGCGCCTGGGAACCACGGCTCGAACGTGGCTGCATTCTCCGACCTTGACATCGTCGACGTGCGCCCGAACGTCGAACCACACCCTGTTGCCCAGCACCTGCCGCACCACGGCGTCGACGACCACCTCCGCACCTTCGCCCACAGCCTTGAAGTGCTGGACGTCGATCGATTCGGCCACGCTCAATTGATCCGGGTCCAAGCATTCACCGATGCACAGCGCCGCAGCAATCTCCATCCACTCGACCAGTGCATACGTCCCCATGATGGAAGGCAGGCCCTCCACCAGGCTCGAAATGCAACGTTCGCGCGTCACCGTGAACGAGCGCTGGTGGCGCCCGCCCACTCCAACGCGCAGCAACCTGCTTCGAGTGGGCGGCGGTCGGCCTGCCGACCGCCTTTCGAGCGCCGTGGTCATACCGGAACCAGCGCGAACACCGCGGGCGCCGGCTTAGCGGGTTTGGGTCGCCGTCTGGCCCTGTAGTACGGACTCCAGACGAATTGCTCCCAATACGACTCGGCCAGTTCGACCCAGCCTTCGATTCCTGCCGGGGACCTGGCGAACTTGTGCGGACTGACCAGCAGCCAAGAGAACACCGCCTGGCTGTCGCGACAGTCTTCGCAGTGCCCTGAGGTGCAGCAGAAGTTCAGGGTCTTCAGGTCCGAGCCCCAAGCGTTGAAGCCGGCCAGCGCCAGGTTGCCGTTCTTAAGACGATCCGCATGCGCCGGATGATCGACCGAGATGCTCGGGCAGACGTCGTAGCCGAATTGGCCCCACGAGGTCTCGCCGGTAATCATCGCTTCGATATACAGCGGTGTACTCGTCACGATGTCGGGATATTTCTCACGCACCCTCAGCACTTCGTCGAGGAGGCGCTGCTGGCCCTCCATTCGCAGCGGGTCTGCCTTGTCGTAGGCCGAGTAGAAATTGAAGGTCACGGCGTTTCCGTTGTCCGCAATCCGGCCGACGGTCTCGTCGATGTGATCGATGGCCGACTCCGTCAGCGCATAGACGAAGTGGGCACGCCGATCGCCGTGGTAGTTGGCCAGTGCCGTGTCGAAAAGCCCCGTGAAACGCTTGCCGCTGGGCTTGATGGCGCGCAGATGATCGTCCACCGGCCCGCCGCCGAAGAGGCTCAATGCGATGGCGACCTTCTCGAAACCGTCGACCGGAAACGGTTTTAACCCGTTGCTAGAGATCGTCACGTACTCCATGGCGCGAACGTACTCGGCGACTCGTTCCGGGAAAAGAGTCGGCTCTCCGCCGATCAGGAGGGCCGCATTCACGCCGCGGTTCACTTCTGCTGCAATGAAACTCCGCAGAACTTCGATGTCTTTTTCATCCCGAGTCTCATCGAAGTTGTGCTCAAAGAACCAGCATCCGGTGCAGCGGATGTTGCACACCGACGTCAAGGAGTACTCTGACGCCCTGATGCTCTTGGAGAATTTCCGCACGCGGGAAAACCGCTGCGCCATGTCGGCGCTGCCGCCGATCAGTCTGCTTGACATGCGATGCCCCTCAGTGTTGTTGCGGACGCTTGGCGAACATGTAGTCCACCTCGCCTGTCATAACCACGCTTCCATCCTGAGCAGTCACCTTCTGCACGGTGCTCACCACCCCCAGATGCTGCAGCTTCGGATGCGATTCGACCCTGCTGATCGTCAGGTATACGGAGATCTCGTCGCCCGGCCGCACGGGCTTGGTCCAGCGCACGTTGTTCATTCCGGCACCGCCCACGATCGCGGCGTCGACAAGAAATTCCTCGACCACGATCGATGCTGCGACAGACAGCGTGTGCAGTCCGCTTGCGATCAGGCCCTTGAACATGGTTTTTGCCGCAGCCTCCTCGTCCAAGTGGAACGGCAGCCTGTCGAACTGCTGGGCGAAGGCAATGATCGCCGCCTTGCTCATCACCCGTGATCCGAGTTGATGCGAGGCGCCCGCCTTGAAGTCTTCGAAATAGCGCATTGGTTTCTCCCTTTCGCTCTTTATGAATATGAAGTCGCGTCCTTACATGAACTGCCGATTGACGTGGTTCTCCGGAACGATGAGCCCGAGCTCGACGAGCTTCGGCCTCGTCCGCGCAATCCAGTCCTGGCGCGCAGCTTCGTTGGAACGAGTCCGCAAGCCCCACTTTTGGAACAGCTGCGAGCGCTTGGAGGTACTCGACCCGAAGAGGTCGAGGCATTGCCCCCACTTTCGATCGAGCACCGACTGCACCGCCTGCCGGCCGGCATCGCTCTCGCAGAGCGTTCGGACGATCCGCTTTCCGTGGGCAATGTGCACGGACTCCTCGCGGATAACCTGCTCCACGATGGCGGCGAAGGGTTTGTAGCTCGAGTCGCGGAACTCGACGAGGTGTTCGAGCGCCGCAGATTCGGCAAGCATCGACGTCAGGCCGCGTTCGGCCCAGTTGCCATGTTCGAGCATGAACTCGCTCGGGTAGTGGAAGCGTTCTTCTACTTTCGTACGCAGCATGTAGGTCGCGTCGTAGTCGAGCTCGGCCAGTAGCTTCGCACCCATCATGTAGTGCCCGATTTCGTCCGCTGCTGACGAATACAGAACCTGAAGTTCCTCCGCATTCGGGGCAAATTGCAGGCCCAGTCTGTAGGCATCGGCGCCGCTCAATTCACCCTCGGTGTGCGCAAGCAGCTGGTGAATGAGAATCTCCCGGTACTCCGCCGGCATCTCCTTGACTGCCGCAGCACTTTCCACGCAAATGTTCGTCATGACGTTTCTTCCTCCTTGTTGTGTATGAGCAGGGCAATCCTCAACACTCCGATTGCTGCTTGAGGCATTTGAAAAAATACCTTCTCAAGGGTATTTATATCACTTTAGACCACGCAATGTATTACTTTAGGTGACGTAATAGCGCAATTTTCTGAATCATAGTACTACTGTTGCTTTGCTCATGAAACTCATTCTTGCTGCCATCACAATCCCGCTTACCGCATGTGCAGCACAGCCCTCCGCCAACAAATATGAATTTGACCGGTTCAGCCCAGAGCTTCCTCAACTCCTTGAGATGGACGCCGGGACAGTCTTGGTTCGGGGAATTTCAATAGACATGCGGTCGCAGGTGTGCAGCCGGGTATCTCCACAAGCCGCAGTGCAAGTTGCGCAAGAGATACTTCAATGGAAGAAGCGAAACGAGGGTTTCACAAAGGCGGCAGGCAGCGTCATTAACGACCTTTTTGCTCGAATTGAGAGCGCCCGCGGCACAGGGGCAAAACCGTCGTATCTCGGCCAAACGATGGCGACCACAGCGAAGGTGAGTTCCGCCCGCGTAGCAAGTCAGTTCGGTGGCCCAAGCCCTGACAATGCGCTTGTGCCACCATTTGTACTTTCTTGGTTCTCGCAGCCCTGAAAAATGGCTTTGACTCTGCTAATCCGACTTCGACGAATGGAACGGCTGCTTTCGCAGTTGGCCTCCTTACGCCTTCGCAGCGAAGCGGAAGTTTCTAGTGGTCTTCCCAAGGTCTTCTAGGCCACCCCAAATCCGACATGGCCATTTTCGGCAACACCAGAAACATCCTGCTTATCGTCATCCATTGCCGGCAAGTACAGCCCGTCAGGCTTCCACCACACAACGCGTGATGACCGGCGGCGAATCGCCCAGGTGAAACGCCAGCTTGCGTTCCCGCAGCGCAACGTCGCCTGCGGTGACCCGGTCGAAGCGGCGCAAATGGTCGGTCCACGACTCGTCGGTGATCTGCTCAATATAGCGGCCCGGTTGCGAAATATCGCGAAGCAGTTCCCAGCCCAAAGCGCCCTGGCGCAGGCGGCTGCGCCGGCTTTCCAGCATGAGCGCACGAAACTCCGCGCCGCGCGCCGGGTCGATGTGGAACTCGATAGACACGCGCACGAGCCCGGTCAGGGGTGGCGCTTCGGCGCTCGGCGCCTGGAATTCATTTGAAGGCGTGAGGTCTTCTTCAATACTGCGGTCGCGCAGCAACCAGTGCGTGCCCAGAATTGCCACAGCGGCAGTTCCCGATGCAATCAGCATGCTGGTGGAAACGCTGCTCAGTGTGGCAACCTGACCCCAGACTGCGGCGCCGCTGGCGCTTGCACCCATGATGGCCATCTGGAAGATGGACATACCGCGCGCTCGCACCCAGTCGGGCAAAGCCAGCTGTGCCGACACGCTGAGCGTGTTGGCGGTGGTGATCCATGCCGCACCGGCGAGCGCCATGGCTGCAGTAGCGACATACACATTGGGCGTCAGTGCGACCACAGCCGTGGCTACCGACTGCAGGAGCACACCGCCCATCACCAGGGCGTCCCGGGAAAAAGCGCGGCGCAGTTGGGGCAGGCACAAGGCCACGATGATGGCGCCCACTCCCATGGATGCAAGCAACAGAGTGAACGTTCCGGCACCGCCCTGCAACTCCCGCGCCACCAGCGGCAGCATGGCCAGCAAGGCGGTAGAGTGAAAGAAAAACAGGGCCACACGAAGCAGCACCGCTCGCAGGCGCGCAGACTGGCGTACAAACTGCACACCCACCCGCATGGCGCTGACCAGGCGCTCGCGACCCAGCGGATTGGGTACGTGCTCGCGGTGCCAGCGCATGATCACAAAGCCCGACACGATGGAGAGCACTGCATTCAGAATAAAAACATACGCGCTGCCCACACTGGCAATCAGCGCCCCTGCGACCAGCGGGCCAATGATGCGAGAGGCATTCATGGCTACGCCGTTGAGTGCCAAAGCGGCGGGCAATTGCGGCCGGGGTACCAGTTCCGGAACGATGGCGGCAAACACCGGCCAGCGCATCGCCAGGCCGATGCCATTGGCAAAGGTCAGGGCCAGCAGCAAGGGCGCAGTCATGACGCCCGTGAGTGCAGCGGCGCACAGCATCAAAGCCACGGCAGCCAACCAGAACTGCGTGATGATCAGGTAACGCCTGCGGTCCAGAATGTCGGCCAGCGCCCCGCTGGGCAGGCCGAGCAGGAAAACCGGCAGGGTCGATGCAGACTGGACCAGTGCCACCAGGATGGGGGAGGTGGTGAGCGAGGTCATCAGCCAGGCGGACGCCACATCGTTCATCCACATGCAGATATTGGCTGCCAGCCAGGTGCTCCAGAGCAGGCGGAACACAGGCGAATGTAAAGGGGCCCAGGCAGACAGGGAGCCCGGGTCAGTTGCAGCAGTCGGCGCGAGGCTGCGGGGCGAGTGCGGTGGACGGGGGTCAGGCATGGTCAGGCGCTATTGTCCTTAAAGCTGTCACAGCCTTAGAGGCAGCAAGGAAAAGCCCCGTTGAGGCGGTGACGCGATAAGCAGGCGCCGGATCACTCGCCCTTGAGCGCCCAGATGCGCTGGATCTGGGTTGACAGCTCCATCGGATCAAAGGGCTTGTGAATCACGTCAATGGCGCCTAGCTCTCTGTACTGGGCAATTTCACTCGCCTGCACCTTGGCCGTCATGAAGATCACTGGGGTGTTTGCTGTGGCCGGCATGTCGCGCAAGGCCTTCAGGGTGCTGGGACCATCCAGGCCCGGCATCATGACGTCCAGCAGCAGCAAGTCGGCCTCTGCGGTGGGCGCAGCGGCAAGTGCCTCACTGCCAGAGGCGCAGGCCACAACAACAAAACCGCCTACGGCCTCCAGTGCCATCTGGGCAACCGCACGGATATCAGGCTCGTCTTCCACGTAGAGGATTCGGGCAAGAGGTTTGGGCATTCCGGGGTCCTTGTGATCAATAGCGGGTGGGTCAAAGCGTACAACGAATTATCTGCAGCAAGCTGGCGTGCAAAGTATGAAGTGGAAACTACAGCCCCGCAACACGAATGTGAGTTGGCCGTTTAAAAGCCCCTGCGCTGGAGTCATACGCCCGGCAAGCTGGCTTGCAGCGTGTCGATGGCAAGCGCTATCTCCGAGCGCTGCGTCAGCGTGAGATCGGACCCCGCTACCAGCGCGTGTTCCACCAGTAATTCGAGCGCCTTGGCGGCCGTGCCCACTTCGCGGTAGCCCAGCGTGCCGGCGGTGCCAGCCAGGGTGTGCGCCATGCGTTCAAGATCTTTCAGGGGTTTGACGATCTCCGCATGTTCATTGACGGCGTGCCAAAGCGCGCGGACTTCCAGCATTTTCCCGGGCAAGCTGCTTTTGTATTCAACCCGCTGCTCGTTGAGAAACTTCTGGAATTGTTCTTGAGGAGTACTCATGCCACGCGCCCTGCGAACATCACCATACCCACACGTTTTTTGGTCCCGCAAAAGGGGAGAAGGCGCGGGGGGGCTATCAGTTTAATCATGGCTCGCATTCATTAAACCATGACGATACGGCGCCCCACAAGCGTGAACACCACCACCTGTTGCGCCTGAACACCGGTCAGCTTTTGCGGGCGCGCTCGTACAGCGGCATGACCCTTGGCAGGTTGCGTTCCATGTCGGAAATCCGGGTCGCGCCAGCGGGGTGGGTGCTTAGCCACTGCGGTGGAGCACCTTTGTTGGCGGCACCCATTTTTTGCCACAGCGTGATGCCGGCGCGGGGATCAAAACCGGCCCTTGCGCCCAGCTCCATGCCCACCAGGTCGGCCTCGGACTCGTCCTCACGACCGAAGCGCAAATTGATCAGGTCTACACCAATGCCTGCTACCGTCTGGCCCAGATCGCCCAAACCAAACAGCTGCGACAGCAAGCTGGCTCCAATATTGGTGGCAGCCGATTTGCCCATGCGTTCACGCGCATGCTCGCGCAGGGCGTGGGCCATCTCGTGACCCATGATCATGGCGACCTCGTCGTCATTGAGTTGCAGCTGATCGAGAATGCCGGTGTAGAACGCGATTTTGCCGCCAGGCATACAGAACGCATTGATCTGGTTGCTGCCGATCAGGTTGACCTCCCATTGCCAGCTTTTGGCGCGTGGATTCCAGGCGATAGCATGGGGAATGACCCGCTGGGCAATGCGGCGCAGCCGCTGCAACTGGGGATGACCGGCGGGAGCCAGCGCGTTTTTACTGGCTGCTTCCTGCATCATCTTGCCGTACTGCTGCTGTGAAGCCTGCTCTATTTGTTCTGCCGGTACCAGTTTGGTGAAACCGGAATTTCCGCCGACTTCCACGCCTTCGCGCTGAGCCATAGCCGGAGCTGTGCCGAGCAACAAAACCAAAGTCAAGGTGAGACTCGATGCTAATTTCATGGGCCATCTCCAAAGTACAGGCGCGTTTCACAAGTGGGGCACAGCGTATTATTCCCGCATGAGTCAGACCATACCCGACCAGCCTGAAGACGCACGTAAGCCGCCGCCGCATTCCGGGGTCAACCTTTCCGCCACCGGTCAAGCCCCCGCGCCTACGCCCGGCTGGGGCGAAACACTGCGGGTTTATCTGGAGGCGCCGACCCTTCGCATGCTGCTGCTCGGGTTCTCTGCGGGACTGCCACTGCTGCTGGTGTTTGGCACTCTGAGCTTCTGGCTGCGTGAAGCCGGCATTGACCGCACCACCATTGGCTACCTCAGCTGGGTCGGGCTGGCCTACGGTTTCAAATGGGTGTGGGCCCCGCTGGTTGACCGGCTTCCGATTCCAATTCTCACGCGACTGCTCGGTCGGCGGCGCAGCTGGCTTCTGTTGTCGCAGGCAGTGATCATGGCGTCCCTGATCGGCATGGCACTGACGGACCCCAAGCAAGCCCTGCTGCCCGTTGTGTGGTGCGCTCTGGCTGTGGCCTTTGCCTCGGCTACGCAGGATATTGCGCTGGATGCCTTTCGCATCGAGTCAGCCGACACCCAACGACAAGCCGCGCTGGCAGCGGCCTACCAGACCGGTTACCGCATCGCCATGATCTGGGCAGGGGCAGGTGTGCTGTGGATTGCAGCGCGCGCCGAAGTACCGACCGCTGGAGCCTACCAGCATGGCGCCTGGCAAACTGCTTATATGGTGATGGCTGGCTCCATGCTCGTCGGAATGCTGACCGTGCTGTTTTCCCCTGAGCCTGCCGCGCGCACGATTGCACCCGCCCGCAACGCCGCCGAGTGGCTCAAAACGGCATTGGTTGACCCCTTTGCAGATTTCCTGCGCCGTTATGGCAAACATGCGGCCCTGATTCTGGGCCTGATTGCGGTGTACCGCATCAGTGACGTGGTGATGGGCATCATGGCCAACCCGTTCTATGTGGACATGGGCTACACCAAGGACGAAGTGGCTGCCGTCACCAAAATTTATGGCGTGATCATGACGCTGGTGGGGGCATTTTTGGGCGGCGTGCTGGCCATGCGTTTTGGCGTGATGCGCGTGCTGATGCTGGGCGCGGTGCTCAGTGCCGCCAGCAACCTGCTGTTTGCCTGGCTCGGCTCGCGCGGGCACGATGTCAACGCGCTGATATTTGTGGTTTCGGCCGACAACCTGTCCAGCGGCATTGCATCGGCCGCGTTTATCGCCTACCTCTCCAGCCTGACCAACATCAATTATTCGGCCACGCAGTACGCGCTGTTCAGCTCCATGATGCTGCTGCTGCCCAAGCTTCTGGCGGGTTATTCGGGGGTGTATGTCGACGCGTTTGGTTATGGCAACTTTTTTACGGCGACGGCTTTGTTAGGGGTGCCAGTTTTGCTGCTTGTCTGGCTGGCTTCCAGAATGAAATTGCCATCACAACCCTGACTCACCATAATAATTTGCTATTGATAGCATAGCAATTTGGTTGCGCGTGGGAGTTTACCTATCTTTACAGCCGCTTCAACACGAGTTGTTACCCGCTGCGCAATATGGAGGGCATTGATTCACAAGGATCCCCCATGAGCGAGCACCGAAACAGCACATCAACAAGCATTACACCCAGCCCTTTTTTGGGTGAGGATGTTCTGACGCAAGACGGTGAGCCAGCCGTCAGTGGCTACACTGACCAGAACTCACCCACCCGTTCCGGGAGCCAGGCCATGACCCAGCAGCTATTGATGATCGAGGACGACACCCGCCTGGCGACCATGGTGGGCGAGTACCTGCGCCAGTCGGGCTACGGCTTTACCCATGCAGTCGATGGCGCCAAAGGCCTGGAAGCGCTGGAGGCGCGCAAGCCCGATCTGGTGATTCTGGACTTGATGCTGCCCGACATGGACGGCCTTGAAGTGTGCCGGCGCATCAAGGCCATGGGTGGTGACTCCGCCCGCACGGCAGTGCTGATGCTGACCGCCAAGGGTGACCCTATGGACCGCATTGTCGGTCTGGAAATCGGCGCAGACGACTACCTGCCCAAACCGTTTGAGCCGCGCGAACTGCTGGCCCGGATCCGTGCTGTGCTGCGTCGGGGAACGGAGGTTGCCCAGTCAGCTGGCAGCCACAAAACCATGCGCTTCGGTTCACTGGAGATCGACCGCGACGCCCGCACTGTTTCGGTCTCGGGTCGCACTTGCGAATTGACGTCGTACCAATTTGATCTGCTGGTGGCCATGGCCGAACGTGCCGGGCGGGTCCTCACCCGCGACCAGATCATGGAGGCGGTGCGCGGGCGCGAGTTGGAGGCGTTTGACCGATCCATTGATGTGCACATGGGTCGTATCCGCAACGCTATCGAACTCGACGCCAAAGACCCCAAGCGAATTCTGACTGTGCGTGGCGTCGGCTACGTGTTTGCAAAGCAGCAAGACTGACATCTGCCATGTGGCGCCGTATTGCTTCGCATCTGTACGTGCGCATCTGGCTTGCGGTGGTGGCCACGGTCATGGTGCTGACCTTTCTGGTCGGCGCGGCCTGGCGGCTGACGACCGACTCACCGCTGTTGCCGATACGTGAAGTCCTGATCCTCAATGAGGGCGGCGAAATCATAGGCACCACGCAAACCCGCGCCGATCGCAAACCGCGCGACGGCCTGGAGTTCAGTGTGATCACCAAAACCGGGGAAACATTGCACCTGGTGCTGCCGCGGCCACAACGCCCTCCGGGCAACCCCTGGAACCGCCCGCCTTTTGGCTTCGGCTGGATGCTGGTGCTGGTAGGACTGGCTGTGGCCGTGGGGGCGTATCCGATCATGCGGCGTCTGACGCTCAGGCTGGAAGCACTGCAACGCGGTGTGGAACGCTGGGGCGCGGGCGATCTGTCGGCCAGGGTCAACGCAGAAGGACGTGATGAAGTCGCCTTTCTGGCGGAACGCTTTAACCATGCAGCCGAGCGGATTGAGACCCTGATGGAGTCGCATAAATCCCTGCTCGCCAACGCGTCCCACGAATTGCGCTCGCCGCTGGCCCGCATCCGCATGGGGTTGGAGCTGATGGGCACCGACGCCACCACGCCGCAACGCATCGAAATTTCGCGCAGCATCAACGAACTGGACCAACTGATCGACGAGATCTTGCTGGCCAGCCGTCTCGACGCCCGGCAGGCCGACGCCGAACCGTTCGAAACACTGGACCTCACCGGGCTGGCTGCCGAGGAATGCGCGCGCCTCAATGTCGAAATGAATGCCGAACTCCCAGACCACCCGAGCCGCGACGCGCAAACCTCCGCCGTGACCATGCAGGGATCTGCCCGCCTGCTACGCCGGTTGATACGCAATCTTCTGGAAAATGCCCGCCGCTACAGCACCGGCGAGGTCACCCTTGAGTTGAGCCAAACCGGCACGGGCATGCACCGCCTCGCTGTTATCCGCGTCAACGACCGCGGGCCTGGCGTGCCGCCTGATCAACGTGAACGGATTTTCGAACCCTTCTACCGACTGCCAGGCGCCAGCGAACGAGCCGGTGGCGTCGGCCTGGGTCTGGCATTGGTCAAGTCCATCACTCTGCGCCATGGCGGCACGGTGCGCTGCGAAGACCGGCCCGGCGGAGGCGCTTCTTTTGTGGTGCAACTGCCGGTGGCGCCCCCAAACTGATGCAGCGCTGAACAATCACTTTCCTCCTCCGATTGGGGGATGCGCGAACAAGCAGCTTCAGTCAAAGTCTCGGGGTTGCTGTGACAACACTGGAAGGGACAAAAAAGCAGAGTCAACCCGTAGATTGACCTGCCTGCAGGAGGACTAAGAAATAACAAGCGTCTGACAAGGCCACCGCGAGGTGGCCTTTTTTTGGGCTGCCTGCACCGGCTACCATCGCTGGCAAGAACAAGCACGCAGGAGTTTCACCATGACCACCGCCCTTCCCGCCGCACCCGTGAACCAGGGATTTTCTTCGCCACCGCAAGAGCGGCTTCCGCTACCCGCCCCTGAAGCGATGTCTGATGCGCAGCGCGAAGCCGCTGATGCCCTGATCGCCGGACCGCGCAAAGCGGTGTTCGGCCCCTTCATTCCACTGTTGCGCAGCCCCGAACTGATGGCCAGGGTAGGCAAAGTCGGCGAGTACCTGCGATTTGACAGCGTGCTGGAAGTCCGCGTTCGGGAACTGACCATGTGCCTGGTCGCGCGCCATGTTTCCAACCAGTTTGAATGGCTGATGCATGCGCCACTGGCGCTGAAAGCAGGGGTGCCACAAACCACGCTGGACGCCATCGCCGTCGGGAAACACCC
>JBKJIV010000208.1:0-2500 GCA_046598365.1 Polaromonas sp. | reverse complement strand
CGGCTGGAGCATGTACCACGGCAGCACGGTGCCAGGTTTTCCGGCGCATCCGCATCGAGGTTTTGAGACCGTGACGATTGTGCGCAAGGGCTTGATTGACCATTCAGACTCGCTGGGGGCCACCGCACGCTTTGGTCAGGGTGATGTGCAGTGGCTGACGGCCGGCAAAGGCGTGGTGCATTCGGAGATGTTCCCCTTGCTGGACAGCACCGCACCCAACCCGCTGGAGTTGTTTCAGATCTGGCTCAACCTGCCGGCGCGCAACAAAATGGTTGAGCCGCACTTCACCATGCTCTGGTCGCAGGATATTCCGCGTCAGATGTTTAGCGACGCCGCTGGCCTCACGACCGAGGTAGCGGTGGTTGCAGGGCGGCTCAGTCAAGCGACGGCACCGTTGTCCCCTCCGCCCGATTCATGGGCCGCTCAGGCCGAGGCTGATGTGGCGATCTGGACGATACGCATGGCACCTGGCGCGCACTGGACCCTCCCCGCCGCCTTGGGGAAGGACACCCGGCGCAGTCTTTATTTTTTCAAAGGCACAGGTATCAGCGTTGCAGGTCAGGCCGTGGGCAACCACGCAGCGATGGAACTGATCGCCAGCAAAGCCGTGGAACTGGTCAACACCGGCAGCGAGGACGCTGAAATGCTGGTGCTGCAGGGCCGACCCATCGGTGAACCAGTGGTGCAGTACGGGCCATTTGTAATGAACACGCAGGCCGAGATTGCACAGACCATGGCCGACTATCAGCGCACTCAGTTTGGCGGCTGGCCCTGGGCCGACAGCGCGCCAGTTCATGGACGTGCGCCTGAGCGCTTTGCCAAACACCCGGGAGGGCGTGAAGAACAGCCTGCGTAGCACTTGTTAAAGCGCGTGCAGGCTTTGCAGGTTTTTTGCAGCGATGGCGCGAAAGTCTGAAGAGATCAGGACACTGGACGCGGCAGCGGCCCAGAAAGCGGCGGCAAGTTCCTTGGCGCGCGCCCATTCTGCCAGGGTGGCCGCCGTGGGGTGCAGTGGGCGATCGGTGAACACCCTTTCAACCAGCTCACCGTTTACAGGCGCGTAAAGCATGGGCAGCATGTCGTACGTGGGAGACAAATACCAGTCATCGTCGCGCAGCAGCAATGAGATGTTGCCGTAGTGGCGATCGGTGTTGGCGATCAACAGGCCGTACGCTTCCAGAAAACGTAAGTGCGCCGCGTCTTGCGGCGTAAGCAGTCGGCTTTCTGCCATGCGGTTCGCCGTGGCGGCCCAGTTGTCGACCTTGCCAACGTATTCAGAGTCATACACCTCCAGCGAGACCATGCCGATACGGCCCTTGGCCGTGCGGTCAAAGCGCTCGGACTCCAGAAAAACACGCCCCCCCGCAGTGAAGACTTGCGTAGTGGCAGCGGGCAGGCCCGCCTGACCCAGCGTCTGCAGCGCCAGGTGTTCGCACACCAGCAGGTCACGCGTGCGCTGGTTGACGGCGGAGTCGCCCGCCGGTGAAAACTTCACCAGCACGTGGCGTCCGTGGGTGATGGTGCAAAACTTGGGCTGCTCGCCACCAGCCGAAGAGCCCGCAAGCGTGCCTTGCATGGCCTGCTCTGCCAGGGCGGGATAGTCCTTGTAAGAGTCGACACGGGAAGCGCGCTGGGCGAGACCGTGGTAACGCTCAAAGGCCTGCTCACCCACGATCAGGTTGCCCGGCAAATCGTCACCAAACAACACCATCGCTCTCAAGGCATCGTCTTCGCTCCAGCGCCGCGGGTCGGCGGCCAGTTGGAGCTCTGGATGCGTATGGGCAAAGGTGCGGCCCATGAAGCCCTGAGGCCGCATGTCGTTCAGGAACCAGGGCAAACCGTCGTGCTGCTTGCTCACGCCATCGGCCTCGTCCACCCAAAAGCGGCCGCCCGGCAAGGGCATCAAGCGCCCGAAAGATGTCACGCCGCCCTGCGCGTCCACACGCATGATGGGTATCTCGCGACCCACACCTTCCACGGCGCGTGGCAATAAATAACGCCTGGACCTTGCCGCTCCGAGCGCCCGCAATTCGCCGGACGCAACCAAAGGGGCCAGAGCCCGGGAAATCGTCGGTTGGCTGACGCCCAGCACCGCTTGCAACTCCGCGCTCGTGGCTACACCGCCCTGCGTGCGCAGAGCGTCCATCACGGCACGTGTGAAGCTTGAAGTTGTCGCCATTGAATCAATTTATGAATAGATAAATATCAACTAACTGTATGCAAATTTCGCGTTTTTGGCAATTATTGAATAGATATTTCAGAGCAGTAGTGGTTATGCTGATTGTGGCAAGAAAGGGTAGTGCCCAACAAAAAAGCGCCCGCAGGCGCTTCTTCCAGGGTGCCAGTAAATTACTTCGCGACCACGCGCACCATCTCCAGGCACTTGTTGGAGTAACCCCATTCGTTGTCGTACCAGGCGACGATTTTGACGAAGGTGCTGTCCAGCGCGATGCTCGCGTCGGCGTCAAACACGCTGGTGCAGGTTTCGCCGCGGAAGTCG
>JBKJIV010000207.1:0-6062 GCA_046598365.1 Polaromonas sp. | reverse complement strand
CGCCGGCTTGTCTGCAGCCGTCGGGCTGGTGGTCGGGTTGCCTGCGCTGCGAGTCAAGGGCATTTACCTCGGTATGGCCACCCTGTCTTTTGGCTTCATTGTTGAAGAGGTGTTTGCGCGCTGGGAGTCAGTCACTGGTGGCAATTCCGGCATTCACATCAAGGCTCCTGACATATTTGGCTGGAAACTTTCGAGCGGCGAAGAGTTCTATTTTCTGTGCCTCTTTTTAGCGGTGGGCTCCACGCTGGCCATCCTGAATCTGCTGCGCTCGCCGACCGGCCGCGCTTTTGTGGCCATCCGCGATTCGGAGATCTCCGCGCAAAGCATGGGCATTCACCTGGCGCGCTACAAGACGCTTTCGTTTGCACTGTCGGCAGCGCTGGCCGGTATTGCAGGGGCGCTCTATGCACATAAGCTGCAGTTCATCTCGCCCGACCAGTTCAACATCCTGCAATCGATTGACCTGCTCTTGATGATTGTGGTGGGCGGTGTGGGCTCAGTGCACGGCGCGTTTTTGGGCGCCATCTTTTTGATCTCGATGCCGCAAGCGATTGCCTTGGTCAAGGACTACCTTCCCGCCGCTATTGGCCAGGCGCCTGGCTTGCAAGGCGTGGTGTACGGCATGGTGCTGATTGCCTTTGTGTTGTTTGAACCCCTGGGGCTTTATGGCCGTTGGCTCAAGATTCGCACCTACCTGCAGACCTTTCCGTTTTACCGCAAAGGCATGTTCAAGCGTCAAAAATCCTTCCAGAAATCGGACCGCCTGAAATGAGTCTCACCCAACAAACGGCCGGGCAGCCCCTGCTATCGGCAAGAAATCTCAGCGTCCGTTTTGGCGGCGTGCTGGCCGTCAACAATGTCAGCTTCGACGTGAAGCAGGGTGAAGTCTTCACCCTGATCGGCCCAAATGGCGCGGGCAAAACGACGGTGTTCAACCTGATCAGCCGCATCTACACGCCAACGACGGGCGAAATCGACTACATGGGCGCGAAGCTGACCGATCAGCCGCCGCACAAGATCGCCGGGCTTGGCATCGCCCGCACTTTTCAGAACATTGAACTGTTTGAACACGCGACCGTGCTGCACAACCTGCTGATCGGCCGCCACACGCACCGGCAAACCGGTCTGTGGAGCGAACTCTTCTTCACCCAAAAAACCCGTGACGCTGAAATTCAAGCGCGCGAAAAAGCCGAGCAGATCATCGACTTTCTGGACCTGCAGCACTACCGGGACTCTTTTGTAGCCGGCCTGCCTTACGGCGTGCGCAAGGTGGTGGAGCTGGCTCGGGCGCTGTGCACTGAGCCCAAGCTGCTGCTGCTGGACGAACCCTCATCCGGACTGAATGTGGAAGAAACCGACGACATGGCTTTCTGGATACAGGACATCAAGAACGAGTTAGGCATCACGGTGCTGATGGTGGAACACGACATGTCCCTGGTATCCAAAGTGTCCGACCGCGTGTTGGCAATGAACCAGGGCGAGGTTCTGGCCATGGGCACACCGCGCGAGGTGCAGAACGATCCCGGCGTTATAGAGGCCTACCTTGGCTCCATTGACGATGTGTCCTCGCTGCGTCGCCAGCACAAACCAGTCAACCTGAACCAGGAGGCCCGATCATGAGCGACGTACCTCCTTCCGTGAGCGACCAGCCGGTTCTCAAACTGCTCAACGTCGAAAGCTCGTACGGACCAATCAAGGCCATACGCGGCGTCAGCCTGCAGGTACGGCGCGGCGAAATCGCCACCGTACTCGGCTCCAACGGCGCCGGCAAAACGACCATTTTGAAAACCATCTCCGGCATCATCGATCCGCGCAAGGGCTCTATCGAGTTCAAGGGCGGCATGATCACCGCGCAGGATCCGGCCTATATCGTGCAGCAGGGCTTGAGCCATGTGCCGGAAGGCCGTGAGGTGTTTCCATTGCTCAGCGTTCGTGACAACCTGGTGATGGGCGCCTACACCCGCAAAGACCGCGACGGCGTGGCGAAAGATATCGAAGCGGTGTTTGGCTACTTCCCCATCCTGCGCGAGCGGGCACAGCAGGACGCCGGACTTCTCTCGGGAGGCCAGCAGCAGATGCTGTCGATCTCGCGCGCGCTGATGGCATCGCCCGACCTGATTCTGCTGGACGAGCCGAGTTTGGGCCTGTCACCGAAGCTGACCAAGGAAATCTTCGAGATCGTGGTGCGCATCAACCGTGAGCGCGGCACCACCATCTTGCTGGTTGAACAAAACGCCAACATGGCCCTGAACGCTTCCGACTACGGCTACGTGCTGGAAAACGGCCGCATCGTGATGGAAGACACCTGTGCCCGCCTGCGGGAAAAGGAAGACATCAAGGAGTTCTACCTGGGCATGAAGGAAGACGGCGTGCGCAGCGAACGGCGCTGGAAGAAGAAAAAGACGTGGCGCTGAAGAAGATGACCCCTGAAGCCAAATTCACCTGCTCGTGTCATTGCGGACTTGATCCGCAATCCATGTCCCTTGAACCACATTTGCACGCGCGGCATGGATCCCGGATCACGTCCGGGATATCAGCCGAGTGGAGAAACCTATGAGCAATCTTTGGGACCTGTCCCGCATACAGCCCGAAACCCGCGTGGTCCTTGAGGGTGAAACGATACCGGCCCTGTTCTGGAACGCGGTCAAGCTGCGTCAGGACAAGGTCTGGATGCGGCAGAAAAAACTCGGCATCTGGCGCAGCTGGAGCTGGAACCAGACCGGTGAAGCCGTGCGGGAAATCGCCGGTGGCCTGATGAGCCTGGGTTTTGCACCCGGAGAATGCGCATCCATCCTCTCGAACACGGTTATCGAATGGGTGCTGGCCGATCTGGCGGTTCTCAGCTGCGGCGGCGTGGCCAACGGCATTTATCCCACCGACGCGGCCTCGCAAGTGCATTACCTCTGTCAGGACTCGCGCACCACCATCTTGTTTGTGGAAGACGACGAGCAGCTCGACAAGGCCCTTGAAGTACGCAGCCAGCTCTCTGGCCTGCGAAAAATAATAGTCTTCAACATGGAGGGCCTGCGTGATCTGAAGGAGGCCGATGTCATCAGCCTGGCAGGTGTGCGCGAACTCGGTCGCACCTATCTTGCGCAGCATCCGGATGCCGTTGAAAAGCGCGCCGCTGCCTGCAGACCCGAAGACCTGGCCATTTTGGTCTACACCTCGGGCACCACCGGCAAGCCCAAAGGCGCCATGCATAGCCACAGGGGCCTGGTGTTCTCGGCGCGCGGCTACAACACACTGGTGGCGCAGAACGAGAACGACGAGCGCATGTGTTTTCTGCCGCTGTGCCACATCGCCGAGCGCATGGGCGGTGAATATTTTTCGCTGTACACCGGCGCCAAACTCAACTTTGTCGAAAACCCGGAAACCATCCCCGAAAACGTGCGCGAGATTGCACCCACCGTGTTCACAGCAGTGCCCCGCGTCTGGGAGAAGTTTTATTCCGGCGTGATGATCTCGCTCAAGGAAGCCAGCCGATTGCAGCAGGGCGCCTACGCATGGGGCATCGGCGTGGGAACCGAGATCGCAAACAAGGTGATGGCCGGGGAACCAGTCGGCGCCATGCTCAAGCTGAAATTCACGATTGCGCGCTGGATTGCGCTGGACAATGCACGCAAATTGATAGGCATCCACCGTGCGCGTTATTGCGTGACAGGCGCGGCCCCTATTTCCCCCGAGCTGGTCAAGTGGTACATGGCGCTGGGCGTACCCATGCTCGAAGTTTGGGGCATGACAGAAACCTGCGGCGCCTCAACGGGCGTTCCGGCCACGCGCATGAAGCCAGGCTCCATCGGTCCCGCTGCGGGCTACAACGAGGTCAAACTGGATCCGGCAACCGGGGAAATTCTGGTGCGCGGCACCAATGTGTTCATGGGTTACCTGAATCTGCCAGAAAAAACCCGCGAGACTATTGACGCAGATGGCTGGCTACACACGGGTGACGTCGGGGTCATGGATGAGGAAGGTTTTTTCCAGATCACCGACCGCATGAACGACATCATCATCACGGCCGGCGGCAAAAACATCACGCCGAGCGAGCTGGAAAACGAACTGAAATTTTCGCCTTACATCACGGACGCTGTGGTGATTGGCGACAAAAAGCCTTACCTCACGGTCATCATCATGATCGACCAGGAAAACGTGGAAAAGTTTGCACAGGACAGTGACGTGCCCTTCAGCAACTATGCGAGCCTGACCAAGGCGCTGCAGGTGCAGGAGCTGATTCAGGCCGAAATAGACCGCGTGAACAAAAAGTTTGCCCGCGTTGAACAAATCAAGAAATTTTTCCTGCTTGACACCCAGCTATCCGCTGAGGATGAAGAGCTCACGCCCACGATGAAGCTTAAACGCAAGCTCGTGCAGCAAAAATACGCGCCTCAGATCGAGGCGATGTACCGCTAACTTCCCGCTCCCATTTTTTCCATCTCTTCAATCTTCATAGAAATTACCATCATGAAATTCAAATCAACCGCGACACTGGTTGCCCTGGCGTTGAGCACCAGCTTGTCTTTTGCTCAAACGCAAGGCGTCAGCACGAACGAAATTACTTTGGGCACCATACAGGACCTGTCTGGCCCGCTGGCGGGCTTCGGCAAGCAGATTCGCCAGGGCATGTTGCTGCGCGTCGATGAGCTCAATGAGCAAGGCGGCGTCAACGGGCGCAAAGTCAAACTGCTCGTTGAAGACTCCGGCTATGACCCCAAGAAAGCCATCCTGTCCGCTCAAAAGCTGGTCAACCAGGACAAGATTTTCATGATGGTCGGCCATCTGGGCACGGCGCAGAACCTCGCGGCCATGCCGATCCAGTTCGAAAAAAACGTGATCAACTTTTTCCCAATCACTGCGGCGCGCGAGATGTATGAGCCGTATCACAAACTCAAGTACGCCTTTGCCGCGACCTACTACGACCAGATCCGCATTGCAGTGCCCAAGCTGGCGAAGGACAGAAACGTCAAGAACGTCTGCATCATTTACCAGGACGACGATTTTGGGCAGGAAGTACTGCGCGGAGCCGAAGCCGGCCTGAAAACCATAGGCATGGCGTTTACCGAGACAACATCGTACAAGCGCGGCGCGACTGATTTTTCATCGCAGGTTGCCAAGATGAAGGCCTCGGGTTGCGAAATGGTGGTGCTGGGCACCATCATCCGCGAGACCATAGGCACCATCGGCGAGTCACGCAAGACCGGCTTCAATCCGCTGTTCCTGGGCTCCAGCGCGGCCTACACTGACCTGATCCACAAGTTGGGCGGCAAGGCCATGGACGGCTTGTTCGCCACCATGACCTCGCAAAATCCCTATGTGGATGCGGCCGAACAACCGATCCGTTTCTGGGCCAACAAGTACAAGACCAAATTCAGCGACGACCCAACGGTTTTCTCCGTGTACGGCTATGCGGCCATTGATGCCTTCATCCGCGCCGCCCAGAGGGCAGGAACGAATCTCACCACCGAAAGCTTCATCAAGGCCATGGACACCATGGTGATCCCGCGCGACATGTTCGGCACCGCCGAATCCAGCTTCAGCTCGACCAAGCGCCTGGGCAACAACCTCTCGCGGCTCTCGCAAATCCAGGACGGCCGCTGGAAAGTGGTGTCCGAGTATGTGGCGTTCAATGGTTTGCGCATGGTGCAGCAAAAAGACGGGAGCTTCAAGATCATGTCCGATCAATTCAAGAATTGAGGCATGCGCTGCACTCCCGTGCAGGCTCTGGACCTGGCCTGACACGGCCGTTCATGTGACAAGGTCGCTCCCGGGGATCGACCTTTTTTATACCCATACGATGACAGGGATGATCCCTAAGTGAATACGCCAGCTTGACAGGCACCGGCGAAAGTTAAGAATAGCGGGGCACAAGTACCTTCGTTTTACAGGAGCCATCGATGAGATTCAAAACCACCCTGGCGCTGACCGCCCTGGCACTCAGTTCCGGCATGTCCATGGCCCAGCAAGGCGTGAGCAAAACCGAAATCACCTTGGGCTCGATCCAGGATCTGTCCGGCCCCATCGCGGGCTTTGGCAAGCAAGCCCGTCTGGGCATGTTGCTGCGGGTC
>JBKJIV010000007.1:0-5398 GCA_046598365.1 Polaromonas sp. | reverse complement strand
CGATGGCCGCGAGCCGGCTGTATGCGTGCCAGCGCACAGACATCGCACCGCGCTGGACGCATGCTCAATGAATCGACCTACACTGCATTTCGCAGCAGCGCGACATGCATGGCCGGCACCCGCGGGTTTTGCACCATCAGAGAGCCCTTTTGGCCAAAGTTCAAAACCACCTGATAACGCGACTTCCCCGCAAAGATCGGAAGTCCCTCCTTGCTGTTTGCGAGCCCGTTCATCTAACGCTTGCAGAAGTGCTCTGCAACCCCGGTGAACGCACCACCCACGTTTATTTTCCGACAGACAGCTTCATTTCACTGGTGGCGCTACTCGACGGCACCCCCGGAGTAGAAGTCGGCATGATTGGCCGCGAAGGCATGCTGGGAGCGCAACTGGTGCTGGGCGTGGTGACAGCCCCATTGCATGCACTGGTTCAGGGCGAGGGTGCCGCCTTGCGCGTAACCACCTCTGCCTTTCGCAAAGAATTGGCAGAAAGTACGGCGCTGCAGACCAGCCTCAACCGCTACCTGTATGTGTTGATGGCCCAGCAGGCAGCTTCGGCCGCATGTCTTCGCTTCCACCTGATAGCGCCGCGACTGGCACGCTGGCTGTTGATGACACAGGACCGCGCCCATTCCGACAGTTTTCACGTGACACAGGCCTTTCTGGCTTACATGCTGGGCGTGCGGCGGGTTGGCATCACCAACGCTGCCGGTACCTTGCAACGTGCCGGACTGATCGAATACAACCGCGGCCACTTCAAGGTACTGAACCGCCTGGGGCTGGAGGCGGCCGCGTGCACTTGTTACGCGGACGGTCAGCGGTCTTACGCCGAACTGTTGGGCTGACTCGCTGTCGGGTTTTACAGCCGGCTGCTTCGAGACAAACTAACGGGCAGTTTCAATTAATGTTGATGATCGCGCTGTTATGTTGGATACCGCACATACGAAAAGGGCCAGACCTTATACAAACAAGGTTCAGGTTGTTGGGGCGATTGGCTCCCTGTGTCCCCGAACAACTCCACCAAAGCTTCCCGAACCGGAGGTCGATATGTCAAATCTGTACGCTCCAAATTCCGCCAACGAATTTTCGTTTGCGCAGGTCCAGTTTGGCAACCTGCACCAAACTCCGGAACAGCCCTGGCTGCAAGCAGCCGGTGGTTCCAGGCACGCATCCAGCACCGCTTCCGCAGACAGCGGCTCTCTCAACGGGAGCAGGCCTCCGACGCCGCCTCGGGAGACGGGAATGCATGCGGATGATTGGGACGTGCTTTATCGTGCTGTTGTGGAAAGACTCAAACTCACTGCCGTCGGACCTGCGCTGACGACAACTCCGGAAAGTGTTGTCATTTTGCAATGTCTGGACGCATTCACCTGCCTGCATGCCGCGCTGCAACAGGAGCGCGGTCGCCACCGCCAATTGGAAAAGGACGTGGTGGAAGCTAAAACCTCGCTGTCACAGCTGCGCATCGCGCAAGAGTTTCGGGCTGAACTGGTCGCTGAGAAGGCATACGGACAGCCTCGGACGCCGCTACCCTGAAGAACCAGGTAGCGGCAACAAGTCCGGTCAGAACAGCACGCGACTGCGAATCGTCCCCGGCACCTCAGCCAGCTTGGCCAGCGCCATGTCCGAATGCGCGGCATCGATATCAATCACCACATAACCAACCGCTTCATTGGTCTGCAGAAATTGCGAGGCAATGTTGATGCCGTTGTCTGAAAACACCTTATTGATTTCTGCAAGCACACCCGGCACGTTGCGGTGAATATGCAGCAAACGATGCTTGCCCGGATGCGCCGGCAAAGCCACCTCCGGGAAATTGACGGACGAGGTGGAAGTGCCGTTGTCGCTGTACTTGACCAATTTTTCTGCAACCTCAATGCCAATGCTTTCCTGCGCCTCCATGGTGGAGCCACCCACGTGCGGCGTGAGAATCACGTTGTCCAGGCCGCGCAAGGGCGACTCAAACATTTCCTTGTTGCTGCGGGGTTCGACTGGAAAAACATCAATCGCTGCGCCCAGTAATTTTTTCTGCCGCAGGGCCTCGGCCAGCGGTTCAATCTCCACCACCGTACCGCGCGAGGCATTGATCAGCACACTGCCAGGCTTCATTGCGGCAATCTCCGCTTCGCCCATCATCCATTGGGTGGCTTGGGTCTCAGGCACATGCAGGCTCACGACGTCAGACTGCCCCAAGAGGTCGTGCAGCTTCGCCACCTGCCGCGCGTTGCCCAACGGCAGCTTGGTGACAACATCAAAAAACACCACCTGCATACCCAGCGCCTCAGCCAATACCGAAAGCTGGGTACCGATGGAGCCATAACCGACGATGCCCAGCGTTTTACCGCGAATTTCATAAGCGTTGTCGGCCGACTTAAGCCAACCTCCCCGGTGCGCCACCGCGCTTTTTTCAGGAACGCCGCGCAACAGCAGAATGGCTTCGGCCAGCACCAGCTCTGCCACCGAGCGCGTGTTGGAGAACGGTGCATTGAACACAGCCACACCGCGCTCGCGCGCCGCCAGCAGATCAACCTGGTTGGTACCTATACAAAAGCAGCCGACTGCTGCCAGTTTTGATGCGTGGGCAAACACATCAGCGCTGAGTTGGGTACGGGAGCGGATACCGACAAAATGCGCATCCGCAATTTTTGCCTTGAGCTCATCACCCTCCAGCGCGCCGCTTAGGCTTTCAATTTGTGTATAACCTGCGGACTGGAGCACCGCAACTGCGGAAGGATGAATGCCTTCCAGCAAGAGAAATTTGATCTTGTTTTTATCGGTCGAGGTTTTGCTCATGGGTACAGGCAGGTCAGGAAGTGAAGGGCCTTGAAGTATGAATGAAAGCGAAGCCCTCGACACCCCAAGGTTGCTTCCTGCTTTAGTCCACCGGCGCCGGCGCTTCCCGTGCGCCCCGGCTGGTGAACTGGGCCAAAGCCACCCCTGCCAGCGTCAGCCCTGCCCCCGCTAGTTTGATGCCGGTGTATTGCTCACCGGCGAACAGCCACGCCACCAGGCCAGCCACCGGCGGCATCAGGTACATCAGTGGCGCCGTGCGTGCGACACCGCGCACGCTGTTGACCCAGCCCCAGACCAGCCAGCCCAGAAAAGCAGACACGGTCACCGACCAGATCAGGCTGGCCCACACCACCAGCGACACACTGCCCCAGGGTGCGGACATTCCGGCAGGCAGCGTGAAAAGCACCACCGGCACGCTGCCAAACAGCGTGGCATAACACATGGTCACCACACCACCGTGACGCTCTATCAGCGGCTTGGTCGCCACGGTGTAATACGAGAACAAACTGGCGGCCAGCAGCAGGAATAAATCGCCTCCGGTTGCACGCCAGTTGCCGCCCAGCAGCTTGTCCGACAGGAAAATCAGTACCCCGACAAAGGCCACCGCCACGCCCGCAATCTGCGCCTTGTGCAAGCGCTCCAGTCCCATGATGCGCAAAATCAGCAGCGTGAAAATGGGCCCGCAGGCCAGGATGAGTGAGCTTGAAAATGCAGTGGACCAGTGAATGCCATAGGTCACCATGCCCACATGCAAAAAATGACCAACAACACCCAGTTGCGCCAGCTTCCAGAAATCCCGCCGACTGATCCTGGGGAAATGTCTGCCGTAGCGCCATGCCAGTAGCAGCACTGCGCACAGCGGCATGATCAGGTAGCGGGCAAACAGAAAGCCGCCAGGCCCCACCA
Organism: Polaromonas sp.; assembly: GCA_046598365.1. GTDB lineage: Bacteria > Pseudomonadota > Gammaproteobacteria > Burkholderiales > Burkholderiaceae_C > Polaromonas. Next base: position 1,702 of record JBKJIV010000007.1, on the reverse strand, counting down.
CGGTGAAGACAAACTTCTGCAGCGAAAAATTGATGCCCCAAATGACAATCAGCACCACCGCAGCGACCAGGGCTATGGATGCATGTGGGCTGGGCTTTGGGCGCGGCGCTTGGGGGTCCATCAGGCTGGTTCACCCGGATTTGATGCGCACTCCAGACAAAGAAAGCCGTCAACCCTTTGGTGACATAGGCATATAGCTATCATTTTTGGAGCATACCATCTCGGGCCTTGCGCTGCAGCTCACCGTCACGCCGTCCCCACGGGCCATTCAGGTATGGCCAGCTGTCAGCGCTTCCAGCTGATCGAGGTCAACCGGCTTGGTCAGATGGTGGTCAAAGCCCGCCTCGCGTGACTTGCGCTTGTCGTCGACTTGGCCCCAGCCCGTCAACGCGACGATGGTGGTTCCGGTCAAGCTGCCCAGTTCACGGATTTTCCGGCAGGCTTCATAACCGTCCATGCGCGGCATCCCTATGTCCAGAAAAATCATGTCTGGCTGGAACTCGGTGGCCGCCTCAATAGCCTCTACGCCGTCGTGGGCGGTGCGCACCTCGTGGCCCATGATGGTCAGCAGTTGCGCAAGCGTGGATGCCGCGTCGACGTTGTCATCTGCGACGAGTATCCTGCGCGCGCCCGCGCCGACTGCCGCACCCGGTGCGCGATCCTGCGGAAGTCGAATCGGAACAGCTTCAATAACAGGCAACCAGACGACAAACTTGCAGCCATCGCCCTTGATGCAATTTTCAGCACGCACCTGACCCCCATGCATCTCGACAATCTTGCGCACCAGTGTCAAGCCAATACCCAAACCCCCTTGTGCCTTGGAGGTCGAAGAGCCTGGTTCCGCCTGCACAAACATGTCGAAAACGCGGGTGTGCAAATGCGCAGGAATTCCGATGCCGTTGTCCTGAACGATGACGTTGATGCCGCCCGCGTCAGGCTCGCAACGCAACTCCACCACACCACCTTCCGGCGTGTATTTGGCTGCATTGTTGAGCAGGTTGGTAAACGCCTGCGACAGTCGGACCAGATCGCCAGAGACGGTGATGGAATCGTCCGGCAGCGTTACACGGAAATCATGCCGTCGCTGAGTCATCGCAGGGTGACTTGTTTCGGCCGCGCTGCGCAAGGCGTCAGCCAGCGTGATGTGCTCAAGGCGCAGTTCCAGCCTGCCGCGACTGATGCGGCTGACATCCAGCAGGTCATCTACCAGACGCGTCATGTGCGAAATTTGGCGGTCCATGATGGCGCGTGTTTGCTCAAGCGCGGCGGGGTCGCTTGCCACCCGGCTCAGAATGTCCACGCTGCTGCGCAGAGGTGAAAGCGGGTTGCGCAATTCATGGGCCAGCATGGCCAAAAACTCGTCTTTCATCCGGCTCATTTGCTCAGCATCGGCACGTGCTGCGCGCTCGTTTTCCAGAAGCTTTTCCCGCTCTTGCGCGGCCTCCCGGGCCACCTCGTACAGCCGCGCATTGTCGATGGCAACGCCCGCCTGCGCCGCGATGCCAACCACCAGCCTCTCGGCGCGTTCATTGAACACGCCGACGTCAGGATGCCCAAAAAACAGGGCGCCAATCACCTCACCGGAGCCTGAGGCCACGGGCACCGCCAGATAACTGCGAACCTTGGGATGGCCTTGCGGCATGCCCATGTGAGGCAACATGTGTCCGTACCGTGGGTCTTTCAATACATCGTCAATGCGCAC
>JBKJIV010000061.1:0-37542 GCA_046598365.1 Polaromonas sp. | reverse complement strand
CGCTGGCGGTGCTCAAGGGCATTTTTTACATTGCCTCGGCCTGGAACTTCAAACGCTCCTGGCAAGCCATGCGTCTGCGCAGCTCCAACATTCGCGTCGTTGACGCAGACACGGCCGCCCGTTGAACACCGACACACGAACTGACTCCCTGGACCACGAGCCGGAGGTGGTGCTGCCAACGCTGCGTGGTCTGCATGCAGGGCGGCGGGCGCTGCACGAGACCATCAGACTGCATCTGGGTTTTCTTGTACTGGGCGTGATCTGCCTGTTCGTCTCCCTGCTGGCTTTTGGCTTGCGTGCGGTTTTGCCCCGCGCGGTGAGCAAGAAAATGGGTCGGAAAATCATCACCGTAACGGCACGGGCTTATTTGCGTTTTCTCGCCCTGATGGGTGCCTGCCGCTTTGATCTGAAGGAGCTTGATGCCTTGCGTGGTGCCCCGGCCATGATCATCGCGCCCAACCATCCGTCGCTCTTGGATGCGGTCATGATTTTGTCGCGCCTGCCAGACGCAGCGTGCATCATGAAGGCAGATATCGTCAACAGTGTTTTTTTCGGCGTGGGCGCCCGCCTGGCGGGCTATATCCGCAACACGCCGCTACGCACCATGGTCCAACTGGGCGTGACCGATTTGCATCAGGGTAGCCACTTGCTGCTCTTTCCGGAGGGCACGCGCACCAAGACGTTTCCCGTGGGTGCCATGCAGGGGACAACCGGCTTGATCGCCAAGAACGCGGGCGTTTCTGTACAGACGGTCTTTATTGAGACCAACTCCGGATTTTTAGGCAAGGGCTGGTCTCTGCTCTGGACGCCAAAAATGCCCATCACCTACCGTATCCGGCTTGGCAAACGCTTTGACCCGCCAAAACACACGGCGCGTTTTGTTGACGAGCTGGAAAAATACTTCCAGTCGGAAATGGCGCATGCACAATTGCCCGAGTTTCCGGTGAAGCGACCACTGTGACCATCAGGCGCTTCCGTTTTCGCGTTTATTCTCCAAGCCAATGTCTGATTCCTCACCCAGCCCGTCCCTTACTCACCTGGTCCTGATTCCCAGCTACAACCCTGGCCCCAAAGTTTATGAAACCGTGCGTTCGGCGCGCGCGCAGTGGACGCCGGTCTGGGTGGTGGTGGACGGCAGCAGCGACGACAGCGCGCAGGGCTTGCAGGCTATGGCCGCTCAGGACGATGGTCTGAAGATCATTGTTTTACCCACCAATGTGGGCAAGGGCGCGGCCGTGTTGCACGGCATTGATCTGGCCGCCGCCCAGGGCTTCACCCATGTGCTGACCATGGACTCGGATGGCCAGCATCCGGCGCCGCTTATCCCTGTTTTCATGAAAACTTCCGGCACTCAACCCGATGTCATGGTGCTGGGTGTGCCCGTGTTTGCGGCGGACGCCCCCCGCCTGCGTGTCAACGGCCGCAAAGTGTCCAACGGCTGGGCCAACCTTGAAACCTTGTGGGCCGGTATTGGCGATTCGCTTTTTGGATTCCGTGTGTATCCTATAGAGCCGCTCCGGCAGGTGATGCACGGGCAGCGCTGGATGCGCCGTTTTGACTTCGATCCCGAGGCCGTGGTGCGCATGTGCTGGCTGGGCGTCAAGCCCGTGAACCTGCCAGCCACGGTCAAGTATTTTCGGGTTGACGAAGGCGGGGTATCGCACTTCAACTACCTGCGCGACAACCTGCTTTTAAGCTGGATGCACTCGCGGCTGTTTTTGGGTTTTCTGCTGCGCCTGCCGTTGCTGCTTGCGCGGCGGTTCAAAGGGCAGGGGTGATCCTGGCGCTTCCCTAAGTGCCTTTTATGGGCTGCAACGGTTTGATCGCCTGGTATTCAGAGAACACCCCCACCTCCAGATGCTGCCGTACCTCTGACAAGCCCTCGGCCCTGAGTGTGGCGATGACCTGTTCCGGCGGGACACAGGCTTCGATGCTGTCCCAGTAATAGCGCCAGATCGTGGTGGTGTCCTTTTGTCGGGTCACCAGCCGGCTTAAAAACGGAATCACGCCGCGCATATAGGTCTTGAGCATCCACTTTCCGAAGGGGCTTCGGGCCTGCGTGATCTCAAGAATGCACAGCCGCCCACCCGGCTTCAGGACGCGTTGAAACTCCGCAAATGCCACACCCAGATCACTGATATGGCGAAGGGCATAACCCATGCTTAGAAAATCAAAGTGGTTGTCCGGAAAAGGAAGTGACTCGGCCCGACCTTCTACCAATGTGATGTTGGGTGGCAATTTGCTGGCGGCCAGCATGCCCGGACTGGGGTCGATGCCAGTGACCAATGAGGGGTCGCCCGTCAGCAAACAAGCCTGCGCTGCCACCAGGCCAGTACCTACGCCGACGTCGAGCACGCGCATACCGGCAGTTAAACCGGCTCGTTCCAAAGCCTGACGACGGTAGCGGGAACCCGTACCCCATGCGAGCATGGTTTCGACGCGATCGTAGTCGGGAGCGGTGGTGTCAAAAATCCGGCGCAGGTAGCTCTGCCTGTCCTGCTCGCTCTGGTAGTAACCGGTCAAAGGTTCATGCGGCGCATGCGCCGCGGATACATGCTGTGATGTCTTCATGAAATGCTTGCCTTTCAGCCAGACCAGCGCGCCTGAACGCTCGATGGGGGCCATTGGAAATGTGAGTCGAATGAGCAACCACTCAACGCTGCCGGGACACAACGTGGCGGGCGGTTGCTCGCGATGCTTGATAGCCAGTTTCAGTCCGCTTTTTGCTGAAGTCAATCAGACAAGTGCTGGAACAGTCGTCATTTTTCGAGGCGATGGCGGGCGCTGCGGCGCTAGATCATGCCGCCATTGATGGAAATGACCTGACCGCTGATGTAAGCGGCTTGCTCTGACGCTAAAAAGCCGACGAGATCAGCGACCTCCTCGGCTTTGCCGGCCCGTTTCATGGGCACCATGGCATTGATGACTTCGGGGCTGAAGCTGCCTTTGGTCATTGCCGTGTCGATGATGCCCGGCGCTACAGCGTTGACCGTGATGCCTCGGCTGGCCACTTCCATCGCGAGCGATTTGGTTGCCGCATGCAGCGCACCCTTGGCAGCCGAATAATTGACCTGTCCCCGGTTGCCGGCCACTGCGGCCACTGAAGTGATGTTGATGATGCGACCCCAGCGGGTGCGGATCATGGGCATGGTTAGTGGCTGCGTCACATGGAAAAATCCGTTCAGCGAAACATCGAGCACCCGCTGCCATTGACCCAGCTGCATTCCAGGGAAAACAGCGTCATCGTGGATGCCCGCGTTATTGACCACAACCTGAATCGGTCCCTGCTCCAGCAAAGCCTGCAGTGCGTTGGCAGTGGCCGCCGCATCGGTCACGTCAAACGCCACAGCCTGCGCCTGGCCACCTTGCGCAACGATCGCCGCTGCGACTTCCTGCGCTGTGGCCAGATTGCTGTTGGCATGCACGATGACCGCGAAGCCATCGGCCGCCAGACGCCGGCTGATGGCCGAGCCAATGCCACCGCTGCCGCCGGTAACCAGTGCACGTTTGGGGGTGATGCTCATGATGTCCTTGATATGGGGCGTGGTTGGTGTTGTCAGGCGGCCGTTGTGAGAGCCGAGGCGTCGAGGACCACAACCGCCCGCCCGCCCAGCAGCGGTTGGGTGCCGGCCTGCACAGTGAAGTTGTAAAGCACGGTGTTGGTGTCTCCCGTCACGCGTTCGGCATTGACGGTCAGGGGCCCGACCACGGTGTCGAGCCTTTCAACATGCAGGGTCACGCTGCGCACGCTGGCCAGGTAGCCGCCGCGAGTTGGGCCGGGGGCGGCTTCGTCATGAGACTGGCTCTCGGCGACCAGCGCCCCGTGCATGGCCATGGCCTGCGCCGCGTATTCAATGCCGCAGGCCGCGCCGAGCTGGCCGTGAGCGCGCAGCGGATTATCCGGCGCCAGATGGCTATTGGTCTGGCAGCTGATATGGCTGTCGTCCCAAGTGGTTACCTCATCAAGCAGACACATTCGGCCTTGATGCGGGATGCGTCTGGCAATGCCGATCCGGTCTATGGCAGGCGTCGTGCTCATCAGGGAGAGACCTCAACAGCGAGTTGCATGCCGTCCAGGTAAGCCAGCACCACGGATGCGGTTTGTTTTTTGGCGATAGCCTGAAGCAGGGGCAAGGCACGCGCAGCGGGTACGGCGGTGCGCAGGGTTTCGAGCGAAGCGTCGTCCATGGCACTTTCCGCAGCGGTGGTTGCACCGCTGTCGCCTGCCAGTGTGATCCGGGCGCAGCTGTGCTCGCTGCGTTGGGGGCTGATGACCATGGCCACGCCGATGGTGTCGGGCAGGGGCCGCTTGCCGCGCAGCGGTTCCGGGTAGTCGGTGTCGTAGGCCACCAGGAGGACAGCAGTGTCTTCAACCACGGCCAGAGTCATGGCCTCAAGCAGGCCCGCTGAAAAACTCGCATCGTGTGCGCACAGCACCGACGAGGAGGCCATGGAGCCGCTTGAAATGCTCCAGTAACCCGAAGGCGCGTTGTGCACCGAGTTGTGAAAACGTGTTGGCGAGATCAACCGGTCGCTCGATGCCAGTGTGCGGCAGATCTCGTGACAATTGATGCCGTCGCCGCTGGAGGATGAAAAAACCGAAGGCAGGGCGACCGCCTGCCGGCCCGACGCTGTCACGGCCTCTTGCCCAACGGCAAGGGAAACCTTGACAACTGCACCGGCCCGGCGGCGCTCGGCCGGCGGCAGGGCCATGGGCAGCGGCAGGACAGTTCGCTGCGTCTGGTAGGCCGAGAGACCACTCAGGATTGGGCGACTTTGCTCCCAGTCTGTGAGGCCGGGGCCCAGCAGGCCGATGCCTTCGACGAAAACAGTGAGGGGCTGGGCGGGCGGATTGGAAAGCTGCGTCATCTGTGGCCTCTCAACCTGCACGGCTAAAAATCAGGCTGCAATTGGTACCGCCGAAACCGAACGAGTTGCTCAATACGCGGTTGACTTGCTGCACACGGTTTTCCAGAAGGTAATTCACCGGAATGGATGTGTCACGCTGCTCGGTGTTCACGCCGCCCGGCATCAGGCCGTGTTGCAGTGCCAGGGCGCTGATGATGGCTTCCAGCCCACCAGCTGCTCCCAGCGTGTGCCCTGTGGCGCCTTTGGTTGAACTGCATGCGACGGTATTTTCCCCAAAGACTGCCGCCACGGCCTTGCCTTCGGCGGCGTCGTTGGAGGGCGTTGCGGTGCCGTGCAGGTTGATGTAGTCGATGTCAGAAGGCTTGAGTCCCGCAGTCTGCAGCGCTTGGCGCATGGCCATGGAGGCGCCAAGTCCGTCCGGATGTGGCGCCGACATGTGGTGCGCATCGCTGGACTCCCCAACGCCGCACAGCAGAACAGCGTCTGCGTTCAGATGGTCCGGGATGCGCTCAAGCAAAATAAATGCAGCGCCTTCTCCGATGGAAATGCCTTTGCGCTCCGTATCGTAAGGTCGGCAGGGGCTGTCGGATAGCAGGTCCAGAGAATTGAAACCGTACAGCGTCGTCAGGCACAGGGAGTCGACGCCGCCGACCACAGCAGCGTCTATCAGGCCAGCCTGCATCATGCGTCGGGCCGAGGCAAATACCTTGGCACTTGATGAGCAGGCAGAGGAGATGGACGCGGCAGGCCCCTGAAGTCCGAAATAGTCACGTACAAATCGGCTGATGGAAAAAGAGTTATGCGTCGCATCGTAGACAAAGTCCCCGGGCAAAGCGCCGGTTTCAGGATCCAGCCGCCGGTAGGCCAACTCTGTCTGCAGAATGCCTGATGTGCTGGTACCAATGAAAACACCAACCCGCTGCGGGCCGACACGGGCAGCAGCAGCAGCGACGGCTTCATTAAACCGGTCTTGACGCAAGGCCAGATGCGCCAGTCGGTTATTGCGGCATTGGTACGGGGCAAGGTCGGCGCGCAGGACTTCCTCATCGACGCCTTCTACCGCACCGACCCAGGTTGTGAGGGTGACGCTGTCGAAATTGCAAGGCTGCAGTCCGCTGCGGCCTGTACGCAGGGAGGCCAACATGGGTTGCAGCCCTTGTCCGATGCAACTGGTGGCGGTGAAGTGAGAGAGATGAATCGGCTGCATGGTGCCTGGCGTGGGACGGGTGAACGAGGTCATTTGATGCTGCGTGGGTTTTATCAGCGGATGTGGACTCATGCCGCCGTTGGCAAGCGCCCGATGAGCAGCACGTTGGCAAACGGTGTGCCTTGGCTCAGGGCTTGTGTTTCGACTTCAAACCCAAGTCGTTGTAACGCGATTTTCCAGTCGTCAACAGGTCTGCAGTACAGGGTGCCGAGCCGGTGACCGCGCAGCCTGGTGACGACATGGTCAACCCAGTTACTGATGGAAAAACGCAAGCCGGCCGCCGCATCGCCCACCCGCAGCAGCAGCAGCCCGCCCGGGCGGAGCGATTGGCGAACACGCTGCAATACATCGTCTTGCGCAGCGATGGGCACGTAGTGCAATACATCCAGTATCACGACTTGATCCGCCTGACCAAAGTCGGCGCTGCACATGTCGGCACGAACAAACTCGGCCTGACCTGCCCGGACAGCGGGCGCCAGCGCCTGATTTGCGCGGTCCACATCGTGCGCCATCAATTCGATTCCCCGCACGTAAGACGCTTGCGGCGCAGGCGGCCAGTCGGCGGGCCACTCGCCGCGTGCTGCGCAGGCCTTTGCAGTGAGCAGCCAGGAGGCCAGCAGCCCCTGGCCGCATCCGATGTCAAGGATGCGCGAACGACCACTGAGCAAACCGGTACTCAGAAGGTAGGTGAACGCAGGATCCCCGCCCAATTTGCCTTTGGCAAAAAACCAGGTGTAAAGACCTGCCGGCTTGTAGGGCTCAGCAGCCAGTGAAATGAGTTTTCGGGTGAAGGCGGCGGGCGTGGATTTCATGGGAAGGTAACGCGTAGGGGGACTGGTTGATTGTCGGGGAGACGCGCACTCAGGTGGCGACAGGCAGTTTGGGGCCATCGACCCCGCCGGGTCGCATGTGGCGCAAAGACAAGCAGGCCGTGATCAAACCCAGTGCCAGCCCGGCCCACATATCAACCGCCACATGCTGGCGTGTGGCTACGGTGGAGTAGGCGATGCCGATCCACCAAAACGTATTGAAAAGGAGTACCCACAGTGGTGTACCAAACCGGCGCAGGATGTAATGCAGCCAGATCCCCGAGAAAACGGCTGTAGCAACGTGCAGTGAGGGAAAGGCATTGCCCGAGGCATCGATGTTTTTGAGGAAATCCACGCTCGGGTACAAGGCCCAGTCAATATTGGCAGCGGGAACGGCCGTGGGCCAGAAATAGAAGATAAGCAAACCGGTCAGGCAGGTGGCAGTCATGCCCATGGTGTAGATGTAGAGTTCGCGTCGATTGCTCAGAAACGCCGGGACCAGGGAAACATAAAACCACAACGAAACATAGAGGGGCAAGGCCGCAGGCTGAAAGTCAATCAGCCGGTCCAGCAGAGTGACCGGCATCAGCGTGACAGGATAGGCCGGATATTTCAGCAAGTAAAAGTAGGCACCAAAAAAAATGGCAATAAAAGTCGGTATGCCAATGCTTTTCATGAGCACATAAGAGGGGAAAGCCTGCGCGGCCTGACGGTACCAGGGCATGGGCTGGTTTCGGGGCGTCGTCATGTGGCTGCCTCGCGTAAGGTGACCACCCGCAGGCGCTTGGCCGCAGCCGCCTCGAGCAAGGCTGGCAGCACCTCAAGAATGACCGGCACGCCGGCGGGGGTGCGCGCGGCATTGCCGTCGTGTAAAAGCAAAATTGCGCCCGCTTTCAAGCCAGACAGCAATTTTGATTTGACACGTGTGGCGTCGCCGATCCGGGTGTCAAAACCTCGCACAGACCAGCTCGCCAGTTGCAAGCCCAGTCGGGCCAGCACGGGCTCCAGAAACGGGTTGCGCAATCCGGCGGGGGCTCGGAAGAATTGGGGGAGCTGGCCGGTAATGGAAGTGATCGTGTCCTGCGCGGCTTGTATCTCGCGCGTGATGCCGCGTGTACCCATCACGGAAAAATGATGGCGGTGGTGTTGGCTGTGATTTTCAATGGCATGGCCGCGCCGGGCGATTTCCAGGCACAGATCGGGATGCCTCGCGGCCTTGTCACCTATGACAAAGAAGGTCGCCCGGACGGCGTAGCGGTCAAGCATGTCCAGCACTTGCGGGGTGACCACGGGATCGGGGCCGTCGTCGATGGTCAGCGCGATTTCCTGGCGGGCTACCGAAGGCAATTGCGTCCAGTTCGGCCCCAGCCACTGGCTGCGCGGCCACAGGCCAACACCTGCAATCAGTGCGTGGTTGATGGCGACCGCTGCCAGTGCCCATGGCCATAACGCCGGTGCCGCAACGACGGCCACGAGGGCTACACCATGCGCAGCGATGGAGCCACGCATCAACGGGGAAGAGTACCAGCGCGAATCAGGCCTGGACATGGGGTTGCTTTGCAAAAATCGCCGCATACACCAGCGCCAGGATGACCCCTGGCGCCACGGTGACACCCATGGCCTGCAAGATGGATACGTTCGAAAACGCCAGCAGCCCAAAGCCTGCAACAGTGGTTGCGTTGGCCAGCGCCATGGAGGCCAAGGTGCGGTGTGAGATGGGGGTAAGCGGGTCAGGCCGATCAAAAAAGAGTGCGTAGTTGGAGCCTACCGCCACCACCAGCAGCAGGCCCACCAGATGCAAGATAACCAGTTGCTGCCCAAGCAGGGCCAGCCCTGCTGTCACGGTGATGACCGAGGCGATCAGGGGCACCACGATGCGCAGGACACGCGAGGGCGAGCGGAAAATCACCAGCAACAACAAGATGAGAGCAAGCAGGCCGCCCAGCGACAACATCGAGGCCTCATTGAGGTAGCCGGAGTACAGGCGGTCAGATTCCGCCTTCATGTCAACAAACAGCACATTGGGCAAACCGCTGCTGGCAAGGGCTGCGCGGATCGGGTCGGCGTTGATGTTTCCACCTTCTGGCGCCTTGAGCGGTAGCAAGGCCGTCCAGCCACGGGGTTGCTGCAGCAGCAGCGCGTCTACCGCCATGGCCATCGATGTCCGCTCCAGATCGGCCGCCTGTAGCAAGGGCTGCTGACGGCTGGTTTGCACGTCGGCCAGGAAGGGCGTGAACAGTTGCGCTTGCACCGGCAAGCCCTGCACCGCTTGCGCAAGCCGGGCCTGCAGTTCGCCAGGCGGCGGCAGGCTGGCCTGCCTGGCGCGCTGGGTCGCTACGCTGGGAAGGTATCGGCTGGGACTTTCAAAGCCTGCGAGTTCTCCTTTGTCAACCTGCGCCTGGAGTAGCGTGGATACCTGTTCGGACGACGTGAGTACGGATTCGCGGCTGGCGTCCGAGATCACCACCAGATACCGCACATCTGGCGCACCCATGTCGGCGCGCAGGCGCTCGTCCAGAGCGATGTCTGCTTGCGAGACAGGACTGAGGGAAGATATTTTCTCGTTAAGCAAGGTGTCGCGATTCAAAGCCAGAACCACGCAGGCCGCCAGCAGCAACACGACCACCGGCCAGCGCAAGACGGGGGCGCGTTCAGTTAGCCGTGCGAGGACGCGGCCAATGGCCGATACATCGTGGATGCGAAAGGTGGCGGGCAAAAGCTGAGGCAGAACATATCGCGTCATGACCGCTGCAGCGATGAGGCCGGCAATCGCGTACAGGCCGAGTTGCGCCAGCCCTGGAAAGCCTGACAGCAGCAGTGATGCAAAGCCGCAGATTGAAGTGAGCACGCCGAGCCGTATCGTCGGCCAAAAACGTTTGACCCAACTTTCGTTGTCGCTGTCGGCCTGTTCGGATTGCACAAACAGGTAGATGGAGTAGTCCACTGCTTCGCCAATGAGAGCGGTGCCAAATCCGAGCGTGATGCCGTGCACGGCTCCAAAGCCCAGACTGACAGCCGCAACCCCAGCCAGCACACCGCTGAGCACGGGCAGAAACCCCAAGACCAGCGCAGTCGGCGAGCGGTACACCAACAGCAGCAGGGCGGCAATCAACACGACGCTGATAAGCGACAAGCGGGTGACCTGGCTATGAATGGTTTCGCGCGCGGTGACCGAGAAAACTCCGGGGCCGGTCATCAGTATTTTTGCGTCCGGACTGGCCTGGCGAGCTGCGTCAAATGCCTGCTGAATGGCTGCCATGGCGCGTTGTTGCGCATCGGTGTCTGACCCCGCTGCGCGCGTTTGCATCAGCATCAGGGCGCGTGTGCCGTCGCGTGAGGCCCAGGCGCCATGCACCAGCGGAGGTTGGGTGCCGCTGCTGAGCTGATCGAGCAGTTGAACCATCTCGCCCGTGGGATCGCGCGGCAACAGCGATTTGACCAGCAGGCCTGCGGGTGAGGCCAACAGGTCGATACTTTCTCCCAGCGCCGCATGAAGACCGTCGGCGCTGAAACGCTCAGGCGTCACCGCAGGGCTGAGCAGAAAGCGGTTGTTAAACAGGAAAGCCTGATCACGCTCCTTGTTGACGGGCTCGCCGTTGTTGACGGTGGCAAAGGCTGCATCGGCGCGCAAGCGCTGGGCCACCTGTTTGGAAAGTTCGGCGCGCACGGGTGCGTCGGCGCCCTCGATGCCCACCAGGATCAGCCGCGAGGCAATACCGTCGCGCAGCTGGTCCATCAGCAACTGCTGTTCAGCTGTCGGTGTTTTCGGCAAAAAAGCCGACAGGTCAGTGGTGACCTCGGTACGACTGATGACGACGCCGCAGACCAGCAGGAAAACCAACCAAAGCCAGACAGGCAGGAACCGGCGCTGGACAAATTTTCCGATCATGGTGTCGTTAGTTTGTCGATGATCATCACCGACCGGTCTTTATCCGTCTGCTCGATCTCAATCGATTTCACCTCGACGCGGCTGCCGCTGATACGGATACGTTGCACCACATCCAGCATTTTGGTTTCGATGGGGCGCAGGGTCAGTGTCCAGCGCTCTTCGTTGCCTTCGAGGTCCAGGTTGTAAATGTGCCTGAGCGCCGCGATGTCTCCCGCCAGCGTGCCGCGAATGCTCTCCGTGAAGGCAACCAGCTCGGGGTAGTCTTGCAGACGCAGGACCATCTTGCGCTTGCCGCGCTCCACGGTCAGGGTACCCGTGTCGATCAGCAGCGATTCAGCACGAGGTTTGAGTGTGCGTTTTTCCAGGCGGTCGGGGGCGGTGTAGAGCAACTCGCCGGAGGACTCCACCGGTTTATCGAGCAGGGCGATGTATTTCTTTTCAACAAAACTTGCTCGGCCTGATTTGTTCTCGGCCAGGCCCTTCATCAGTTGAGTGACGTCCCAGGCGGCGAGGGCTGGCGTAGCGCACAGGCTGATCAACACAGTGGCAGCGGCCAGCCAGGCTTTGGCGGTTGAAGTCAAGCGGGAGTGCGTGTCAATCATGGGGCGGGACCAGAGGTTGGTGCCGGCAACGGCTTGTCCGTTTGCCAGAAGTCGAAAAAATTGAACCAGTTGTAGGGCGCGCTGCGGCAATGCTTTTCCAGCAATTGCGCGTAACGCGCCATCGCGGCTTGCAGGGCAGCTTCACGCCCGCCTGGGGGGATGGTGGAAAAGTCTGCCAGCGTTTCAAAATGGATATCGTAGCGGTTGCCGCCACCATACAGCCCGACCATGAACACCACCGGGCGTCGCAGGATGGCAGCCATGCGAAATGGACCTACCGGGAAGTTGGCCGACTCGCCGAGAAACGGGATGGGGCGTGTCGTGTCGTTGTTGAGGCAGCGGTCGGCCAACATGCCGACGACGCTACCCGTGTCCAGCAGCCGGTTGACCTTGAGCATGGAGTCAGCGCGCCCCAACGCGATGATGTCTTGTTGGGCCGCAGGATTGATGGCGCTCAAGGCCGAGTTGAGCTTTCGCGCGTTTTCCTCATACATCACCATGGCGATACGCAGGCCGGGCTGCTTGCGGCCAACTGCGCGGAGCACTTCAAAACTGCCGACATGCGCGCCCATCAAAAATACGCCTTGACTCTCGGTTGTCAGGTTTTCCACAAGATGCTGGTTGTGAATCTGTATGTCGAAGAGGTTGAAGTGATCGTTGATCAGGTAAACCCGGTCGTGAATCGTCGAGGCAAAGCTCAGGAAGTGGGTAAAAATCGCGGTCCAGCCAATCCGGGCTGTGGCAGGCACATCCCCTACACGGCGCAGGTAAGCCCGGGAGGCACGTCGCGCCCCCGCATTGGCAGCAAAAAAATACGCAGCGATACCGTAGAGCACCACACGTCCGGCGGTCCGTCCCAGGCGCAGCGAAATCCAGGTCATTACGCGCAGCATCAGCATATTGCTGCGCTCCGGGCTTTGTCGCCATGCGGCTCCCGGCGCAGGATTTCTGTCGGTTGTGCTCATGCCACCGCCTCAAAGGCAAGAACGCCACTCGCCACCACGCGCCCGCTGCCGGAGATTTCAAAGCGGGTCTGGCCTGTCTCTGAACGCGTCCATGAAATGGACAGTGTTTCTCCGGGCTGAACCGGGCTGAGAAATTTGGCGGATGCAACGCGGCAAGCGCCGGCCGCGACCTGTTGGCTGAGACGAACGGCGTGCACGGCGGCATCGAGGAGAACGACACCGGGAAGAATGGGTTTGCCGGGAAAGTGTCCGGCAAAGGCCGGGTGATCGCCGGCAACGGTCCAGCTTGTTTCACCCTGCATGGTTGCTACCCGCTGAAGGAGCCCGTGTGAGATGCTGTTGGGCGAGGGTCTGTAAGGCTTCGCGTGGAAGCTTTCCGGTTGCGTTGCGCGGAAGCGATTCAAGCAACACCAGCGGACGTGGCAGAAAGGTGGAGTCGATTCGTACTTTAAGGGCCGCGATAAGAGCGGCAGACGTCATGCTTGGTGCCACCACAAAGGCCATCAAGCGAACGACGGTGTCATGGTTGCTGTCGTCCGGCATGAAAAAAGCGCCGTCCTGCACCCCCGGAATTGTTCCCAAATGGTGGTTCAGGAAAGCCAGTGAACTGCGCTTGCCCGCGATATTGATCAAATCATCCATTCGGCTGTGCAGCAGAAAGCGGCGGTTGTCGATAGGCTCGATCACGTCGTTCATCGGCATCACTTGCTCGACATGGCCGCCACAGGCCCAGAAACGGTCGTCGTGCGGTGTAAGGGTAACCTGCGGAAACAACTCCCATTCCTGAGTCCGTGTGCTTCGTCGTGTCGCGATCTGCCCGGTTTCGGTGGATCCGTAAATTTCCAGCAGGGGCGCCGAAAAAGCGGTCTCGCAGGTTTGTGCCAACTGGGGCGACAGCGGTGCGGTCGCCGAAACCACCAGATCCAGGGCAGGCAGATCCATGCCGGAGGTCAGGAGCACACGCAGATGCACGGGTGTGGTGATCAACAACCGCGGTCGGGGCACGGCCTGGATGGCACTGACAATGTCGACGGGATAAAACGGCTGCCCCGCGTGGAACGCCGCGCCGCACAGCAGAGGCATCAGCACCGTCGATTCAAAGCCAAACATGTGTTGTGGCGGCACCGTTCCGACGATGTTGTAAGGCCTGCTGGCTTGCTCCCGGGTCACGCCCAGTCGCAGGGCTTCCGCGCGTGCGCTGTGCACCAGGGCGCCCCATGTTTTTCGATGGGGTAGTGGTACGCCGGTTGATCCCGAAGTGAAAACATCAGCCGCGGGCTGGTTGGATTCAAGCAAGGGGATGTCCAGATAGGCCTGCGGGTCGATGACCGCGCGGGGCTGTGCCAGCGCGTCCTGATAAAGCAGACCAGGCAAGTCGATGGCATGCGGTGCATCGGCGAGGCAAAACACGTCGGGCCTGAGGTCTTGCAGCTGACGCATCATTTCTGGCGTGTGTGTCGGAGGCAAGAGGCTGATTTTTTGAGTCAGCAGTGCTGCCCCCATTCCCACCGCAAAATGGTAGCGGTCACTGCAGGCATTGAGCATGTGTTTGCCGGCCGGCAGTGTGCTTGCCAGGTGCCGCACATCGCCGATGAACTGGCGCACCGTGATGCTTTTCCCGAGGCGCCAGGCGACGATGTCGTCTGCGCTGTCGTGGCCAAGGAGTGAAAAGGTAGGGATCATGGACTCGGGAGCTTGAAAAAGGGGAGTAGGCTCATACGCTGCTCGTCAGGCTGCAGGCGGATGCCCGCTGGATGTCGATTGCCGGTACGCGCGGATGGCCTCCAACGGGCCCGCACGATCGGCAGGCTCCAGCACCCACAAACGTGCGAGGTATTCACCGCCAAACATCAGCACCAGCAAGGGCAGGTTGAGAAGGTTGGCAAAGGCGGACCAGACGACGACCGGGGCTAACCAGAATAGCAGCAGCGACAAGGTGGTCATGACCACAAAATACACTGTCCAGGCCCAAGTGACCTGACGGGTGTACCTAGACAACGCGGGGGATAGTTCGCCGTGCACGATGACAGCAAAACGCGACACCATGGGTATCTGGCCAGGGCGCAGCGTGCTGCCAAAGGCCAGCCCGAGCAAGGCCTGCATGCCCGCATGCTGGAGAAGAAAAACCCAATTGAAGTGGGTCACCAACCAGCTGCTGGTCGCATAGATCAGCGCACATCCGGCCAAACACGCCATGAGCATGGCCGTCCGGTGGCGGGATTTCCAGGCCAGTACGACAGCTACCGCCAACAACGGCGCGATCGCAACCGCAGCATCAAACAGGTCCGGATGAGGATCGGCGGACGCGAGATGCGCCAAAACGGGATACGCGATGCAAAAAGCGGCAATAAGTGCCCAGCGAATACCGCTCAGCAACTTTGCCGTCACGCCGGGATTCACTTCGTTCTTTGCAGGGCGATGTGGTCGCTCAGGCTGCGCAAGGATTGGAAGATGAGCGTGTTGTCATCCTGGTCGGCGCGCAACTGCAGGCCGTATCGCTTGGAAACGACCAGGGCAATTTCCAGAATGTCGATCGAGTCGAGTCCCAGACCGTCTCCGTACAAGGCGTCATCGGGCCCGATGTCGGCGGCGGCGGTTTCGAGATTGAGCGACGAGACCACCAGTTCGGCGACTTCGTTCATCAAGACAGCATCCGCTGCCGGGGCGGCAGATGCATGGGGAGAAGATTGAGACATGGCAGACGTGGTCATGATTTTCAGGATTTCCAGGTGATTGCAGTGCGCTCTTTACACCCTGCGTTCGAGCTTATTTTGATGGTAACTGACATTGTGCGGATGCAAATGTGCCTCTGTAGGTCAAAGGCTTGGCGTCCCGTCGGAATTATTCGAAATCACGACGTAAAGACGTATTTCCTGGAAGGCGCGGCGGGACCGCACTCGGCTTGACTATGAGGTTTGATCGTCGCTGCCGCTTTTCCTGGTTGGGCGAGAAACCTTCAGGGTAGGGCTGATTGCTGAGTCATCCAGCAATGCCTGGCGGACCACAGCCTTGTCACCCGCGCC
This sequence comes from Polaromonas sp., assembly GCA_046598365.1. GTDB lineage: Bacteria > Pseudomonadota > Gammaproteobacteria > Burkholderiales > Burkholderiaceae_C > Polaromonas. The sequence goes on along the minus strand of JBKJIV010000061.1, from coordinate 22,178 downwards.
CGCGAACTTGCTGTATTTGCCCAGGATGCCAACCATTTGCCCATATATTTTCGGATTCGCGGCCATACATTCGCCGTGGTCGAGAAAGTCCGCTTCTCCGGAGAAATTGCCAATCAGACCGCCTGCTTCGGTGACCAACAGCGAGCCCGCCGCCACGTCCCAGGGCTTGAGCCCCGTCTCGAAAAATCCATCGCTGAAACCGGCAGCCACATAGGCCAGGTCCAGCGCAGCGGCGCCGGGACGGCGCACACCGGCGCACTGGCTCATAACGTCGCCCAGCATGTGGAGGTAAGTTTTGAGCTTGTCACCAGGGCGGTAGGGGAAACCGGTACTGATCAGGCATTCCTGAAGGCGGATGCGCTTGGCGACGCGCACGCGGCGGTCATTCATGTAGGCGCCGCGGCCTTTGGTCGCGCAAAACAGGTCATTGCGGGTTGGGTCATACACCACCGCCTGCTCGATTTTTCCCTTCACGCTGAGCGCAATGCTCACGCAATAAACCGGGAAGCCGTGGATGAAGTTGGTGGTGCCGTCCAGCGGATCGATGATCCAGACGAATTCAGAGTCTTTGGCGCCGTGCTCGCTGCCGGACTCTTCGGCCAGGATGCCGTGGCCGGGGTAGGCGGTGAGCAGGGTTTCGATGATGGCGGCTTCCGCGGCCTGGTCAATTTCGGTGACGAAGTCGTTGGTCTGCTTGACGGACACACGGACCGATTCCACGTCCAGCGCTGCACGGTTGATGATGGCGCCTGCGGCGCGCGCGGCCTTGATGGCCACATTGAGCATGGGGTGGAGATTGCTGGACATATAGGAATAAGAAAGAGCGGGAGGGCTGACCCCGGTAACCGGGGTCAGGCGACAATAACGACATTTTACCGGCTTGGCTGGCGCATTTGTCCGTTCTCACATGAAAACCCGATTTGTTCTGATCAACACCAGCCACGCTGGCAACGTGGGCGCCACCGCGCGCGCCATGAAAGTCATGGGTTTTGGTGATCTGGTGCTGGTGGCGCCTCGTTGGGCCAATGTGCTCAACCGCGAGGAAACCATCCAGCGTGCTAGCGGTGCGCTGGATGTGCTCAAAAACGCGCGCATTGTGGCTACGCTGGACGAGGCCCTGGAGGGGATGACCCACCTGTGCGCGACGGCCATGACCCCGCGGGATTTTGGTCCACCCACACGTTCACCGCGCGAGCACTTCGTCGAATTGCTAGCAAATAACGAATCGACTTCCACTGCCATTGAGGGGGAGACAGCCCATTTTTCACCAAAGCCGGAGGGGGTTGCCTTTTTGTTCGGGTCCGAGCGCTTTGGCATGCAAAACGAGGACGTTTACCGCTGCCATGTGGCGCTCAGCATCCCGACCGATCCTAAATTTGGCTCCCTCAATCTTGCGGCTGCGGTGCAACTGATCGCCTATGACTGGCGCGAGGCCTTGGGCGGTTTTGCTGTTCAGTCGGTAACGGCTGAGCCGCAACTGGCCGATGCAGCGGCTGTAGCTGGCATGTTGGCGCACTGGGAAGAGGCGTTGGCAGATATTGGTTTTCTGGACCCTGCCTCGCCCAAAAAGCTGATGCCACGCCTGAACCAGATGTTCAACCGCGCGCAGCTCAGCCCAGAGGAGATCCATATCTTGCGCGGTGTGGCAAAGGCCATGTCGCAAAAAGCTGTTGAAGGGGGCAAAACGCGCACCTCAGCACAGAGCCTCGACCGACAGTAGACTTGTCGCCATGTTTTCCAGAATTCGCTCCGACATCCAGTGCATCCTTGATCGCGATCCCGCTGCGCGCAGTGCATGGGAGGTGCTCACCTGTTATCCCGGTTTGCACGCGATCATGCTGCACCGGCTGGCGCACGGCTGCTGGACCCACGGCTTCAAGTGGTTAGGGCGGTTCATCTCACATATCGCGCGCTGGTTCACGGGCATTGAAATCCATCCCGGCGCGGTGATCGGTGAACGCGTGTTTTTCGACCATGCGATGGGCGTGGTCATCGGTGAAACTGCAGAAATCGGCGATGGATGCACGATTTACCAAGGTGTGACCCTGGGCGGAACCTCGCTTTACAAGGGCGAAAAGCGCCATCCCACACTAGGGAAAAACGTGGTGGTGAGCGCTGGCGCGAAAGTGCTGGGCGGCTTTTTGGTCGGTGACGGCGCCAAGATCGGCAGCAACGCGGTGGTGATCAAACCTGTGCCAGCCGGCGCCACGGCGGTGGGAATACCGGCCCGCATCATCCCCTCGAAAACAGGTGTCAGCGCTGATGTGACGACGGCACAGGCCCAGTTCTCGGCCTATGGCATCACGCAGGACGATGACCCGGTCTCCCAGGCCATGAAGGGCTTGATCGACAACGCTTCGTTGCAGGAGCATCAGATTGCGCTGCTCTGGCAGGCGATTGAAAAACTCTCGGCGGCGCCGGCGCGGGGCCCGACCCAGGGCTGCGTGCCGGATGACGCGGCGCGGCAAGAAACCTTTGAAGCCGATAAGCTCAATCAGCTCATGGGTAAATAGATGAAGATAGATGAAGAATGTTTGCTACTGAATAAATAGTAAACCCTGCGCGTCATCAAGGGGTGATCCGCCTGAAAAGCTTCTAACCCTTGGCCACGGGCCGGCTCGCATCGCTGCACCAGTCGCTCCAGCTACCGGCGTACAGGCCAGTGCGGCCCAAACCGGCAATTTCCATGGCGATGAGGTTGGGCACGGCGCTGACGCCACTGCCGCACTGGTGAACCACGCCGGCCGGGTCGCGGCCTGCCAGCAGTGCGCCAAACTCGGCTTTGAGTTGCTCTGCAGATTTGAACCTGCCGTCTTCCCCCAGGTTCTGGCTGAAAGGGCGGTTCAGTGCGCCGGGAATATGACCAGCCACAGGGTCCAGCGGCTCGACCTCGCCGCGAAATCGGGCTGGCGCGCGCGCATCAATGACGGTTTGGCCGGCCTGATTCAAGCGGGCTGCGACAGTGTCGGCATTGAGCAGAAGCGCTTTTTCCGGGGTCAATGAAAAGTTGGTCTGAAAGTGCGAAGGCTCCTCGCCACTGGCTACTGCGCCACCCGCTGCCTGCCAGGCCTGCAAGCCGCCGTCAAGCACAGCCACGGCTTCATGGCCTGCCCACTTGAGCATCCACCACAAGCGTCCGCAATAGTTGGCGCCATTGCGGTCGTACACCACGGCTTGCATGTCGTTGGAAAAACCCACGCTGGACAGCCAGGCGGCAAATTTTTCGCGGTTCGGGAGGGGGTGGCGGCCCCCTGAGGCGGGTTGGTCTTCCCCTTCGTGGGCGGTGAGCACGCCATGCGCGCCGCGCGCGCCGTGTTTGGCACTCAGATCGGTGTCCAGGTTGGCATACACCGCGCCTTCAATGTGCGCCAGAAGGTATTGCTCCTTCCCGGCCAGCGGCTGCATCAGGTCAAAGCTGCAATCGAATACGCGCACCGGCTGGCGGGCGGCCAGCAGCACCTGAAGTTGTTCGACAGAAATCAGCGTGGTGTACATCTCGGATTGCCTTTTTAAGGTACCAGCGATCAAAGCATCTGCGTGGTTTTACTGGCGCCCATTTCACGGCGGTACCACTCGTGAAAATGCTGCATGCCGTCTTCCATTGGGCTCTGATAGGGCCCAAACTCGTTGTCGCCGCGTTGCATCAAAGCCTTGCGACCCGCGTCCATGCTCAGGGCAATCTCATCGTCTTCGACGCAGGTTTCCATGTAGGCGGCTTGCTGCGCCTCAATAAATTCACGTTCAAACGCGCATATTTCCTCGGGGTAGAAGAACTCCACCACGTTCAGCGTTTTATCCGGCCCCTGCGGATGCAATGTGCTGACCACCAGCACATGTGGGTACCACTCGACCATCACATTGGGGTAGTAAGTCAGCCAGATGGCACCGTGTTTGGGTGGCACGCCATTGCGGTACTGCAGCACCACGTCATGCCACTTCTTGTAGGTGTCGGTGCCTGGCTTGCCCAGCTTGTCGGATACGCCCACGGTTTGCACCGAGTAGTGCGGGGTGAGCTCCCAGCGCAGGTCGTCGGTGGTCACGAAGGCGCCCAGACCGGGGTGATAGGGGCCGACGTGGTAGTCCTCAAGGTAGACCTCGATGAAGGTTTTCCAGTTGTAATTGCATTCATGCAGGTGAATCTTGTCCAGCTGGTAGCCAGAAAAATCGAGGTCCTGCATCGGTCCCAGCGGAGCCATCTCAGCGGCAATGTCGCGGCCGTTGTCCTCGAACACCAAGCCATTCCAGCTGCTGGTTTTGTACCGGTTCAGATTCAGGCACGGGTCTACCTCAAAGTGCGGCGCACCGATTAATTCGCCCTTGGTGTCGTAAGTCCAGCGATGCAGTGGACACACAATGTTGCTGCCCGTGTTGCCGCGGCCCTGCAGCATGGTGGATTGCCGGTGACGGCAGACGTTGGAAATCAGCTCGACGCCGGTGCCGTTGCGCACCAGTGCCCGCCCACCCAATTCCTGTGCCAGCGCGTAGTAGTCGCCCATCGCTGGAACTGCCAGCTCATGACCCACATAACGCGGACCGCGGGCAAACAACTTTTGCTGCTCCCGCTGATAGAGGCCCGCATCAAAGTAGCTGGAAATGGGCAGCTGGCTGGTGGCCTGCAACAGACGAAGGCTTAAATCAGACATGCAATTGCCGAAACAGGCGGTTTCGGGGGGTAGATGAGGGAGGTCGCTGGGGTGGCGGCGCTTTCAATTGTACCGTGCAGCTTCAGCGCGCAAGGGCTGGCGACTTCTTGCACGGGGGCAGGGCCGGAGGACGGCCTCGTGCAGGAAATCCCCTGACAACAGCCTAAAATCAGCAGCGACAGTAAATAACCATGGCCAAAACCTCCTCCACTCCCGCACCCACCGCCCCCGCCAGTTACGAAGCTGCACTTGACGAGCTCGAAACACTGGTCGCGCGCCTCGAATCCGGTCAATTGCCACTCGACCAGTTATTGGCGGGCTACCAGCGTGGGGCTGAGCTCCTCAAGTTTTGCCGCGACCGGCTGGAGGCCGTGGAAAACCAGATCAAGGTTCTGGAAGGCAATCAGCTCAAGCCTTGGCCCCAAGAGTAAAAATAAAGTAAACCCATTGACTGAGCACCAACCTTTCTCGCTGGACGCCTGGAGCGCCAGACAACTCGCCGCCGTAGAGCAGGCTCTGATGCGCTGGGTGGCGCCTCCCGAACCCAGCCCGGCGCCCGCTGGTCTGGGCGATGCCATGCGTTACGCCGTGCTGGACGGTGGCAAACGGCTGCGGCCGTTGCTGGTTCTGGCGGCCTGCGAGGCCGTTGGCGGCAAGCAGGAGGCCGCTTTGCGTGTGGCCTGTGCTGTCGAGCTTATTCATGCCTACTCCCTGGTCCACGATGACATGCCTTGCATGGACAACGACGTCCTGCGGCGCGGCAAGCCGACTGTGCATGTCAAGTTCGGCGAGGCGCAGGCCTTGCTGGCGGGCGATGCTTTGCAAGCGCTGGCGTTTGAGTTGTTGACGCCGGAAAATGAGTCGATTGATCCCGTGACGCAGGCCACCTTGTGCCGTATGCTGGCGAAGGCAGCCGGTTACCAGGGTATGGCGGGCGGGCAGGCCATTGACCTGGCCAGCGTTGGCAAGGCCCTTGCTTCGGAGCAACTCCACGATATGCACCGACTGAAAACCGGCGCGCTGCTGCAGGCCAGCGTGATGATGGGTGCTGCATGCGGTTGCGTTTCCGGGGCGGCTCAGTCGGCCTTGCGTGACTATGGTGCTGCGGTAGGCTTGGCTTTTCAGGTGGTGGACGATATCCTGGATGTAACCGCTGATTCCGCCACTTTGGGTAAAACCGCGGGCAAGGATGAGGCCCAGGACAAACCCACCTTTGTGTCCTTGATGGGTTTGACCGCATCGCGCAATTACGCGCAGGAGTTGTTGTCCGAGGCCCATCACAGTTTGAAGGCGAGTGAGCTCAACCATACGGCGGCTCTCAGCGCGCTGGCTGACATGCTGGTCAATCGCAGGAGTTGACGGTGAGTGCGCTTTACGCGTGAAAGAAACAAGAACCACGATGTATCAATTGCTTGAAACCATAAACAGTCCCGCAGAGCTGCGGCAATTGCCCCGCGTACAACTCAAGGCACTGGCCGACGAACTGCGTGCGTATTTGCTGCACAGTGTGTCGCAAACCGGCGGGCACCTGAGTTCCAACCTCGGCACGGTGGAGCTCACGGTCGCTCTGCACTATGTGTTCAACACCCCTGACGACCGTCTGGTTTGGGACGTGGGCCATCAGACTTATCCGCACAAAATACTGACGGGCCGTCGTGAGCGCATGAACAGCCTGCGGCAAATGGGCGGCCTCAGTGGTTTTCCGCGGCGCGATGAAAGTGAATACGACACCTTCGGAACCGCACATTCGTCCACCTCCATATCGGCGGCGCTGGGCATGGCCATGGCGGCCAAACAAAAGGGCGAGGATCGTCATGCGGTCGCCATCATTGGCGACGGCGCCATGAGCGCCGGCATGGCCTTTGAGGCCATGAACAACGCCGGCGTATGCGACTGCAAACTGCTGGTGGTGCTCAACGACAACGACATGAGCATCAGCCCGCCGGTTGGTGCGCTTAACCGCTATCTGGCCCAACTGATGAGCGGGCAGTTTTATGCATCTGCCAAGCACGTTGGCAAGCAGGTGCTCAAGGTTGCGCCGCCGTTGTTCGAGCTGGCCAAGCGGCTGGAAACCCACGCCAAAGGCATGGTGGTCCCCGCCACCTTGTTTGAGAACTTCGGTTTTAACTACATCGGTCCGATCGATGGGCATGACCTGGAGTCGCTGGTCCCGACGCTGGAAAACATCAAGCAATTGATGGACAAAGGCGAGGGGCCGCAATTCCTGCACGTGGTAACCAAAAAAGGTCAGGGCTACAAGCTCGCCGAAGCCGATCCCGTGGCCTACCACGGCCCTGGCAAATTCGACCCTGCGATGGGTCTGCAAAAATCAGCGGCGCCGGCCAAGCAGACTTTTACCCAGGTTTTCGGTCATTGGTTGTGCGACATGGCCGCAAAAGACAGCCGTCTGGTTGGCATCACGCCGGCCATGCGAGAAGGTTCGGGCATGGTGGAGTTTCATCGCAGGTTCCCCGAGCGTTATTACGACGTTGGCATTGCCGAACAGCATGCCGTGACTTTCGCCGCGGGCATGGCCTGCGAAGGGCTCAAGCCCGTGGTGGCCATTTATTCCACCTTTTTGCAGCGTGGGTATGACCAGTTGATTCATGACGTGGCGCTGCAAAATCTCCCAGTTGTGTTTGCACTGGATCGTGCCGGCCTGGTCGGTGCGGACGGCGCCACACACGCGGGGGCTTACGACATTCCCTTCCTGCGGTGCATCCCGAACATGAGCGTAGCCTGCCCAGCCGACGAGAACGAGTGCCGCATGTTGCTCAGCAGCGCCTTCGAGCAGAACCATCCGGTGGCCGTGCGATACCCGCGCGGTGCCGGCGCAGGTGTTGCCACACAAGCTCATCTGGACAGCCTGCCATTCGGTAAAGGTGAAGTGCGTCGCGAAGGCACGGGCGTCGCCATTCTGGCTTTTGGAACCTTGCTCCATCCAGCCCTGCAAGCCGCCGAGAAGCTTAACGCCACGGTCGTCAACATGCGCTGGGCCAAGCCGCTGGATATCGAGTTGTTGCTGGCAGTAGCTGCCGGCCATGACGCTCTGGTTACCGTTGAAGAAGGCGCGATCATGGGTGGCGCCGGAAGTGCGGTTGCGGAGGCGCTGGTTTTGGCCGGCGTCCATAAACCTTTGCAGCACCTGGGCTTGCGCGACGAATTCACGGAGCACGGTGATCCGGCGAAGTTGTTGGCGGAGCAGGGGCTGGATGCGACAGGCATCGAGCAATCCATCACCAGCAGGTTTGGGCATTTGCTGGAAGGGACCAGGCTGTCCAAACCCGGTTTGAAATCGGTGGCCTGAAAGCCGACAACACCATGGCGGTGCATCGCTTTCTGTTTCTGACAGAAGCCTGAAGGCAAGCCCTTTAAGCAGCGTTTTCAAGGGAAAACCCGCGCGAGTCTCCGCCGCGACATTTCTACAATCCCCGAAGCAGCGCGCCAGAAGGGCGTATTGCACGTGTGTCCCGTCAATGAGGTTAAGCCCTGAGTGGGTAACTCCCAATGTTTATCACGGGGGTGACTCCTAGACTCGCGGGTGGTTGTACCCCATTTCATTTATCTATTACCGAGGAGTTAGCTCATGGATCGTCGTTCCCTAATCAAAAATGCCGGCATTGCCGGTGTGCTCGCCGCTGGCGTGGCACCTGCCGTGCATGCCCAGGAAGCCATCCGCTGGCGCCTGGCATCGAGCTTTCCTAAAGCGCTCGACACGATTTATGGCGCAGCTGAAACCTTTGCAAAAAAAGTTGGCGAAATGTCTGGCGGAAAGTTCCAGATCTCGGTGCACCCCGGTGGCGAGTTGATGCCTGCCATTGCCGGCATGATCGACAACGTGCAAAAGGGCACCACCGAAATGGTGCACACCGCGCCTTACTACTTCTTCGGCGTGAATGATGTTTTCGCTTTGGGATGCGCCATTCCGTTCGGCCTTAACAGCCGTCAGATGACCGCGTGGATGTACCAGGGCAATGGCCTGAAACTCATGCGCGAGTTTTACGGCAAGTACAACATCGTCAATTTCCCTATGGGCAATACCGGCGCACAGATGGGCGGCTGGTACCGCAAGGAAATCAAGAGTGCTGCTGATATCAAGGGCCTGAAGATGCGTATCGGCGGCTTTGCCGGCAAGGTACTCAGCCGCATGGGCGCTGTGCCACAGAACATTCCCGGTGGCGAGATTTACCAGGCCCTGGAAAAAGGCACCATCGACGCGGCCGAGTGGGTCGGTCCGTATGATGACCAGAAGCTGGGCTTCAACAAGGTGGCTCCGTTCTACTACTACCCTGGCTGGTGGGAAGGTGGCCCTCAGCTCGATGCGATGGTCAACAAGACAGCGTACGACAAGCTCTCGCCCGAAAACAAGGCCATCCTGGAGGCTGCTGCTGCCTATGCGCATACCGACATGCAGGCCAAGTACGATGCCCGCAACCCGGAAGCGCTCAAGCAGTTGGTTGGCGCCAAAGTCAAGGTGCTGCCATTCCCTAAACCGGTGATGGACCTGGCCTTCAAGGAGTCGATGGCTTTGTATGGTGAACTGAGCGCCAGCAACCCCGACTGGGCCAAGATTTACGCGGACTACTCGAATTTCCGCAAGGACCAAAACCTCTGGTTCCGCTTTACCGAAGCGCGCTTTGACCAGTACATGCAGTCGCAAAAACTGTAAGTTCTTTACCGCTCTAAAAAACCACGCTGAGGCGTGGTTTTTTTCGTTCAGTATTTTCCCAATAGTCACGCAACGGGGTTGCCATCGAGCGGCAAATTTCATCTGGCCCCGGGGCTTGCAGAGCTTGTTAAACAGCATGGACCGGTACGTTCTCACCAGCCCCGGGAGTTGCGGTCAGGCAGGCCCTGCACGGCGTGCTTTTCAAACCGCTCCGGCCCACCGTCAGGCGGTGCGTTCGCTGACGCCTGCAACTGGGCGGCGGTGTCCATGCCCGTCACGGGCGGCTCGTTCAATCGGCAGCTTTTGCTCCGCAAACATTGTTCTGGCATTCTTATGACTGCTCATCGCGCTAGCTAGCGGTGACAAGTCACAGGCACAAAAAAACGAGGCGCAAGGCCTCGTTTTTCTTTTGGTGAGAAGGTCTCTACTTCTTCTTCTGATCTTTTTCAGCCGCTTCCAGCATCTCCTTCATGGGGTCTACTTCGCCGCCTTCGGCGGGCTTGGAATCACCACCCGTGCTGCTTGTCTTGGCTTCAGCTTCTTCCTGCTTGGTTTCCTCGTCGGTTTTGGGTATCTGGAGCTGCTCCATGATCTGATCCTTGTTCAGCATCTCTGTTTTCTCAATACCGCCTGTGACCAGGTTCGGGAAGATCATGATTGCCGCAACCATGATGAGTTGCAAGATGATGAAGGCAATCGAACCTTTGTAAATCTCGCTTGTGGTGACAGCTGGAATCGTGGCACCGGTGACGCGGTCCTTGTAGTCAAACTTGGCGGCCACGCTGCGCAAGTAAAACAGCGCAAAACCAAACGGCGGCGTCAAGAATGAGGTCTGCAGGTTCATGGCGATGATCACACCGAACCAGATCATGGCGTCGTCCGCCGTCATGCCGGGTACCAGGCCTGGCAGGATTTTCTCAGCCACAGGCGCAAGCAGCGGGATGATGATGAAGGCGATTTCGAAGAAATCGATGAACATGCCCAAAATGAACACCAGAATGTTCACCACAATCAAAAAGCCCCAAGCGCCACCAGGCATGCCCTTGAACAGGTGTTCTACCCAGATGTGACCATCAGCCGCATTGAAGGTGAAACTGAAGACGGTTGAACCGATCAAGATAAACAGCACAAACGAGGCCAGCTTGGCGGTGTTCTCCAGCGCCTGCTTGAGCAGCGACATGTTGATGCGCCGTTTGCCGAGTGCCAGAATCAAAGCACCCAAAGCGCCCATTGCGCCGCCCTCGGTGGGTGTTGCAACACCCAGAAAAATGGTGCCAAGTACCAGGAAGATCAGGATCAGCGGCGGCATTAAAACAAAGGTGACTTGTTCAGCCAACCTGGACAGCAGACCCATACGCGTCACGTGGTTGATGATGGCCAGCGACAATCCCAGCAGTGAAGCCAGCGTCATCGACAAAATGACAATTTCATCACCCGGGGCAGGCAATGTCCGGCTGAGCAGAGGTGTCAACACAGAGTTGTGAACCCTGGACCAGGCAAAACCCGCAGCCGCGCACAACACAACCAATACCAGCAACGACTTGTGGCCCGATGCGCCATTGGCTTCTTTGTAAATACGGGCTTCTGGCGGTAGTGGTGGCACCATGGCCGGTTTGACAAATGCCACGACCACAATGAACAAAATGTACAAGCCCACCAGCAGCAGGCCGGGCACCAGAGCGCCAGAATACATGTCACCCACAGAGCGGCCCAGCTGGTCAGCCAGGACGATCAGCACGAGCGAGGGTGGGATGGCTTGCGCCAGCGTGCCGGAGGCAGTAATGGTGCCGGTGGCGATCACCCGGCTGTAGCCATACCGCAGCATGATGGGCAGTGAAATCAAGCCCATGGAGATCACCGCAGCGGCGACAACCCCTGTGGTCGCGGCAAGCAGCGCGCCAACCAGAATCACGGCAATGGCCAGACCGCCGCGCAGTGGGCCAAACACCTGGCCCACAGTTTCAAGCAAGTCCTCGGCCATCCCCGAGCGTTCCAGAATGATGCCCATGAAGGTAAAAAACGGGATCGCCAGCAGCGTGTCGTTTTGCATGATGCCAAAAATACGCGATGGCAGAGCCTGAAACAAATTGGCAGGGAAAAGCCCGGCTTCCATGCCAATGAAGCCGAAAGCCAGGCCGGTAGCGGCCAATCCGAAGGCGACTGGAAAACCAGTCAGCAGCAGGACAAACAGCCCTGCGAACATCAAGGGCACAAACTGTTGTGCGAGAAATGTGGATTCCATCTTATTTATCTCCAGCCAGGCGGGCGGCAGCAATCCGCTCCAGTTCTTCAACATGTTTTTGGTCGTCTGATTTGGCGGCCTCGCCGCCAATCGGGTCTTCGATCACGCCGCGCAAGAAAGCAATGCGCTTGATCAGCTCAGACACGCCCTGCATCATCAACAGAGAAAAACCCACCGGTACCAGAAGGTAAGCAGGCCAGCGAATCAGCCCGCCCGCGTTTTGTGACATTTCGCCATTGTTGTAGGCATTCGTGAAGAACGGCCAGCTTAGTTTGATCATCAGAATGCAGAACGGGAAAAGCACCAACACAATGCCCACCACATCGACCCAGTTGCGGGTGCGGTCTGAAAGGCGGCTTGAAATAAAGTCAATGCGTACATGTGAATTTTTCAAAAAACCATAACCTGCACCCAGCATGAACACCGCAGCAAACAAATACCACTGGATTTCCAGCAGGCCGTTGGAGCTCATGTCGAAAGCCTTGCGCACAATCGCATTGCCGGCACTGATGAGGGTGGTGGCAAGAATCAGCCACATGGTCGTTTTGCCCATAAGCGTGCTGATGCCGTCTATCAACCGGGACAGCGAAAGAAGAGGGGTCATGGTGGGTGTCTCCTGGAAAAGGGTTCGCGCATAAAAATCATCCGGCAACCCCTGCTGGAGGGCGTGCCGGATACAGCTTGGCGCGTGTCGGATTTTATAGACCACTATAGAAGGCAAGCTGACAGCATGATTACGGTGTTATCCCGTAGCGGCACAGAGTTGTCTGACAAAACCTTGACGCCGCTTACTTTTGGCGTTCGGCCTGTCGTGCGGGCGTTCGCAAAGCCCTGGCGGTGAAGGCAGTCACTCGCCTTGTTAGCAAGTGCGGGATATGGTCCCTGGCAGATACATCTTCGGTTTGGCGGCGCGCGACAGTTTCAGGCCCAGCAGGTGCGATCATGAGGTCGGCCGTCGGGTTGCTCTCCGATTGGATCAAGCTGGCAGGACCGCAATGTCACAATGACTGGATAGAAATTGCGCCCAGCAATGTGCAGTGTGCCAATTGCCCCTATTGGATTCACCCCCTGCCGGACTTACCAGGACTGCCGTTTTGGCTTCAGACGCTTTACCCAATTCGCGACCCACTTCACCGCCCCCCACGGCCGCCGGGATGATTGATTCGCCGCTGATTCGCAGCGCGGACCGCGACGTTTTGTCGCTTGCGCTGATGGATGCGCGCAACCATACGTTGCGACTTTTTGGCCAGTACCAGCAGGCGCTGGAGGCAGAGAATTTTGCAGTCCCAGAATTGCCCATCCTCAATCCACCGCTGTGGGAGCTGGGCCATGTGGGCTGGTTTCAGGAGTGGTGGATTGGCCGCAACATGCAGCGGTCCCGTGGGGTACTGTGTGAGCCGACCCATGCGCGTCTGGCGTCCATTGAACCCCAGGCAGACAGCTGGTGGGACTCTGCCAATGTGCCGCACAGCCAGCGCTGGGTGCTTGACTTGCCTGGCGTAGCCAACTGCCGCGCCTACCTGCTGGACACGCTGGAAAGCACGCTGGAGTTGCTGGACAAAGCGGGGGATGGCGACGACGACCTGTACTTTTATCGCCTGTGCCTGTTTCATGAGGACATGCATGCAGAAGCGTTGACCTACACCGCGCAAACGCTGGGCCTGCCATTGGACAAGTCTTTGCTACAGGCTTTCACGCCCCCCACCATGACGCTGCGTGATCCTGTGCTGGTCCCGGGCACGGCCTGGTCCCTTGGCTGGGGCGCAACGCCCGATGCTGGGGGATTTGTATTCGACAACGAAAGGGCTCAGCACCAGATCAATGTGCCCGAGTTTGAGATTGACGCCCAGCCTGTGAGCTGGGCCCAGTTCGTAGAATTTGTTGACGATGGCGGGTACGACCGCCCTGAGCTCTGGCATACGCAAGGCTGGGAGTGGCTGCAAAAAACAGCAAAAGAGGAGGGGCGGCGCGGCCCGCGTTATGTAGAGCAGATTGGCGTGGCCAGCGGCGCGGTGATGCAAACCCGCTTCGGTAAAACAATGCGGATGTTGGGCAACCAACCCGCCATGCACATGAGCTGGTGGGAAGCGGACGCCTGGTGCCGATGGGCTGGCCGCCGTTTGCCGGCTGAGGTGGAGTGGGAGGTGGCTGCGCACACAGCCGCGCGTCGGGGTTTTGTGTGGGGCGATGTCTGGGAGTGGACGGGCAGTACTTTCCATCCCTACCCGGGTTTTACGCCCCACCCGTATGCCGATTATTCGCAGCCGTGGTTTGGCACGCACAAGGTGTTGCGGGGTGCTTCGATGGCTACGCGAGCGCGTATGCGGCATCCCAAATATCGCAATTTCTATTTGCCTGAAAGAGATGATATTTTTTGCGGGTTTCGGTCTTGTGCGCTTTGAATTTGGCTCCGCCCTCGAATCCTCCAAGTGCTGATCACGGCTTGAGAGGCTTGGCCTTGCGGTATGTCCACCAGGGCAGCAAGCTACGCAGCGGCAGCACCTCGCCGCTTTGCGCACGGGTGGCGCTGTAGCCAGGCAAGGACGTCAGCGCGGTTTGCCAGCTCGCGCTCTGCAGTTCTGCCAGCAGCGCTTGCACGGGAGCTTCGCTCAATGCAGACTTCAGACACACCAAATGGTAGCGCTCCTGCACCAGCGGTACAAAGCCCAGACCTTTTTCCCTGGCCGCGGCCTCTATGCCCAGACCTGCGTCTGCGGAGCCGCTGGCTACGGCCTGTGCGACGGCGTTGTGTGAAGGCTCCTGCGTGTCATAGCCTGAGACGTTCGCCGCGCTGAGCCCCGCCTGAGCCAACAACTCGTCGAGCAACACGCGGGTTCCGGTGCCCTGCGCACGGTTGACATACCGCAGGCCGGGCTGGGTCAGGTCGGACAGTTGTTTGAGCCGCAGCGGATTAGACTTTGCGACGATCAAGCCTTGATTGCGGTGGGCAAACCCGATGAGTTTGTGCTGCCCCGGCTTGAGCAAACTGCGGTAGGTGCGCGCGGCGACGGAGGCACCATCGGGTTGCTCCAGCGTGTGAAAGCCGGCCATCATGCAGCGCTCCGCATTAAGCGCGGCAATGGCGTCCACACTGCCCATGAAACGGATGTCCAGATGAAGGCGATGCGCCGCTGCGTGGTCGCGCAGCGCACTCAGCGCGGCGTCGTGGCTGGCGTATAAGGTCAGGATGTGCGCGTCATCGTCGAAGGCGGTGGAAAAAGCGCGCTCGATGTCACCTCGCAGCGCTTCAATTTGCGGCGCCAGTCGGGCTTGAGCCTGGCGTTCGGCCCACAACAGCTTTTCGCCAAACTCGGTCAAGCGGGCGCGCTGGCCTTTGTCCCAGACGATCAAAGAGCGCCCCAGCGTTTGCTCCCACTTTTTTAACGCGCCCCAGACATGGCGATAAGACAAGCCCAGTTCCCTGGCAGCCTTCGAGATCGAGCCCTGCTCGCGCACCGCATACAACAGGTCTATCAGCGGGTTGCGAATCAACGCGTCCTTGCCTCGCTCGGGGGACAGCAGATAGGAAAGTTCGACTTTGTGCATGGGGGAAAGTGAGGACTGTTTTGATTATGGGCGCACGAATGGACAGGCCGATCCTATGTACAGTGCTTCATAGCTCCTGATTCCCAATGGCGGGCGGAATCTTCATGCGTACGATAAGGGCAACACATCACCGCATGACTACCTTTTCTGACAGTGTCGCCACGGCTGGTGCACTCATTACTTCCCTGGACCCTCTGCTCGCCAGCATTGTGCTCCGTTCGCTGGCGGTTAGTGCTTGCGCCTGCCTGATTGCCTGTGGTGCCGGCCTCGTGATGGGGGCCTGGTTGGGCGTAGCGCGGTTCCGTGGCCGCGCGGCGGTGCTGACCTTGTTCAACACCCTGTTGGCCTTGCCGTCGGTACTGGTCGGCCTGGTGGTGTACCTGCTGCTGTCCCGCTCGGGCCCGCTGGGTTTTCTGGGATGGCTGTTTTCATTCAAGGCCATGGTGCTGGCGCAGGCTGTGCTGGTTCTTCCGGTGGTGACCGCCCTTGTACGCCAGACGATCGAGGATGCCGACCGACTGCACGGGGAGCAGTTCCGGTCGCTGGGTGCCGGGCAGGGTATGCGCAGCCTGCTGCTGCTGTGGGACGAGCGTTATGCGCTGCTGACCGTATTGATAGCCACATTTGGCCGGGCCATTTCGGAAGTGGGCGCGGTGATGATTGTGGGTGGCAACATCGACGGTTTTACCCGTGTCATGACAACCGCCATCGCGCTGGAAACCAGCAAGGGTGACCTGCCGCTGGCGCTGGCGCTGGGCGTGCTTCTGCTCGTGGTGGTGCTGATACTCAATGTGCTGATCACGCTGGTGCGGCGCTGGCGTGAGCGCCTGGACGACGGACTGCCCGAAGGGATGGCGCCGTCAGCGCCACAGGGCGATAGGGTGAAGCCATGAATCCACTGTTGGACCTCAAGGCTGTCGAGGTCTGCTTCGGCAACACCCGGGCGCTGGCATCGTGTGACCTGCGCATACGCGCTGGGGAGCGCGTGGCCCTGATCGGCTCCAACGGCAGTGGCAAAAGCACGCTTCTGCGTGTGCTGCATGGCCTGCTGCAACCAAGCCTTGGTACGGTGACTTGTGACCGCACCGTGCGCCAAGCCATGTTGTTTCAGCGGCCCTACATGGTGCGTGCCAGCGCACTCAGTAATGTGGCGCTGGGTCTCTGGCTTCAAGGTGTGCCCTGGAAACAAACGAGGCCCAAGGCGCTGCAGGCACTGGCGCGCGTTGGGCTGGATGAGGTGGCGCATCGCAACGCCAAAGCTTTGTCAGGTGGGCAGCAGCAGCGCCTGGCGCTGGCTCGCGCATGGGCTTTGCAGCCGCAAGTTTTATTGCTCGACGAGCCGACGGCCAGTCTGGACCCTGCCGCCAAGCGCGAGGTGGAGGGACTGATGGCCGAGTTTGCAAATGCGGGCATGACCCTGATTTTCAGCAGCCATAACCTGGGTCAGGTCAAGCGCCTGGCCAGCCGCGTCATTTACCTGGAGCATGGCCGCTTGCTGGCGGATCTGCCCACGCATGATTTTTTTAATGGTCCGCTGCCGCCAGAGGCAGAAATGTTTGTCAAAGGTGAGCTTGTATGAATCCCAGCCTCTTGCATTCCCATATGTTCAGGTGTTTAGGGGCTGCAGCCTTCGCATTTTTTGGACTACATGCGAATTTTTCTATTGCGCAACCCCAAACCATTGTCATGGCCTCGACCACCTCGACAGAGCAGTCCGGTTTGTTCGGAACGCTGCTTCCGGCATTCAAGCTAGCCACGGGCATCGACGTCAAGGTGGTGGCGCTGGGGACTGGCCAAGCCATCGACATGGGCCGCCGCGGCGACGCCGATGTGCTGTTTGTGCATGATCAAGTGGCGGAAGAAAAACTCGTGGCCGATGGTTTTGCCATCAAGCGTTTTCCTGTCATGTACAACGACTTCGTGCTGATAGGCCCCGCCGCCGATCCGGCAAAAACCAAAGGCAAGGACATTGTGGAGGCCTTGCGAAAGTTGCAGGCCGGCAACAGCAACTTTGTTTCTCGAGGCGACAAAAGCGGCACCCACGCAGCCGAGTTGCGCTACTGGAAAAGCGCAGGTGTGGACGTCCCACAGTTTGCCAACTACAAAGCTTGCGGTTGCGGCATGGGTCCTGCCCTGAACATCGCGGCCAGTACCGGCGCCTATGTACTGGCCGATCGCGGCACCTGGTTGGCCTTCAAGAACCGGGCCGACATGACTGTGCTGGTCGAAGGCGACACGCGCCTGTTCAACCAGTACGGCGTGATGGTGGTCAACCCGGCCAAACACCCGCAGGTCCGGTTGGCTGAGGCGCAAAAATTTGTCGACTGGATCACATCGCCAGCCGGGCAGGCGGCCGTGGCCAGCTACAAGATTGGCGGCGAGCAGTTGTTCTTCCCGAACGCCGCGAAGTAAGCGCGGTCAAAGAACGTTCAGTCGAGAATCGCCACGCCCTTGACCTGCGCATAAACCGGCAGACCCGGCGCCAGCTTCAGCGTGTCGACCGAGCGCTGTGTGAGCCGCGCCAGCAGGCAAGCGCCGCCCGCGTCCAGCGAGACCATGGTCTGGCCCGGACTGTCGGGGCTGAGCGCAACCACCGTCGCGGGCAGGATATTGAGGATGCTGGTGCCGCCCTGCGCTTGCAGAGTCAAGCTCACATCGCGCGCCTGTACGCGTAGCCTCACGCGCTGGCCCTCGGGTCGCGGCGCGGTGCTGGTTAGTTGCAGGCTTCCCCCGGAGAACGCCACGCGGGTCAGATGGTAGGTGCTGTCGTGGCCTTGCACCGTGGCCTCGATCACCGCGCCGGCGGCATCGCCGTAGGCCAGCGGCAAGTCGAGCCGGGTCAGCAACTTGGAGGTGAGCCCGCTGGCGACGACACGGCCGGCGTCCATCAGCACCAGGTGATCGGCCAGCCGTGCAACCTCGTCCAGCGCATGGCTGACGTACATCACCGGAATGTCCAGCTCATTGTGCAAGCGCTCCAGGTAGGGCAGGACTTCGCTTTTGCGCTGCGCATCCAGCGCGGCCAAGGGCTCGTCCAGCAACAGCAGCCGGGGGCTGGTGGCCAGGGCGCGGGCCATTGCCACGCGTTGCCGTTCGCCGCCCGACAGCGTTTCGGGCTTCCTGTCCATCAGCGTGGCTATACCCAGCAGTTCAACAGCCTGTTCCAGAGACACGCGGCGCTGGGACTCGGGAACGCGGTTCATGCCGTACTCGACATTGCGACGCACGCTCAAATGTGGGAAAAGACTGGATTCCTGAAACACGTAGCCCAGCGGCCGCTGATGCGCTGGCAGAAAATGGTTTTGCGCATCGTCCTGCCAGACTTCGCCCGAAATATTCAATCGACCTTGCGCACGTTCAAGTCCGGCCATGGCGCGCAGGCAGGTGGTCTTGCCGCAACCTGAGCGGCCAAACAAAGCGCTGACGCCGCGCCCCGGCAAGTCCAGTTGCACATCCAGCGTGAAGCCGCTATAGACGAGCTTGAAGTCGGCGAGGATGCGCTCCATGATGGCTTACTTTCGGCGACCGGTTGGATTGAAGGCATACAGCGCCAGCAGCACCGTGAAAGAAAACACCAGCATGATCGCGGCCAGGCGATGGGCGTCCGCGTATTCGAGGGCTTCCACATGGTCATAAATCTGCACCGACACGACGCGTGTCTGGCCGGGTATATTGCCGCCGACCATGAGCACCACACCAAATTCACCCACGGTGTGCGCGAAACCCATCACGCTTGCAGTCAGGTAGCCGGGCCGGGCCAGCGGTAGTACGACGCTGAAAAAAGTATCGAGTGGGGAGGCGCGCAAAGTGGCGGCGACTTCCATCGGCCGGTCGCCGATGGCTTCAAAGGCGTTTTGCAATGGCTGCACCACAAAGGGCAGCGAGTAAAAAACGGAGGCAAGCACCAGACCCCCAAAAGTGAAAGGCAGCACGCCCCAGCCCATGGATTGGGTGAACTGACCCAAGGGTCCGTTGGGGCCCATCGCCACAAGAAGGTAAAAGCCGAGCACCGATGGTGGCAGCACCAGCGGCATGGCCACAACGGCGCCCACGGGTACTTTCAGCCACGAGCGGGTTCTTGCCAACCACCATGCAAGCGGTGTACCGATGGCCAGCAGGATGAGCGTGACCAGCCCTGCCAGCTTGGCGGTCAGGATGATGGCGCTGAGATCGGCTTCAGTCATAGCCATATGAGCGGATCAGCTCCTTGATCCCGTCTGACTTCATCAGAACGATCAGCGCCGCTGCAGCCGGGTTGTTCTGCCCCCTCTTCAGGACAACGGCGTCCTGCACGATAGGACCGTACAGACCGGACGGAACCAGCCACATCGAGCCACTTTTGAGCTTGCCGCCCTCCAGCACCTGCGACAGCCCGACAAATCCCAGCTCGGCATTGCCGGTGAAGACAAAACTGTAGGTCTGCCCCAGGCTTTCACCCAGCACCAGCCGCGGTGTGAGTCGCGCGTCAAGGCCCAGCTTGCCAATGACCTCCATGGCCGCCGCGCCATAGGGCGCAACCTTGGGTTGGGCGATGGCGATCTTGCGGAAGTCTCCTGTTTTGAGCACTTGGCCCTGTGCATCGATTAACCCCGGTTTGGCTGACCACAGGACCAGCTTGCCCTTGGCATAGGTGAAACGGCTGCCCGGTACGGTCAGTCCTTCTTTCTCAAGTTTTTCCGGTGTTTCATTGTCTGCAGACAGAAACACATCAAAGGGTGCGGCGTTTTTGATTTGCGCATAAAACTTGCCTGTGGCGCCAGTCACCACCTGGGCTTTGTGTCCGGTGGTTTTTTCCAGCACCGCAGCAATGGCCTGCATCGGTGCGGCAAAGTTTGCCGCCACCGCCACTCGGACTTCTCCGGCGAGTCCGAGGGTGGACAGGCTCATCAGCAGGGGCAGGGCGAGAAACTTCATGCGCGTAGTTTGTTACTCATCATGAACCACGCAAAATGCCCAGCGCAAACGGCAGGCTCACCATGCCCAGCAAGGTCGACAAGGTGACCAGTCCCGCGACGTACGCGCCGTTGTACCCCATGCGGGCGGCCAATACGTAGCAGCTTGACGCCGTCGGCAACGCGGAAAAAGCCAGCAATACCGTGGTTTGTACCGGCGACAGGCGAAACACCCACGACAGACCCAACGCGATCAGGGGCATCAGAAGGTGACGGATGGTCAGCACGGATACGGCCAGGGCCTTGGCCTGGGCCAAACTTCTGAACTGCATGCCCGCTCCAGCGGCCATCAGGCCCAGGGCCAGTGAAGCTGCGCCTATGCGGGTGACGGTGGGCTCCAGCCATACGGGCATTTGAAAACCCATCAAATTAGCAATAAGCCCGGTGGCCGTCGCGATGATGAGCGGATTGCGCACCAGAGCGTGAAAAAAGCTGGTTTCCGCATGCCGCGCCATAGGCCATACGGCGCCGACGTTAAACAGAGGGACGCAAACGCCTATCAGCACAGCGATCAGAAGCAGGCCTTCCGCGCCCGCCAGGCGCTCGGCCAAAGCCAGTGCAATGAAGGAGTTGAAGCGAAAGGCAATTTGCGCACTGGCCGCGTGCTCGCGTTTGTCAATGCGTGCGCCCAGCCAGGGCAGATAGGGCAGGGAGTAAGCAAGCGCGATGCCCAGCACGCCCATCATGAGCCCGGCGGCGATAAGGCTGGAGGCTGCGCCCAAATCAAGCGGGCTTCTAACAATGGACTGAAACAGCAGCACGGGAAACAAAAAGTAATAAACCAGGCTTTCCACCTGCTCCCAAACGGTGCGGTTCAGGGCGGTGTACCGGCATACCAGGTAACCGCACAAAATGAGGGCGAAGTCGGGGAAGAGGAGCAGGGCGTAGTTCACGCGCCAAGAATAACCCGGAATTTATGCTCGCTTGGGGTTTGCCCCTATGCGTAATCCACAACATACCTCGGCGCGTTGTAAGTTTAGGATCAAGGCTGTCGCCTCTTATTTGCGTCTCTTTTCAAAAGGAATACCCACATGCAACGCCGTTACTTGTTTACCCTTTCCGCACTGACCTTGGCCCTTGCCGCCAGCGGTTCAGCTTTTGCCCAGTCCTACCCAAACAAGGTTGTGAAACTGCAGGTGCCTTTTGCTCCTGGCGGTACCACCGACATCGTTGCGCGTGTGATCGCAGAACCCCTGGGCAAGGCGCTGGGTCAGAACGTCATTGTCGAGAACAAGGCCGGTGGCGGCGGCGTCGTGGGCGCACTGGACACTGCCAAGTCAGCGCCTGACGGCTACTCTCTGGGTATGGCCACGGTGTCCACCACCGCCGCCAACCCGGCCATCAATCCGAAAATCCCGTACAACACACTGACCGACTTCACACCCATCATCAACATTGCGGCCACGCCCAACCTGATTGCGGTGCACCCGAGCTTTCCGGCGCGCAACTACAAAGAGTTCATCGCGGAAATCAAGAAAAACCCGGGCAAATACTCCTACTCTTCTTCCGGCACGGGCGGCATCGGCCATTTGCAGACCGAGTTGTTCAAAAGCCTGAGCGGCACCTTCATCACGCACATTCCTTACCGCGGCGCTGGTCCGGCCCTGAATGACACAGTGGCCGGCCAGGTGCAGATCATTTTTGACAACATTCCGTCTGCGCTGCCCTTCATCCAGCAAAAACGCCTGATCCCCATCGTGGTCGCCGCGCCTACACGCCTGGCGGTTCTGCCCGACGTGCCAACCTTCAAGGAAGTGGGTCTGGAGCCGGTCAACCGCATGGCGTATTACGGCATCACCGGTCCCAAGGGCCTGCCGAAAGAGGTGGTTGACAAAATCAGCGCCGCCACACTCAAGGCCTTGCAGGACCCGGCTGTTCGCAAGCGCATTGAAGATACCGGCTCCATCATTGTGGGTAACACCCCCGAGCAATTCACGGCGCAGATCAAGGCCGAATTCGAGGTGTACAAAAAGGTGGTGGTTGACGCCAAGTTGTCACTCGACTAAGCGGGGCTTGGTCATCATCGCCCCGCAGGCCGCGCGCCTGGCGGGGCTTTTTTGTGTCTGCTTTTTGTTATGGTGTAGCCATGAAACCCGAAAGCCAGTCCAGCATTGATGCCTTTATCG
>JBKJIV010000020.1:0-36735 GCA_046598365.1 Polaromonas sp. | reverse complement strand
CCCTGGGGCCCGCCTTCGTGGCGGGCCCCAGGGCAAAAAGACCATCCAAGCCGTCGGCCACGAGGCCAAGGCGATGCTGGGCAAGGTGCCCGGCAACATCGAGGCGATCCGCCCGATGAAAGACGGGGTGATCGCCGATTTCACCGTCACCGAGCAGATGCTCAAGCAGTTCATCAAGATGGTGCACCCGCAGAGCATCCTGCGGCCCAGCCCGCGCATCATCATCTGCGTGCCCTGTGGCTCCACCCAGGTGGAGCGCCGCGCCATCCGCGAATCGGCGCTGGGCGCCGGCGCATCCGACGTGTACCTGATCGAAGAGCCGATGGCCGCAGCCATCGGCGCCGGCCTGCCGGTGTCGGAAGCGTCCGGCTCGATGGTCGTCGACATCGGCGGCGGCACCACCGAAGTGGGCGTGATCTCGCTGGGCGGCATGGTCTACAAGGGCAGCGTGCGGGTCGGCGGCGACAAGTTCGACGAAGCCATCATCAGTTACATCCGGCGCAACTACGGCATGCTGATCGGCGAGCCCACCGCCGAAGCCATCAAGAAGAACATCGGCTCGGCCTTTCCCGGTAGTGAAGTCAAGGAAATGGAGGTCAAGGGCCGCAACCTCTCCGAAGGCGTACCGCGGTCCTTCACCATCTCTTCCAACGAAATCCTGGAAGCGCTCACCGACCCGCTTAACAACATCGTCTCGGCCGTCAAGAACGCGCTGGAGCACACCCCGCCGGAACTGGGCGCGGACATTGCCGATCGGGGCATGATGCTGACCGGCGGCGGCGCCCTATTGCGCGATCTGGACCGCCTGCTGGCCGAGGAAACCGGCCTGCCGGTACTGGTGGCCGAAGACCCGCTGACCTGCGTGGTGCGCGGCTGCGGCATTGCGCTGGAGCGCATGGACCGCCTGGGTTCGATTTTCACCTCGGAATAAATGCGGGAGCATCCCCCGATGCTGCCGCTGCAGGCGCATGATTGACAGCACACCATGCCCTTAGGAACCCTCGACAGAACGCCGCCCCCCTTTTTCAAGCAGGGGCCGTCGGCCTTGTCCAAGCTGATGTTCTTCAGCGCGCTGGCCTTGTTTTTGATGGTTGCCGACATGCGTTTTCGCATCACCCAACCAGTACGCGCGGCGATTGCCACGGCGCTTTATCCGATTCAGTGGCTTGCGTTGCAGCCAGTGCGCGCTGTGCAAAGCGGCGGAGGATATTTCACAGCGCTCAGGCTGGCCAAAACCAGCGAAGATGAGGCCCGCGCAAAACTGGCCGTTCAATCGCTGCGGGCGAGTCAGGTTGAGCAACTGAGCCTGGAAAATACCCGTTTGCGCAAGCTTCTGGAGCTGCGCGAGCAAAAAGCCCTTACCGGCATGGCGGCGCAGGTGCTGTATGACGCCGCCGACCCCTACACCCGCAAAATCATCATCGACAAAGGCATGGCGCATGGTGTGGCGCTCAGCTCTCCCGTGGTGGACGAATCCGGCGTGTTGGGTCAGGTTACCCGTGTGCACCCTTTGGTCAGTGAAGTCACTCTGGTGATTGACCGCGAGCTGGCCATCCCTGTGCTCAATGTCCGCACCGGTGCCCGCAGTGTGGCTTACGGCGAGCCGACTGCTTTTGGCGGCGGTCTGGAGTTGCGTTTCATGGGCAGCAATTCGGACGTACAGCAGGGCGACCTTCTGACGACCAGTGGTGTGGATGGCGTGTACCCCGCCGGATTACCAGTGGCGAAGATCGACAAGATAGAGCGCCGCGCCGAATCAGCCTTTGCACGCATTTTCTGCTTACCGCAGGCGAAGGTCGGCGCCGCCTTTCATGTCATGGTGGTGACGCCTGTGTCAGGACAGATACCGTCGCGACCGGCTGATGAGCCGGAACCCAACCCGGTCAAAAAGGGAGGCTACAAGTGATCATGCCCTCAGGCCAACAGCTGCTGCTGCCGGCCAACCCGTTTTTTATATGGACCAGCCTGATCGCGGCATTGTTGCTGGACATGCTGCCCTTGGGCCGGGTGCCGTGGATGCCCGACTTTCTCGCGTTGGTGCTGGTTTTCTGGAATATCCATCAACCGCAGCGCGTCGGTATTGGTCTGGCATTCATGTTTGGCCTGGTGATCGACGTGCATCAGTCGGCCCTGCTTGGACAACATGCGCTGGCCTATACCGTCCTGAGCTTTGGTGCCACCATGATTCATCGGCGTTTGTTGTGGTTCACCGTGCCATCGCAAGCGCTGCAAATTTTGCCGCTGTTCCTGATTGCCCACGGCGTGGAAATCAGCATCCGCATGATCAGCGGAGGCATTTTCCCAGGCTGGGCCTTGCTGCTGGCGCCGGTCGCCGAGTCTCTGCTATGGCCCGTGGTCAGCGTGATGCTGCTCGCACCTCAGCGCCGCGCACCTGATCCTGACGCAAATCGACCTTTATGAAGCCCCCACGGTCGCTCACTGCGTGTAGCTTCCTGCCCCCCGAGGGGGCCGTCCGCCTGCGGCCCGGCGGAGCCGGTTCCGCGGCTTCGCTGGTCTTGGTCGGCTCGCTTCGCATTGCCTCTGACACGGAGCGTTGCGGGCACTTTTGGCGCGTTGGCGAGTCGCATTGTCATGACTGAACTGCGCAACGTCGAAGCGGACCTGTCGCGCTTTCGTGTGCGTGTGCTGGTGGCCAGCCTGGCGGTGCTTTTTGCTTTTATTCTGGTTGCTGCCCGGCTGGTTTATCTGCAGGTGATACGGCACGACGACCTCAACGAGCAGGCCGAAACGAACCGTACGGCTGTCGTGCCCATCGTGCCGAATCGCGGACTCATTCTGGACCGAAACGGAATTGTGCTGGCGACCAACTACTCCGCTTACACGCTGGAAATCACGCCCTCCAAGGTCCGGGACCTGGACGAAACCATCGAAGCGTTGGGACGACTGGTGGACATCCAGCCGCGTGACAAGCGCCGCTTCAAAAAGCTGCGCGATGAATCCAAGAACTTTGAGTCGCTGCCCATCCGTACCCGGCTGAGCGATGAGGAAGTCGCCAGATTCGCTGCCCAGCGCTTCCGTTTTCCCGGGGTGGACATCAAGGCGCGGCTGTTTCGCAGCTATCCCTACGGTGAGCTGGCCAGCCATGTGGTGGGTTATATCGGGCGTATCAACCAGTCCGAAAAAGAACGCATAGAAGGCAGTGACGAAGAGGGCAACTACCGCGGAACCGACTACATCGGCAAGCTCGGCGTGGAGCAGAGTTTCGAGCCGCAACTGCACGGCACCACTGGCGTTGAACAAGTGGAAACCTCCGCCGGCGGACGGGCCGTTCGAAAGCTGGCCAGCAGCCCCTCAACGCCCGGCGATACGGTCATGCTGTCGCTCGACATCAAGTTGCAAAAGCTGGTGGAAGACATGTTTGGTGACCGACGCGGTGCGCTGGTCGCCCTGGATCCGAAAACTGGCGAAGTGCTGGCCTTTGTGAGCAAGCCCACGTTTGACCCCAACCTGTTTGTGGACGGCATCGACACTGAAAGCTGGCAGGCCCTGAACGAGTCCATTGACAAACCCTTGCTCAACCGCGCCCTGCGCGGCACCTACCCTCCCGGCTCGACCTATAAACCCTTTATGGCGTTGGCGGCGCTGGAGTCGGGCAAGCGCACGCCGGGCAGCATCACCAACGACACCGGTTCCTGGATGTTTGGCGGCCATCAGTTCCGCAGTCATGGCGCTGGGCTGGGGCCAGTGGACATGCACCAGAGCATTGTCAAATCCAGCAATGTCTATTACTACTCGCTGGCCAATGACCTGGGTGTCGAGGCCATGCATGATTTCATGATGCCCCTGGGTTTTGGCCAGATCACCGGCATCGACATCAATGGAGAAGTCAGCGGCGTGTTGCCGAACCAGGCCTGGAAACGCCACCTCTACCGGAAAAAAAACGCGGAGCAGCAAAAGTGGTATCCGGGTGAAACCATTTCGCTTGGCATCGGCCAGGGCTACAACGCCTTCACCATGCTGCAGCTCGCGCAAGCCACCGCGACCGTGGCCAACAACGGCATCAAGCACAAGCCCCGCCTTGTTATTGCGACCCAGGACCCCATGACGCGTGCAAAGCAACCTGTCCCTGCGGAAGCCGGGGAAGACCTGCAATACAAACCTGAAAACGTTGCGGTGATTCGCAAGGCACTGGTCAGCGTCACGCAGGATGGCACGTCGGCACGGGTATTCGCAGGCGCTGGTTACCTCAGTGGCGGCAAAACCGGCACCGCGCAGGCGGTAGGTGTTGGACAGAAAGACAAGTACGACGCGCGCAAACTGGAGGAGCACCAGCGCGACCATGCGCTGTACATGGCGTTTGCACCGGCTTCCGACCCGAAAATTGCCTTGGCTGTGGTGGTGGAGAACGCAGGGTTTGGCGCCGCTCATGCTGCCCCGATAGCACGGCGCGTTTTTGACTACCTGCTGATGGGGCAGTATCCGAACGACGAAGATTTGGCCGCAGTGCAAAAAGGCCAGGCTGGCCCGCCCATCGGCAAACCGCGTGCCGTCTCTGACGTGGCCTGGCCTTCGAGCGGCACGTCATCCGGTGTTGCGTCGCCGGCGGTGGCCGCAAGTGATACCAAGCCTGCGGTGACCGCGACAGCCCCCAGCGCGGTGCCCGGCCGAGGTCGCCGGTAGCGCCTGCCGGTGCTCACTTCAAAAATGCGTCGAACCCGGTTTTAAAAATCAGGGCGCTGACCACGAGGATAAATACGATACGCACAAACCCCGAGCCGTGTTTCAGCGCCAGGCGTGTGCCCACCACACTGCCAACCACATTGGCCAGCGCCATGGTGAGTGCGAAGTGCCACCAGACATGGCCTTTCCAGGCAAACAAAATCAAGGCGGCCAGGTTGGTTGCCGTGTTCAGCAGTTTGGCAGACGCCGAGGCATTCAGAAAATCGTAGCCCAGCCAGCGGACGAACAAGAAAACCAAAAAGCTCCCAGTGCCCGGCCCAAAAAAGCCGTCGTAAAACCCCAGCAACAGCCCGATGCAGCATGCCGCAGCCGTTTCTGCATGCCCGCTGAAGCGCGGTGCATGGTGGCGCCCGAGCTCTTTCTTGACAAGGGTGTAGACCAGCACCAGCACCAAAACCAGTGGCAGGACTTTGCGCAAAAACCCGGGCGAAATCAGGGTGACCAGCCAAGCGCCCGCGAAGGAGCCCACAAAACCGGCCAGCGCGGCGGGCAACAAAGCCGCCCAACGCATGTCCACCCGCCGGGCGTATTGCACAGTGGCCACTGCCGTGCCCCAGATCGAGGCGCCTTTGTTGACGCCAAACAAGGTGGCCGGGTGGGTGGTGGGAAAAACTGCAAACAGGGCAGGCACCAGAATCAGGCCGCCACCTCCCACAATGGAGTCCACAAAGCCCGCCAGCAGCGAGGCGAACGACACGATCAGCAATTCCATGCACCGATTGTGTCATCGGGCTCGCAATGCCCCCTCGCTGGACCGCATAAAAAAAGGGCAAAAAAAAGCGCCGATCTAGCCGGCGCTTTACAAAATAGCATCCCGAAGGGTGCCACTACTCTTTTAGTTAACTATGTTTGTCTCCTCGGTCCTCTGCGAGCACCAAGGCTCGTGTGCAGGTCAGCCAATGTAGTTCGCGCACCGCCTTAGTGCATCAGGATTTTCCCTTCCCCGTCGTTTGGTTGGTCCACATCCGGCCTCAAGCGACTGGCACGACTTATGCCTGTAACCGACGGTGTCAGGTCTGTCTGCACAAAAACGGGAATCTCTATGCACAGCAAAGGTTTAGGCGCGTTGGTGGTCGCTTGTTGGATTCTTTCAGCTGGTCTTCCCACAAGCGCGCAAAGTCAGACAGTGACTTCAACAGCGCCGCCCGTAGCTGCGACTTTTTTTCCGCCTGTCCCGGCTGCGGTGTCATCGTCTTCGACGGCCGGATCCAGCGCCTCGGACGCCGTTGCCCCAACTCCGTCTGAGCCGCTGGCGCCTGTGCCGGTGGCCACCGCTCCCGCAGTGGCTGCTTTGGCTCCCGTTCCCGCTCCGGCCCCTCTGACCCGTCCCGGCCTGGTTGGGGCCGAGACCCTCAACGGAGCGGATACGGCGTGGATGATGACCTCCACCGCGCTGGTTCTGTTGATGACCCTGCCGGGCATTGCGTTGTTCTACGGTGGGATGGTGCGCAAAAAAAGTGTGCTCAACACCATGGCTTGCGTGGTGGCCATTTGCATGGTTGTCAGCCTGTTGTGGTTCGCTGTGGGCTATTCGCTGGCGTTTACCCCGGGCAGCGGTGTGCTTGGGCCCTACCTCGGCGGCGGCGACCGTCTCTGGTTCGCCGGGCTGGACTATATCAAGGACACCCAGAAAGTGGCTGTCAGTCACATAGTGCCGAATATTCCAGAGTCGGTTTATTCAATGTTCCAGCTGACATTTGCCATCATCACGGCGGCGCTCGTGGTGGGTTCATTTGTGGAGCGTATGCGGTTCTCCGCCATGCTGCTGTTCATCAGCCTCTGGACCATCGTTGTTTACGCGCCGATAGCGCATTGGGTGTGGGAGCCCAACGGCTGGCTGGCTCAGAGGGGCACGCTCGACTTTGCCGGAGGCTCAGTCGTCCATATCAATGCGGGCGTCGCGGGACTGGTGTGCGCCTATGTGCTCGGCCCGCGCCGCGGCTATGGCCGCGAGGCTTTTGCGCCTTTCAACCTGGGCCTGACGATGGCAGGTGCCGGCATGCTCTGGGTGGGCTGGTTTGGCTTCAATGCCGGCTCGGCCGTGGCAGCCGATGGCCGTGCGGGGCTGGCGATGGTTGTTACGCACATCGCCGCTGCGGCAGGTGCTTTGTCCTGGATGTTGGCAGAGTGGATGGTGCGCGGGCGTCCAACGCTGTTGGGCTTGTGCTCCGGACTCGTGGCCGGTCTGGTCGCCATCACACCGGCAGCCGGATTCGTGACGCCGCGGGCCGCGCTGGCCATTGGGCTGATTGCCGGCCTGGCCTGTTACTGGGGGGCTACCGGACTTAAGCGCCTGCTCAACGCCGACGACTCGCTGGATGTGTTTGGTGTGCACGGTGTGGGCGGCATCGTCGGCTCCCTGCTGACGGGCGTGTTCGCCAGCAAGGCCATCGGGGGTGTGGAAGGCAGTCTGTTGAACCAGGCCATCGGTGTGGGCGCGGTGCTGTGCTACAGCCTGATCATGACCGCCGTCGTGCTGTGGTTGACTTCCCTGTTTGTCAGTCTGCGTGTGACAGAAACGGCCGAGACGGACGGCGGGGATATTTCCCAGCATGCGGAGCGCATCGCTACCTGATGCACCGATTTCCCTCAAAAGGACTCACCATGACTTCCAGCGAAAAGATCGCCATTGCCGCTCATCTGCATGTTTTGCTTCGCCGCAAAACTGGCAGGGTTACCGACACCGAGTGGATGGCCAGCAACGCCGTCTATGCGTTGGAGATGGTTCGTTTTGCGCGCGAGAAAGCGGCAGAGGACGGCCATGCGGACCTGGCCCTGTGGGCTGACCGGCTGGAGGGCAGCATGGCGGCGCCCGAGATCAAACCCCGGATGCCGCTGGTCAGGCTGGTGACGGAGGCCGTCAAGGAGCGCAGCGTCGCATCCGCGCCTCTTTTGCAGCAACGGGACATGCGTTCAGTTGGCACGGAAGATGAGCTATATCCGGAGTCCGGATTTATCGAGTCAACCTTCGGCAATTTGTTCGGTAACAGCGAGATCCATCGTCAGCGCGAGGTGCAGGACCCCAGCACCCCTCGTTACGTGAAGGGTCTGCGCTGATCCATCGCATGCAGGCCCTTCACTGCCCGCCGGGTGCCAGCGTGAAGTAAAAGCTGGCCCCTTCGCCAGGCTTCGATCGGGCCCAGATGCGGCCTCCGTGACGCATGACGATGCGGCGCGCCATGGCCAGCCCGATGCCAGCACCGGCAAATTCGCTGGTCGAGTGCAGGCGCTGGAAGGCGCCAAACAGCTTGTCTACATAAGCCATGTCAAAGCCTGCGCCAGTGTCCTGGATGAAGTAAGTTGTGTCCCCTCCAGGTCCAGGCTCACTGCCGACGGTGATATCGGCGCTTGCCTTTCTGGAGCTGAACTTCCAGGCGTTGCCCAGCAGGATATTCAACAGGTGAAGAACGAGTTTTGCATCCGCCAGCACCACCAATGGGCGCTGCACGTGTATGTGCACCACGCGCTCGGGATCGTGTTGTTGCAGCGCTTGCAGTATGCCGCTGGCGATTTCGCCAAGATCTACTGTCTCCCGCTTGATGTGGGTGCGTGACAGCTGGGCGAGCACGAGCAGGCTGTCGGTGCGCTCATTCATCTGGCTGACGCCGGCACGGATGCGATCCAGGTAATTTTTGCTGCGGTCGCTGGCGCCCGCCGCGATCGATTTTTCAAGCAGGCTGGTCAACCCGTTGATGGCGATGTATGGCTGCCGCAAGTCGTGAGCCAGCGAATGGGAAAATGCCTGCAGTTCCTGGTTGGCCTCGGAAAGCTCGGCCGTGCGCTGCTCCACCCGGGTTTCCAGCTCTGCGTTGAGTTGCATGATTTGCTGCTCAGCGACTTTTCGCTCGCTGATGTCTCGCAGGATCACGCTGACCTGCATATCCCCGTTGCTGTCCACGTGCCTCGATGAGGAGGCCTCCGCCGCAAAGGTGCTGCCGTCGCCGCGAACGCAGCTCAGTTCGCCCCGAAATCTGCCACTGGGATTGCCCTGCAGCAGCATCTCGGCCAGCCGCGGGTCATGAGCCTGCACCATGCTGGCGATGCCGGCGGCCCTGATTTGCTGCTCGGTCATTTTGAACATCGTACAGGCGGCCTGATTGGCCGAAACAACAGTGCCGTCCGCCAGGCACTGGATAAAGCCGTCCAGGCTGGTTTCAAACACCAGGCGAAAACGCTCTTCACTGATGCGCAGGGTATCTTCGGCCGCCAGCAGGCTGCGATAACGGCGTGCCCGGCTTTGCGCCGCCGAGATCAGGGCTGCCGGTTCCACGGGTTTGATGATGAAGTCGTCGCCCCCTTGCTTGAGCGCCTGGGCCTGCTTGTCCAGGCTGGTCTCGGTCGACAGAAAGACGATCGGAATGCGCACAAATTCCTGCTGCTGCCGGATCAATGCGGCCAGCTCAATTCCGTTGCATTGCGGCATGTGGATGTCGCAGGTGATCAGGTCGGGTTGAAAATCAAGCAGCTGCGCGATCACCCGGCTGGGGTCGGTGACAACAGCAGTTTCAATACTTGCGGACTGAAGTACGCTGGCGTAAAACGTCGCGAGTGCTTCGTCGTCTTCAACGATCAACACGCGGTAAGGTCGGTCTGGTTCCCCGGACGTTACCCGGTCCAGCAAGGTGATCAATGCGGGCACATCCAGGGGCCGTGGAAAGTATCCAATCGCGCCAGCGCGAACCGTCTGCAGACGGGCCTGGAAATCCGTGCCGCCCGAGATGAATATGACCGGTGTTCCGGAAACTTCCTCTGGCGTCTGGGCGCTCATGGCCTGCGCCAACAGGGGATCGGCGGAGAAGGCGATATGAGCCAGCAGCGCGGCGGGTCTGTTCTGCACCGCGGGGTCTGACGGCACAGGCTTTGCGAAAATGCGGCTGTGGTAACCGGCACGCTCCAGCTGGACAGCGAGCTCTCTGGCCGCCGCTGGGTCCGGCTCGATGATGTGCACGAGCCGGCTTTTGGCCTTGGAAAGCAGGTGCGCGGTTTCGTCGGGCTGTGAATCGCCATTTGCCGGGGCGATTGCGGCGGGGTTCGTACCAGCCGTCGGCAAAAGTACCGCCTTCAAAGCGCGCAGCCCATCGGCCAACCCCCTGCGCTGTGCGTCGTCCAGCGCATGCGGGTAGCCAGCGCCGTTCAGCAGAATTTTTTCGATACCCGCTGCCGCCTCGCTGACAGCGGGCAGTCCAAAAGTCCCGCCCGAACCTGCCAGCTTGTGGGCGTGCGCAAGGGCCGGCGCAGCAGCGTCTGCGCCACCCGTGGAGAGCTGCAGTAGCGATGCTTCCAACGCCGCAATTTTTTCCGGCAGCGTCGATGCATACAGATCGCGCTGGGTTTGCAGGTATTGGGCGAGGCTGGTTTGCTGCACGGTGGAGTAGGGTGGCGATAAGTTTGGGCAATTATGAGCCCGCTCCGTGTGGGGGAGCATCCTTATGTAGCAACGTATCATTCCTGCACGGGATGCATCCGCGCGCGCATTGAGCGCCCAGTTACTCACCCGCAACAGGACCCACGAATGGCTCAACCAGGAAGCGACAGCGCGAAGAAGGACGCCAGCATGCCTGCTGGTCTGCGTTGGGGGCCGCTGGCCATTGTCCTGTTTTGGCTGGTGGTCATGGGCCTTCTTTATGCCGTGATGCACCAGACGCTGAAACCGCCCACTCAGCGGGTTTCAAGCAGCGGTGATCTGGTGATTCCCAGAGCCAGGGATGGGCATTTTTACGCGCAGGGCCAGGTCCAAGGCAAGCCGGTCACTTTTCTGGTGGATACCGGGGCGTCATTGGTGGTGGTCAGCGAGGAGTTTGCCCGCAGCGCTGGTCTGCCGACGGGGCGGCCCACCACCTTCAGCACGGCCAATGGCGAAATGAAAGGGCGCATTGTTTCTGACGTGACTGTGTCCGTGGGACCGGCCAGCATCTCAGGCGCCCGGGTCGGCGTCGGGCTTGTTGGTTCGGACCCGGAACGGGCCTTGTTGGGACAAAGTTTTCTTTCCCGGTTCGAGGTAGTGCTTTCAGGTGACAGCATGGTGTTACGGACCAAAATTGCAAAGCCCTGACTGGTTTCACCCACCTAAATTTAGAGCGGAAATAAGTTACCCAATCAGTGGCAATTTATGACTGACAGGATCAGAATGGCTGCATAGGATTGGTTACTTTCCAGCACTGCTAGCTGGTATCAAGGACTCCAAGGTGCGCGCTGTTTTCGCTTTCATCCTTTGCGTGGTGTTCAATGCCTCAATGCCTGCGCGTGCCGCTGATATTTCTGTTTATCAGCGGGGGGTTTTGATTCAAGGGGAAATTCAAAAAGGCGATTACGCCCGGATCATTCAGTTTGTCCGGCAGCCCGACAACTACGGGCGTTTCATCCAATCTGTTTTCCTCGATTCCCCGGGCGGCGATTTGATGGAAACCATCAAGATCGCCAAGTTGCTCGAAAAGAGCTACGCTGCAACCCACGTGCAGGCCGGCGCACGCTGCTACAGCGCCTGCTTTATTTTGTGGATGAGTGGTGTCAGCCGCCACGTCTCCCAGGGCGCCACGCTGGGTGTTCACCGTATCCAGGGCAAAGTTGGCGGAGTGCCGATGGACACCGCGTCAGAGCGGTTTGTCACCATGGCCCGGCACGTTGAAAGTTTTATGGTGTCGCTTGGTACGCCGCGCGCCATACTCGACAAAATGAATGCCACCGCGCCGGGCGACATGTTTGTCTTCAGCCAGCGCTGGCTGGCCGAGCAGCAGTTGCTCGCTCCCCTCGCCTACCGTCTGGACTTTGCCGATGCAGTGCAGAACAGTTGCGGACCGGACCCATTCACCCAAGCCATGACAGACGCGTCGCCACTCGCCGACTGGGAGGAACAGAGTTGGGTATCCCGGATCAAACGCCGCTTGGGTTGTGCAGACGGTTTGCGCGCACGCAGCCAGCAGTTGAACGGCGTGAGCACCACGACTGCCTTACTCATCGGGGATGACCGGCGGTGAGCGGGTTCTAAATAACGCTGCAGCGGGCCGCTAAATTCCCGCCTGTATCCACTGTGCAGCCTTTTCCGCAATCATCAAGGTTGGCGAATTGGTATTGCCGCTGGTGATCAAAGGCATCACGCCCGCATCGACCACGCGCAAGCCAGTAACGCCGCGAACCCTCAGATGCGAATCAACCACGGCCATGGGGTCGCCGTCCCGTCCCATTTTGGTCGTGCCTACCGGATGGAAGATGGTGGTGGCAATGTCCCCAGCCAGGCGCGTCAGGTCTTCATCTGTCTGGTACTGCACACCGGGACGGAACTCTTCGGGCTGGTAGCCAGCCAGCGCACTCTGACTCACGATGCGCCGTGTGACCCGCAGTGAATCCGCCGCCACTTTGCGGTCTTCCGGGGTGCTGAGATAGTTGGGTGCAATCGCCGGTGCATCTTCAAAACGCGAGGTTTTTAGGTGCACCGTACCACGACTGGTCGGGTTGAGATTGCAGACGCTGGCAGTGAAGGCGTTAAAGCTGTGCAGCGGCTCGCCGAATGCGTCGAGCGACAAGGGTTGCACGTGATACTCGATATTGGGGTAGGGCTGCTCTGGCGAGCTGCGGGTGAAGGCGCCAAGTTGCGAGGGCGCCATGCTCATCGGGCCGGTTTGCTTCAGCGCGTATTCCAGGCCGATTTTTGCCTTGCCCCACAGGGAACTGCTCATGGTGTTGAGTGTGAAATTTTTCGTCTTGCTTCCTGGCGCCTTATTGACCTTGTAGACCGACCGTATCTGCAGATGGTCCTGCAAGTTGGCGCCGACACCAGGCAGATCGCACACCACGGGGATACCCAGCCGCTGCAAAAGATCAGCAGGCCCTATGCCCGACAGCTGAAGAATCTGCGGTGAACCGATGCTCCCGGCGCTGAGAATGACTTCCCCGAACTGGCCTCTCTGTGCACCCGAGTCCCGCGTGGCCAAGGCCGTGACCCGCTCCTGCCCGGTCCATACATCAACGCCCGTGCAGCGCTGGCTGCCGTCGTGCTGTCGTTCAATGACGAGTTTGCAAACCTGCGCACTGGTCCACATTTCGAAGTTGGGACGGCCAAAGCAGGCCGGCCGCAAAAAAGCCTTGGCTGTGTTCCAGCGAAACCCCTTTTTCTGGTTCACTTCAAAGTAACCAACGCCCTCGTTGTCGCCAAGGTTGAAGTCGTCAGTGGCAGGAATGCCCGCCTGTTGCGCTGCTTTTGAGAAGGCATCCAGAATGTCCCAGCGAAGGCGTTGTTTGTCGACCCGCCATTCCCCGCCAGCGTTGCGATGGCGCAGCAATTTTTGATACGGATTGGCCTTGTCCTGCATGAGGGCGGGTGCCGAATCGCGCGCACCGTGCATGGCATTACCGCCCTTGTAATGGTCCTCATGCAGTTTGAAGTACGGCAGGGCCTTATCCCAGCGCCAGCTGTCATCGCCGGTCAGTTGCGCCCACTGGTCGTAGTCGCGCGCCTGGCCGCGCATGTAAATCATGCCGTTGATGCTGGAGCAGCCGCCTAAAGTCTTGCCACGCGGATAACGCAATGCACGCCCATTCAACCCGGCGTCGGGCTCGGTGTTGTAAAGCCAGTCGGTGCGCGGGTTGCCGATGCAGTACAGATAGCCCACTGGCACATGAATCCAGTGATAGTCGTCCTTGCGACCCGCTTCAATCAGCAGCACCCGCTTGGACGCATCAGCACTGAGGCGGTTGGCTAACAGGCAGCCGGCGGTTCCGCCCCCCACAATGATGTAGTCAAAGATGTTTTCACTCATGGGGCGGAACGCATCCTTTCTGCCGGGTCGATCCCCAGCGGGCGCTGGGGCCCCTCGCCCGCGGCGCCAAGGCGCCCGCCCCCCACAAGAATGTAGTCAAAGATGTTTTCACTCATGGGTCGAATGCCTGTAGTTCAATGAATATGTCTCTTCATTATTGTCAGCGAAGACGTTGGCGGTGATGGCCGTACGCTGACTGTAGCGGCTTGCGCCAGCCCTGCTTCCAGCCCGCCGATTAAAGGCCTCCAAGCTGCCACGAGGCTGACAGGTTCACCGCCCATGCGTTGGGGAAACAGTGGCTGCTGTAGGACAGGGCGCGGGTATTCTGACGGCAAATGCTGTAGTCAGCGGGCGTGTGGCTGGATTAATATGCGTGAGGCTTCCGGCGGGTGCGCGGCAACGACGCACTTGCCATTTCCGTTCTACAGAACGCTCTCAGACAGTTGCACCATCGAAAAAGAACCATCTCCGGAGGACGCCGCGGCAGGCGAATCAACTCCGCATATTGACCACCGCGACACGCCAGAGGGATCGTGTTGTGTCGTGCTGGGCATCTGGACGGCTGCGGCGTTAACCCTGCGGCCGGCATGGGATGACCTCACAGCCAGCTTGAAGGATTCGGCCGCGAAAGGGTCCGGCGGGGACGTTTTGTGGGACCTGCGGCAAATCGAACAACTCGACTATCTCGGTGCCCAGGTACTGTGGAATCAATGGGGTCGCCAGTGGCCCTCGAAAATTGAAATTGAGCCCGACCAACGCGCCGTGCTGGACCGCGTGGCTGAGTTCAGCGTGGACCGCCCCCCTATCCCCCGACCTGGTTTCAAGGAAGCTTACCTGTCGATGGGCAAAGGCTTGCTGGACGTGTTCGACCACGCCTCTGATCTGCTGGTCCTGGTGGGCCGTTTGCTCCTGAACCTGATCAAGCTGGCCAGGAAGCCGGCTGACGGGCCGTGGCGGGATCTTTCTGGCCACCTGTATCACATTGGCGCCACCGCCTTGCCCATCACCGCTCTGGTCGGTTTCCTGATTGGCGTGGTACTGGCCTACCTGATCTCCCAGCAGTTGAAGCAGTTTGGCGCAGACGCCTTCATTGTCAATATTCTGGGCATCTCATTGATCCGTGAGCTCGGTCCGGTGCTGGCAGCCATTTTGATTGCGGGGCGTTCCGGCTCGGCCATCACCGCGCAAATTGGCGTGATGCGGGTGACCGAAGAGCTGGACGCCATGCGCGTCATGGGCATTGCCCACAGCTACCGGCTGGTGATGCCGCGTGCCATGGCGCTGGCGCTGGTGATGCCGCTGATCAGCGTCTGGACCACCGTGGCTGCACTCATCGGCGGCATGCTCGCCGCGGATTTCGCGATGGGCATCACGCCATCTTTCTTTATCAACGCATTACCGGAAGCGGTGGAGGGTGCCAACCTGGTGCTGGCTACCGCGAAGTCGGTGGTGTTTGGCGTGCTGATCGCGTTGATAGGCTGCCATTTCGGCCTGCGCGTCAAGCCCAATACCGAAAGCCTGGGCCAGGGCACGACATCGTCTGTGGTTACCTCAATTACTGTCGTGATTCTGGTTGACGCCTTGTTTGCCGTGCTCTTCAAGAGCATCGGAGTCTGACCATGACCGCCAGCGTTGTGTCGACATCGACAACACCAAAACCGCGCAGCGCCAAGCCTGCCGACGACACCATTGTCGACATCGTCGGCCTGTCCACGGTGTTCAAAAACGGTGACAAGCAGGCGGTCATCCACAAAGACCTGGACCTGAGCATTCAACGCGGTGAATTCATTTCCCTGGTTGGAGGCTCGGGTACCGGCAAGACTGTGTTGCTGCGGCAGATTCTGGGGCTGGAGCAACCCACCGCGGGCGAGATCACGGTGCTGGGCAAACCAGCGGCGGAACTGGGCAAGCAGGGTGCGGCCCGGCGGGTGGGCATGTTGTTTCAGCAGGGCGCGCTGTTTTCGGCTTTCACCGTGTTGGAAAACATTGCCTTTCCACTGCGTGAACTGAAGATCCTGCCCAACTCGCTCATTCACGAAGCCGCCATGGTCAAGCTGCAGATGGTCGGACTGGCGCCAGAACACGCCGACAAAATGCCCAGCGAACTCTCGGGCGGCATGGTCAAGCGTGTCTCGCTGGCGCGCGCGCTGATCATGGACCCGCCGTTGTTGCTGCTCGATGAGCCTACCGCCGGGCTGGACCCAGAGAGCTCGGACAGCTTTTGCGCATTGCTGCGTTCGCTGCACCACGATATGGAGCTGACAGTGGTAATGGTCACGCACGATCTGGACACCTTGTTTGAGCTCAGCACGCGCATCGCCGTGCTGGCAGACCAACAAGTCATTGTCAGCGGCGCACCCAAAGACGTGCTGGTTTTTCCGCACCCTTTCATCAAGAATTTTTTCCTGGGCGAGCGTGGTCAGCGGGCGATGGAGCTGCTGCGCGAATACCCCTTCACCGTATGAGGCGGCTCCATAAATCCGCTGCTCGGGCACATTGCGGCGTTGCGCGGTGCTCGGAATCCTCATGCACCGAAGTGCATTCCGGTGTCCTGCGCGCCGGGCGCCTTGCACTGCATCCCGAGCAACGAATTTCTGGAACCGCCTCGCAGAGGCATTAAGGACTTTAAAAATGGAAAACAAAGCCCATGCCATAGCCGCCGGCGCATTTGTGCTGGTGGTCACGGCCTTGCTGGCGCTGCTGGCGATCTGGCTGACTCGCGACGACGGTGA
Source organism: Polaromonas sp. (assembly GCA_046598365.1). Taxonomy (GTDB): domain Bacteria; phylum Pseudomonadota; class Gammaproteobacteria; order Burkholderiales; family Burkholderiaceae_C; genus Polaromonas. Next base: position 20,549 of record JBKJIV010000020.1, on the reverse strand, counting down.
CCGCAACCTGTTTGAGCTCTCCACCCGCGAGACCATCTCCAGTCTGCAAACGCAGGCCCAGGTGCGTTTTCGCGGTGTGCCGGTCGGCAAGGTCGAGTTCATCGGTTTCGACCACAAGGTCCAAGGCAATGTGTTGATTCGCATCTCGGTTGACAAAACCACCTCGCTGACAAAATCCACTTTTGCCACCATCAGCTCGCAGGGCGTAACGGGGCTTGGTTTTATTCAGCTGGAGGACAAGGGCGAGTCGAAAGAGCTGCTGGTGCCGAATGACGACGACCCACCGCGCATCGCGCTCAAGCCCGGCTTCCTGGATAAATTGCTCGCCAAAAGCGAGGTCATCATGGAGCAAGTGGAGCAGGCCACCATCAGAATCAATACGCTGTTGGGCCCCGAAAATCAGCAGGCGCTGATGGGCACGGTCAAACAATTTGGCGAGGCGGCGGACAGTTTCAATAAGCTGGCCTTGAAGCTCGATCCCTTTGTCGCCACTTTGCCCAAGCTCAGTCAGGAAGCCAGCGTTAGCCTGAAGTCGATCAAAACGGCCGCTGACGATGTCTCCGGAACCGCCACCGAACTCAAGACCACCGCGCAGCGCCTCAACGCCAAAGGTGGCCCCATGGACAAGGTGGCCGAAGGCAGCGCTGCCTTGGCGGCGTCTGTGGAAACTTTCAACGCAGCCACTTTGCCCCGCCTTGGCGAAGTGGCCGAGGAAACCACCCGCACCATGCGTCAGCTCAGACGCACAGTCAACTCTGTGGGCGACAACCCACAGGCCCTGATCTTCGGCAACGGCCCGCCCATCCCCGGCCCGGGCGAGGCCGGCTTCACCGCACCTGGAGAAAACAAATGATGCACGCCAATATTGATATGAATACCGTAGCCACATCGCCAGAATTCAAAGGAGCAGGCAGTCGATTTGGCTTGATTTTGTTGACGACGCTGATGTTGGGCGCCTGCTCTGCGTTGCCCGACAAGCCCATCCGCTCTGCCATGTACGACTTTGGCCCGGGCCCTGTGACCAGCCAGACGGCAGCGCGGTCACCGTCACTTGCGCCGCTGGCCCTGGCCGACATTTCCACCCATGGCGGTGTGCTGGACAACCAGGCCGTGCTCTACCGGCTGGCCTACGCCAATGCGCAGCAATTGCGACCTTATGCGCAGGCGCGCTGGAGCATGCCACCTGCGCAGCTGGTGCGTCAACGCCTGCGCGAGACGCTTAGCCGCAGCCGACCGGTGCTCAATGCCGGGGAAGGCCCTGCGCTGAACCGCGGCACCAATCAGGGCGCATTGCCGCGTGTGTTGCAGCTGGAGCTGGAAGAGTTCAGCCATCTGTTTGAATCGCCGGGCAGCAGTGTGGGCCTGATCCGGATGCGCGCCACCCTGGTTGAGTCCACGCCCACCGGCGAAAAATTGCTGGCCCAGCGCAACATCGCCGTGTCGCGTCCGGCGCCCAGTGGCGACGCTGTGGGTGGCGTGACTGCGCTGACTGCAGCCACCGACGCGGCTATTGAAGAGATCGGTACATGGCTGCAGCAAACCCCCTGAAGCCGGCCGACCTCGCGCCAAGCGTATGGGCAGACGCGCTGCAGGAGGAAATGCAGCAGGCCGGGCTGGAAGTTCTGGGCAGCTGCGAGAACATGTCTGGCCGCGGGCCTGTGCTGCTGCAGCACTCCGCCTTGCTCGAAGACTTCACGCCGGGAGAGCTCGACATACTTGGCGCCGCCATGTTTGTTGTCCGCGCCAGTCCCGGCCAGGTGCTGATCAGCGAGGGCGACCAGGGCGACTGGATGCTGTTGGTTCTCAGCGGCACGGTCGACATCACCAAATCGACACCACCAGCCGAGGACGATCCCGAGGCGCAGGAAATCACTTCGCGGCTCGCCGTGATCAAGGAGGGCGCAGCCATGGGCGAAATGTCCATGTTTGACCGCGATCTGCGTTACGCCACCTGTACCGCAGTCGATGCCGTGGAAGCCGCCGTTCTCAGCCGCGCAGCCATCGGTCAACTGATACGCCGCCACCCCAGCGTGGGCGCCAAGCTGATGGTGAAGATCATCCAACTGCTGGCCAGGCGTCTGCGCAACACCAGCAACCAGGTGGTCAGATTGCTCCATAAAAAGTAGTCGTCTGCGCCAGCCGGTATAAATAGGTGCCGCTCCTGAGCCTTGGCTGCCGCCATGGAGCGGAGAGTGTGCTCCACGCTTCTGTTGAAATCTCTGATTGAAAGCCCGTTCATGTACAAACGTTTGTTTCCCGGCCTTGCGGCCGCACTAGCGCTTGGCGCGCCGCTGCTGGCCCTGGCCCACGGCATTTCCGAGGCCGACCAGCAGCGCATGCTGGACGGCGGTTATCTCATGTACGTCATGCTGGGCGCCACCCATATGCTCACGGGGTATGACCACTTGTTGTTTCTTTTTGGTGTGGTCTTCTTTCTCACCGGGTTCCGGGACATTGCCAAGTTTGTAACCGTGTTCACCCTCGGGCACAGCATCACCTTGATCTTTGCCACGTTTCTCCAGATCACCTGGAATTTCTACCTGGTGGACGCCATCATTGCCATCAGCGTGATCTACAAGGGCTTTGACAACAACGGTGGCTTCCAGAAGTACTTCGACATGAAGTCACCCAACCTGTTGGCCGCGGTCTTTGGCTTTGGTTTGCTGCACGGGTTTGGTTTGTCGACCCGGCTGCAGCAGTTGCCGCTGGGCGATGACAACGCAGCGATTCTGGGGCGTATCCTGAGCTTTAACGTTGGTGTTGAAGTGGGTCAGATTCTCGCGCTCTGCGTGATGGTGGGCCTGCTGGCGCTCTGGCGTCGGCGCCCGTCGTTCAAGCGCTTCAGTTACGCGGCGAATCTGGCGCTGGTCTATGCTGGCGCCTTGCTGCTGCTGATGCAGTTGCATGGCTACCAGCACGATGCCGACCCTGACAGCTTCAAGTTCCCAAGCCAGGAGCACCGTCATGCGCACGAGGACATGGACATTGAAAAAGCCGCTGATCCCAGCCGCGACAAGCTCTGATTTTTATCAACACTTACCCTTCCAACGCTCCAAGGAGAATTCAAATGAAACAACTGATCGTCGCCATCGCATCCATCACTGTGCTGGGCATTTCCGCGCCTGTGTTCAGCTCCGAGGGAGGCAGCTGCCACTTTCACGGCAAGAAGCCGGCTGCCGAGGCCACCGTCGCAAGCTGCGCCGTCCAGCGTAAAGAGGCCTTGGTTACCAGCGGAAAAATTGACGGCGCATGGAAAACCGTCAAGCAAGACAAGGTAGAGCAGGTGGACGGCAAGAAGGGCAAAGAGTGGAAGGTGACCTTTAAGGACCCGGCGGCCAAGGACAAAACCAAGCAAACCCTGTACATGTTTTTCACGGTACCTGGCAACTTCATTGCAGCCAACTTCACTGGGCAGTAAGGGGTTTTCGTGATTGCACCGGCCCTGCGCGGCGGCCTGTTGGCCTTGCTGGCGGCAACGCTGTTTGGCGTCAGCACGCCGCTGGTCCAGTACTTCGGCAAGGGGCTGGGCGCGCTGAGCACCGCTGCCCTGCTGTATGCAGGCGCTGCGGTGGCTGGTGCCCTGCTCCGGCGCGGCGCCACGCGCGAGGCCGGGCTGAGGCGCAGCGATCTGCCGCGCCTGCTGGCCGTGGTCGCGTTTGGCGCGGTGATTGGCCCGGTGGCACTGGCCTGGGGCCTGCAGCGCACCAGTGGCGCCAGTGCCTCGCTCATGCTTACGCTGGAGGCCTTGTTCACTGCCGTACTTGCATGGCGGCTGTACCGCGAAACCATGGACGCCCGGGTCTGGGTCGCCATGGCATTACTGCTGGCCGGTGGAGTGCTGCTGATTTTGGGCCAGGGGCGGCTTGGCGGTACCCAATTGGCAGGCATGCTGGCGGTACTTGTGGCCACCGCGGCCTGGGGCATAGACAACACCCTGTCGCGCGCTCTGGCCGAGCGTGACCCTGGGCAAGTCGTCATGGTGAAGGCGGCGCTGGGCGCAGCAGTTACCGCCGTGCTGGCCATGGTGTTTTCAGAGGCTGTGCCGCACTGGGGAGCTGTTGCCGGTTTGCTGGCTGTAGGCGCTACCGGCTACGGTTTGAGCCTGCGGTTCTATTTGCTGGCGCAACGCGCATTTGGCGCGGCACGCACCGGCTCGGTCTTCGCTTTTGCACCGTTTATTGGTGCCTTGCTGGCGCTGGCCATGGGCGACCGCTCGGTCAGCGCATGGGTGGGTGCGGGTGGCCTCTTGATGTTGGGCGGCGTGTTGCTGCACCTGATGGAATCACACGGCCACGCGCATGCGCATGGAGCCCTCGACCACGAACACGCGCACAACCACGCAGATGGCCACCATAACCACACGCACAACCCCCTGCCAGAAGGGTCACACAGCCACCTGCACCACCATGAAGAGCAGGCCCACGCTCACCCGCATGTGCCGGATGCTCACCACCTGCATCGTCACTGAGGCAGCGTCATCCGGGTGTAGGGTTGCCCCTACGCACTAAACGCAGGGTTGGTTTGACCGGAAGGCTTGAAAGTGTGAGGCACTTCACACTGAATTCACACAGGACGGTTTTCCTCATACCGGCTTCACCACACGTTTTCACAATCGCTTCCATTCATAACGAAAGGAAGCCAAGTGAAGTCAAAACTACTCTCCATTGCTTTAGTGCTGATCCTGCTGATTGCGGCCCTGGTTCAGATCAGTGCCGTGGTGCATGACCGCCAGACCTACCGAAACATTGCTATTGCAAGCGTGGCGCAAAGCCTGGCGGGTGTGCAGACCCTGACCGGGCCGCTGATCCATATGGCCTGCACGGAAGAGTGGAGTGCCAAGGTCGACAAGGACGTGCGCGTGGAGCGGCGCGAGTTCGTCATGGCGGCAGCGCCGGCCGTGCTCGCCGTTAAGGGAAACAGCCAGCTGGAGCCGCGCGCCCGAGGCCTGCATGCGACGCAGGTGTTCAGCCTCAAGGCGCAGCTGGTCGCGCAGTGGGCAGACACGGAAGCGCTCAAGCCCGTGGCCCTGCACGCCGGCTCGCGCATGAGCTGCGGCCAGCCGCTTCTGATGATGGCAGTGTCTGACGCGCGGGGCATACGCCATGCCAGCGTGAGGATCGGCGAGCAGGTCTTGCCGCTCAAGCCTGGCACCTTCTTCGGCAGCCATCCGCGCGGCGTGCACGCGCCGCTGCCGCCGGGCCTGCAGCGCGCTGCCCCGATTGAAGCCGAGCTTGAGCTTGAGTTGGTGGGCACCGAAAGCATTTCCGTCGTGCCGCTTGGTGGTGATACGCGCATGAAGCTCAGCTCCAACTGGCCGCACCCGAGTTTTGGGGGACAGTTTTTGCCGGTTGAACGCATGATCAGCGACGACGGTTTTGAAGCAACCTGGCGCGTGAGCGCCCTGGCCAGCACGGCGCAGCAAGACGTGACGCGCATAGATGCAGGCAAAGGAAAAAGCGTGTGTCCTCCTGCGATCGACAGCGCCATCAGGGGCTCTTGCGTCGAAGCCTTTAGTGTGACCTTTGTCGACCCGGCTAACACCTATGCCCTGAGCGACCGCGCCACCAAATACGGCTTGCTTTTTATCGGCCTGACTTTTCTCGCGGTTGGCTTGTTTGAATTCATGAAAGCGCTGCGCGTGCACCCCATTCAGTATTTTCTGGTGGGTGCCGCCATGAGCATGTTTTTTCTGCTGCTGGTGAGTTTGTCGGAGCACATACGATTTGACGCCGCCTATGCCATTGCCTCCGCGGCGTGCGTGCTGCTGTTGACCTACTACGCCAGCTACATGCTTAAAAGCTGGGCGCGTGGCGTGCCCTTTGGCCTGGGCATAGGGCTGCTGTACGGCATGCTTTTTGTGCTGCTGCAAATGGAGCAAACGGCCCTGGTGCTGGGTGCCGTGGCCCTGTTCGTCGTGCTGACTGCCATCATGATGCTGACGCGCCAGGTTGACTGGTATGCGCGCTTTCGCCAGACCGGGCAGGGCGGGCAAGCTGTGGAGGTGACCGGCTGATGCGCGCCACCCATGTTCCAGCCGGCCTAAAAGTGCAACTCAACCCGCAGCCCGGGCTGGGTGTTGCGCACCTCCATGCGGCCGCCATGGAGCACCATTATCTGCCGCACGATCGCCAGCCCAAGGCCCGAGCCCTTGGTCAGGCCGTCGGGCCGCACCGTCGAGAAGAAACGCTCGCCGAGGCGCGGCAGGGCGTAGTCAGCAACGCCGGCTCCACCGTCCTGCACGGCAACCATTCCTTCTGCGGCTTCAATCGTGATGACAGATCCCGCCGGCGCGAAGGAGCGCGCATTTTCCAGCAGGTTGCTGAGCGCCAGACCCAGAAGGCCGGGCTCTGCATGGACGCTGGTATCTTCAGACTCAACGATGATTTTGACCGCGTGTTGCACCCGCCCGGCCTGGGCGACGACCGCAAATGGCTGGAGAAACTCAACCCACGGCAGGCGCTCGCGACTGAGCTGTGCATGGCGTTGTTCCAGCTTGGTCAGCTCGAGCATGCGGTCCACCAGAGCCTGCAGGCGGCCGGCCTGGCCCAGCACCTGCCCTGCGAATTCGCGGCGCGCGTTCTCGGGAAGTTCATCCTGCAGCAACTCACCCGCTCCGCGAATGGCGGCCAGCGGACTTTTGAGCTCATGCGTGAGTGCACGTACGTAACCCTCTATGTACTCATGGCCCTCGAGCTTGCGGCGCATGGCGTCGACTGCCAGCGCCAGCTCTCCGAGCTCACCCGGTATCTCCGGCACCGCCGGTTTGGCCCCCTGGCCGACGGCGTTGGCATAGTGGCGCAGCTTGCGGATGCTCCACACCACCCAGAGCGTCACGGCCACACCGATGGCCAGCGACAAGGCCAGTAACAGCAGGCCACTGAGAAAGATTTTGCGCTCTGCCCGGTCGATGAAGGCCTGTATCGTCGCCACCGGTTTGGCCACTGTCAGCACGCCAATGGTTTTACCCTCATGCGTGACAGGCGCCGCCACATACAAGACAGAAGTCCGGTCATCGTGCTGAATTTCGCGCGTGGCACGTGCCCCGTATTCGCCGCGCAGAGTGCGGGCCACGTCGCGCCATTGCGAGTAGTCCTGGCCGACGGCGGCGTTTTCCGAGTCGAACATCACCGTGCCCCGCACGTCCGTGACATACACGCGAAAGTCCAGCGACTGCTTGGCCAGGCCCCAGATCTGCACGTCGATAGGGCGCCGGGCGTAGCCGCGTACCTGCTGGGCAAACCGCCCGTCCGTCATGTGACCTGCGGCCAAGTCGTCGCTGGCCAGCTCGGCCAGGATATTGGCGGTGTCTACCATCATGTCTTCCATGACCTCGCGCACGCTGGGTTTGACCTCGGCCATGAAGACGCGCAGCACAAAAAAAGCCGCCAGGCCGGTGACCAGGAAGAAGCCGAAGAGCAGGCGTATGCCTAGACGCATGTCAGCCCGGGGTCATATTGAATACCCCATGCCACGGTGCGTCACGATGTACTCCCTATCGGGCGCGGCCTCCTGCAATTTGGCGCGCAAAGTCTTGATGTGAGTGTCCACCGTACGGTCGGTGCTGTCCGAGTCTGCGCCCCAGACAGCGCTCAGCAGATCTTCCCGTGAGCGGATGCGGCCAGGGTGCCGCAGCAAATCGGCCAGCAGGCCAAACTCGCGGCGGGTCAGCGGCAGCGCCCGGCCCTGAAGGCTGATGCGTTGGCCCGGCAGGTCAATGTCAAAAGGGTTGGCGCCTGCGCCCGGCGCCGGGGTTGCGGGCTGCATGCGCGCACGCCTGAGCATGCCGCGCACGCGCGCCAGCAGTTCACGCGGGCTGAAGGGTTTGCTCACATAGTCGTCCGCGCCCAGCTCCAGACCGAGCACTCGGTCGATCTCCTCGCCGTGTGCGCTGAGCATCAACACTGGCAGACTGCTGTGCGCGCGTACCTCCCGGCATAAATCCAGCCCGCTGCCGTCAGGCAGGCCAACGTCGAGAACCAGCACGTCGGGCTGGCGCAGCGCCAGCTGGCGCCTGGCATCGCTGAGCAGCAGGCAATGGGTAACAGCCAGGCCGTCGCGCTCCAGCGTATAGATGATGGACCTGGCAATGGCAGGGTCGTCCTCGACCAGCAGAATGTGCGCGCCCGTCATGCCCCCAGCTTCCTTAGCGACCAAGAATCGGAAACAGCTTGTGCAAGCCGTCGGCCATCACCTCGACCGCCAGCGCAGCCAGGATCAAACCCATCAAACGTGTCATGACGTTGATACCGGTTTTGCCGAGCACGCGCGCAATCGGCTCGGCCAGTGCAAAACACACGGCAGTGGCCAGGCCAATGACCACGCCGTAGGCGACCAGCAGGCCCAGGTCAAGAAACGTTTTGGCTTTTTCGGCGTAAATCACCACGGTCGACATGGTGGCCGGGCCAGTCAGCAGCGGAATGGTCAGCGGCACCACCGCAATACTGGCACCCATGGCCGCCTTGGCGGCGCCGTCTTCCAGTTCGTGTGTTTGCGGCTTGGCCTCCGCTGGTTGGGCATTGAGCATGTTCATGGAACTGAGCAGCAGCAGCATGCCGCCCCCTACCTGAAAACTGGCCAGTGAGATGCTGAAGAAATCAAGAATTTGCAGGCCCAGAAGCGCGCTGGCGGCAATCACCACAAACGCGCTGAACGAGGCGGTGACGATGGTGCGTCGCCGCTGCGCGCTTGAAAACCCCTGCGTGTAATGAATAAAAAACGGCACGATGGCCAGCGGGTTGACGATGGCCAGCAGGGTGACAAGAGGTTTGAAATCCATGAACGTTCTTTCGCGGTTCGTTCGTCAAATGGCGGGGGTAACCGCGATCGTAATACATCAATCTGTATCGCGCGTCACGATGAAACAGGCCCTTCGATATCGGAACCGGTCGGGCTACTATTTAGCCTGAATAGCCCGGTGCATCTCTGCTTGGCTGGGTGTGGAGGCACAAGGGATAAGCCCCTCGATCACGGCGATGCAGCCAAAGCTGCACGCACTGAATCAAGGCGTTTGCGATTCACGCCAAGGTCGCTTTTACCAACCCGCGAGGCAGAGCGCACTTGAATGACGTTGTTGTCAGGATCAAACCAGAACTCCACATCGTCGGCGAACTTCAGCAGCGGGGTGGTGTACTGCGCATACAGGTAGTCGGGTGCGCTGACTATGAGCTTTGCGCCAGGCATCCCTTGGACAATGCTTTTAATCGTGGAAATGGTGGTGGGGCCGTCGCCGCGCAGTGCCAGTGGGGCGATGCTGGAATACTTTCGCTGGGGGTGGTCTGCGTAAAGGTCAGCTTGACTGCTGACGCTGTTATCCGTGGAGGAAAGGCCCTTGAGCTTGCCTTGCTTTACTCCCAAGTCGGTAGGCGGTTTGCCTTGCAATAGCCCCATCTGTCCAGCGACGATGGCGCCCACTACAACCGCCAAAATCAAAATAACTATCCATTTCATAACCAGCATTATTTGCTCCCCAGTGCTTTGCCTTGCTGCCACGGTAGTGTCATTGAACTCCTGGACGACGAATATCCGACTAAGGTCGATTCTGTGACTACGATTCGCCACGTCGAATGACCTCAAACCCAGCGCACGTGACGGTACGGGCCAATCCATTGGGGGCCATGATGAATCAATGGCAACTCTTGGCGAATTACTGTGTTCAACGTAGTTTCTTTATATCGGGCAATAGATTTGCATGAGTGAAACTGATTTTCAAACCGCCTTTTTCCGTACCGATCAGGCGAGAACATGCGTGCACCTGAATGGTGAGGTTGGTCCCTACCCGCAACACTCGTTGGTTTTGCCATTCTCCTGAATTGGCGGGCATGGCACCGTGCCGTATGAACAAAACACGCAGCAGTCGCCACTCTTGGGTTTCAAGACCGTGTGGCATTGCGCACACTCATAAAACCACTGGCAGGCATCGGTCGGCATGACTTCCCGTTTGACGTGGCCACATGCGGGGCAAGTCAATGTTGATTCCAGAACAGCTAAATTCATTTCGGTGCCGTAGCAACCACCGACGGATAGCCGGCATTCTTGGTTGCCTGGGTTAGCGCTACGGTGTCGGTCTTGGCATCGTCAAAAGTAACAGTGGCTTGACGCTTGTCGAAATTAACCTCGGCATGGCTCACACCCTTAACCTTCGTAAGAGCCGCCTTCACGGTGATAGGGCAAACCGGGCAGTCCATGGACGGCACCGACAAAATGACAGTCGTGGGCGCCGCAAACGCTGAAATGGACAATGCAGAGAGTGCCGCTACGACAAGCAAAGTTTTCATCGGGTTTCCTTTCAGTAAAAGAACGGGGCAATATAGGGGAAAGCCAGTGCAATCAGAACCAGCAAGGCCACCAGTCCAAACAAGAACTGGTAGCTGAGCCTGACCTGTGGCAGGGCGCACACTTCACTGGGTTGGCATGCGGCAGCCGGGCGCCAGATGCGCCGCCAAGCAAAGAACAGCGCCACCAGTGCTACACCGATAAAAAGAGGGCGGTAGGGTTCAATCGCGGTCAGATTGCCAATCCATGCACCGGAGAAGCCCAAAAGGATGAGAGCCAGCGGCCCCAGGCAGCAGGTGGACGCCAGAATGGCGGCCACGCCACCGGCCAATAGCGCCATGCGACCTTGTGAGGCAGGCTTGAGCTTGGAGTTTTGCGATTGCATCGGCTAAGCTTAAGGCTGTACTTATGTACGGAGTCAAGTTCTATGAATACCAACGGTGACAACGCAACTTCCAGCCTGACCATTGGCTCGCTGGCCACGGCCGCTTTGGTCAACCTTGAAACAATTCGCTTCTATCAGCGCAAGGGGCTGATGCCGGAACCTCAGCGGGCTCAAGGCAGTATTCGCCGCTACGGCGAGTCAGACTTGGCGCGGATACGCTTTATTAAATCTGCGCAACGCTTGGGTTTCAGCCTCGATGAGATTGCCGAGTTACTCAAGTTGGAAGATGGAACGCATTGCCGCGAGGCTCGCAGCCTAGCAGAACTCAAGCTGGTGAGCGTGCGCGAAAAGTTGGCTGACTTGCAACGCATAGAGTTCGTATTGAATCAACTTGTGGGGCGCTGTGCGTCGGCCAGAGGCGCAGTGGCTTGTCCGTTGATCGCGTCGTTGCAGACTTGAAGTCGTTGACACAGCTTTTGCGAATCGCCGGATTGCACCCTTATCTATCCGTCCACTTGCCTACTAGCGTCCCCCACTTGCGGTCAGGTTACCCATCTTGTGAAACGTTCAACCATTGCCGACGACAGCAGATTGAGCGACTGCCCTCTCAAATGGGCTACGACGGCTTTCGTAACCCAGGGGTCTGACTGGAGTAGGGGAGAGCGTTTCATTGGACGAGGCGCGTCACCTAGCCTCGATATCGGCGTGGCAGATGTCACGCTCGCGGCACTCTCAAGAGCGGGCGATGACGAGAACACTGAGGGTGATCTCATGCGTCATGCCAGCTGCGCAAGCATGCGTTGCGCCGTCGTTCGTTCCTGGCATGCGCACGCATCGGGCAGTTGCGAAAGTATTGGCGCGAGCGTGGCGCGCGCCTGGTCAACTTGCCCGCGCTCTGCGAGCAGTTGTGCCAAGTCTGTCGCTGCCCTCAGGCGCAGCATGTCTGCTTCCTGTCGAGTCGCTATCGACAGCGCGGTTGCCAGGTAGCTCTGCGCAATATCTGCGTTGTCGCGTGATGCAGCAAGTGCTGCCTGACCTCTGATGCGCCAAATCTCCGGCATGTAAGCGCCAATCTCAGGATCAGGTGTCGACGCCAGCACCTTGTCCAGGACCTGCAATCCCTCCTGCGCTCGCCCCGTTTCAGTCAGTGCCTGTGCGAGCATCGCTGCCGGATACAAGCCGTGTAAGCCAAAACGAAGCGCACCATCGAGATTCTTTTCAAGGCTTTCAACCGCCCCAACAGCAGGGCCGTTACGCAGCTCAAGCGCCGCCAGCAGGAACGTAGCGCACGGCGTGGCAGTAACAAATCCATAGCGGTTGGCAATGTCCAGATGCCTGTTAGCAAGGGGTGCAGCTTGGTCGAACTGGCCGGTCAGGTAGTGCGCCATGGCCGAGACAGCCAGTGCAAACTGGATGCTCATAGGGTGGCTCAGCGACTCGGCCAGTTCCATTCCTTGCCGAATGGCACGACCGCCCTCGGTAATGCGCCCCGTCAGATTCAGTCCTCCAGCCATGACACAAAATGCGCACACCCCGGCATCGTGGCCGGCAAAGACATGGGCAAAGTGGTGATGCTTCTCTGGCACATAGATCTTCGTCGCTTCTTCAGAGAACTCTATCTGAGACCGGAGGTTGCCCTTGAAGTAGGAGATGCCCCAGCGATGGTGCAGGGCCTCCACGCGAAAGTCGTCGCCGTCGATCTGGCCGACAAGCTCGGACAGGGCGCGTCCGTGCTGGTCTGCCAGGTCGAAGCGACGAGTGGTAGCCGCGTGCAGATAGAGCCCCCAGGTTGCCTGGAACAAGGGGCGCACGAGGCCTGTCTTATGCGCCAGCTGGTGCGCCTCGGTGAGTGCCGCTTCCGCCTCTGGGCTCAGCGGCCCACTTTGGATGATGTTGGTCGTGCCACGCCTCAGCAGTGCGTCCAGCCTGATCAGGTCGCGCTCCTGTGAGTCCTGAACGAGCTCGGCCTCCGCCAGTGCGTGGTCAAGGCAGGCCATTGATTCTGCAAACGCCGATCTGTCGACTGCCGATTCCGCTGCCTCGATCCACAGACGCCCAGCCTCTGCAGGACGGCCGGCCCGACCATAGTGATGGGCCAGGACTGCAGGCTCGACCTGGGCAGCCGCATCCCCTCCTGCGCCAAGAATTTCGCCGACTTTGCCGTGCAGCGCCTGGCGTCGTGATTTCAGCAACGATTCATAAGCCGCCTCCTGCACCAGCGAATGGCTGAAGCTGTATTCGTCACGCGTCTCGTCTTCTGCCTCGACGCGCAGGATGATGCCCGCGTGCCGCAGCCGTTCGAGGGTTTCGCGCAGCTCATCCGCGGGGGCGCCTATCAGCGCGCACAGCAGCCCGAAGCCGAACTGGCGCCCCAGTACTGAGGCGACCAGGGCAACATCCTTCGCCGCACCCAACCGATCCAGCCGGGAGGTCAGTGAGTCGCGCAGGCTGACCGGAACGGACGCGGTCTGGACCGAACGCGACTCGACGACAGCTCTGGTGAGCTCTTCGATAAACAGCGGAACGCCATCGCTGCGACGAACAATCTCATCAATCACATCTTGCTGCAGGGCAAACCGCGCAGAGACGGCACGGATCAGGTTCTGGCAATGGGCCGGCCCCAGTTTCTTGCAGGCCAGTGTGGTCACCTGCGGCAGGTCCGCCCAAGGAGCCACATACTCCGGCCGGTGTGTGACAACGGCGAGCATCGATGCCGTGTCTATCTTTGCGATCAGCATGCCCAGCAGCTGCTGGGTCGTCGGATCGATCCAGTGCGCATCTTCGACCAGCAGCAGGGTAGGGAGTGCACCAGGAGCATTCGACAATAGTTTGACCAGTAGATCAAGGGTCGCCGCCTTCTTCTGCGGCTTGGTCATTTCCATGGCCGAAATTTCATCGCCAGACGACAGATCCAGCAATTCCGCAAGAAGCAGCTGGGCGTGCCTGCTAAAGAGGTCGCAGGACTTGAGAAAGCCCACGAGCGCGCCGACGTTGTCGGCTGCACTTTTCTCGGCGCGTACATCGGCCATCCGGCGCAACAGTTGCGCGATGGGAAAGAGTGGGTTGGTTCGGTGAAAGGGTGAACACTGGCAACGCAGCAGGCGGTGCGGCATCGTTTTCAGGCTTGCCGCGATGACTTCGAGCAGGCGCGACTTGCCCATGCCTGCCTCCCCGCACAACATGATGGCGTGCCCTTCGCCGCGAGCGGTCGCTGCCCACGCGCTGAGAATGAATTCAAGCTCACGCTCGCGCCCCAGGAAGACGCCATCGACCGCGGGCACGGAACGCACGGCATCAAAGCGGCTCTCGATGTCGAGTTCGTGTCCCATGCGCCAGACGGGAATGGGTTGCGCAAAGCCCTTCAGATCGTGCACACCCCTGAATTCTGACTCGAACAAGCGGCCCGTGAGTTGCTTCGTGATTTCGCTGACCAGCACCTCTCCCGGTTCTGCCAACGCCTGGAGGCGCGCTGCCATGTTGGGAGTATCTCCAACGATGCTTCGTTCCTGCGCCGTGTCGGTACCTATCAGTTCGCCGATGACGACCACGCCGGTGGCAATGCCGATCCGCGCCCGGGCTGCCTGACCGTCGGGCTGAACAAGCGTCGACACGAATTGCACCACTTCGATACCGGCGCGTACGGCGCACTCGGCTGCGGTTTCACTGGCCAGTGGAAAACCAAAATAGGCCATCACGCCGTCGCCCATCAGCTTGGCGACATGGCCCTCGTTGGCGGCGATACGCGCGGTGCAGGTATTCTGGTAGCGGCGCAGGAACAGGCTCATTTCCTCGGGGTCCAGCCTCGCCGAAAGAGCAGTCGACCCAACCAGGTCGGCAAACAGAACGGTCACCTGCCGACGCTCGACTTGGGACGCCGGACTGGCCGCCACCGCCTGCCGCCCAGACACCGGGGCCGGCGCGCGCGCATGCAAAAGCGCCGCAGCAGCCATCAACTTGCGACGATGGCCCAACGAAACGCCAAGCGACACCAGATCGGCATCTGTCAGCGTCGCAACGACATCGAGATCGAGGTCGTTCTCCTCGAAGCGCGCTGCGTACTGCTCAAGACCGTTCTGCGTCAACCAGATTGCGAGTGAAGTCATCAATGCATGTTCCTCTTGAACGCACAGTCGCCAGTGGCCGGTCGGCACGTGGACGGCTGCTCCGGACATCTACTCATCACCGCCCGAGGCCGGCAAAGAATGCAGACTGGTCGTGATTGACGTGCCGGAAGATTTAGGTTCTCCCACAATCCACGAGGGTCGTCAATGCGCGCTCGGATAGCTGGTCGCCGTCTCAAATTTCCCGCTACGACGATTCGCGCTTTCGACTCAAAATACTTAGCGCAATACCTCTAGTCGACGGATAGGACTGCAAACCGCATGAGCTCAAGTATCGCACCGTAAACTGGCCCGAGCAAACTGGTTTACCGGAGATGACAGCCTAATTTTCCAAGGATATGCGCCACATCATCCCAAACCGCGCGCCGAACTGCCTGGCGACACAGCGCTGCCCCGACAGGGCCCTACAGGACGGCAGGGCGCGTGGTTACGCGGCCCGAATTGCTCACACCCCTAGTGCGCTGTGCCGCAAATAAATGCGATATGAAATCGTGGTGATTGCCTTAGGCCCCAACAGTTTGCGCAGGGCCGATACCTGCACCGACAAATTGTTTTCTTCAACCACCAGGCCCGGTCAGACCATTTCAAGGACTTCATGCTTGGAGGTCACCCGATCCCGGTGATCCAGCAGGCACAAGAGCAGGTCGAAAGCACGGGCACTTACCACCGCAGGCACACCTTCCACCAGCAACAGCCGCTCGGCCGGTCTGACTTCACAGCGATCGAAGTGGTAGTTATCGTGCATGAGACTTCAAGGACGACAACATCCTTGAGAACGTTTAGCAGATGTTGAGGAGGTTTAGAGGACGGGGAGGGTTGCCCCGGCGGACAGTGTAGCCATCGAACTGCAACGTTTGCCGTTCAAAAACCCATTTCAACACCACCGCACAGGAAACGACCCATGGGCACCGCCACCGACTTCACCGCGCGCAAGACGATTTCGCATCGGAAGGCTGATGTACCGTCCGCTCGACGGCCATTTCGATCCGAGGTAGTATGCGCGGATCGGGCCTCTACCGCTTTGCCGAGCCGCCCGATCCAACTGGAGGCAAGCCATGTCGGACATGATTGAAACCGATTACCTGGTGGTCGAGGCCGGTGCTGCGGGGATGGCGCTCACCGATGCGCTGCTCTCGCACTCTGACGCGGGTGTCACGATCATCGACCGGCGCCACGCACCTGGCGGGCATTGGCTGGACGCCTATCCTTTCGTACGGCTGCACCAGCCATCAGCCTTTTATGGCGTCGATTCGGTGCCGCTGGGCAAGGACGCCATCGACCGCGCAGGCTTGAATGCCGGCTTCTACGAAACGGCCAACGCCGACGAGCTACGCGCCTACTTTGCGCATGTGATGCAAGAGCATTTCCTGCCGACCGGACGCGTACGCTTTTTCCCCTGCAGCGACTATGTCGGTGGCGAAGGTGACTGCCACCACTTCGTCTCCCGCCTTACGGGCGCCAGGCAAGAAGTCCGCGTCAATCGCAAGTTGGTGGACACCACTTACCTGGAAGGCAACATTCCGGCCACCAGCAAACCGCCCTTCGAGGTGGACGAAGGTGTGCAATGCATCCCTGCAGGCGACGTGACCCGACTGGCTGGACGTGCGGGAACATTTGTGGTCATAGGCGCGGGAAAGACGGCCATGGACACCTGCGTTTGGCTGCTTACGAACGGCGTTGCGCCATCCTCCATCCGCTGGGTGAAGCCGCGCGAAGGCTGGTGGCTGAATCGTCGCTTCCACCAGCCACACACCTTTCTTCCCGAGTTTTACGCGGGCATCGGCCTGCAGTTCTTGGCGATGGCACAGGCCAAGTCCGTGGATGAGGTTTTCCTGCGCCTCGAAGCAGATGGCTTTTTTCTGCGAGTTGATCCGACAGTCATGCCGACGATGTTGCACGGGGCCATCCTGAGCGAGGTCGAAGTCGCGCTGCTTCGGCAGATCACGGACGTGGTCCGGCTCGGTCGGGTGCGCCGCCTCGGGCGCGGCAGCATGCTGCTGGACCAGGGTGAAGTCACGATGCCCGAGGACGCCGTCTACATCCACTGCGCCGCCGCCGGCCTGGCGCGCCCGCCGCTGCGCCCGATCTTCGAAGCCGGTCGCCTGACGGTACAGCCCATCATGTGGGGCTTTGCCTGCCAGCAATTTGCCCTGCTGGGCGTGGCCGAGGCGACGATCGACAGCGACGAGGAAAAGAACCGCCTGTGCCGCCCCATCCGCTACTGGGAGCAGAGCGCCGACTACCTCACTGCCTACATGGCGCGGCTGGCAAGCGAGCGGGCACGCGGCGCCTATCCAGCCCTGGCATCCTGGGCGCGCGAATCGCGGCTCAACCCACTGGGACGCATAGGCGAGAGCAACCACCCGACCGTCGTGGAGACGCGGGGCCTCCTGAAGAGAGTAGCCCCCGCGGCGATTGAGAACATGTCCAGGCTGCTGGCCGAGCGAAGGTAGCAACTTACGGCCAGGTTCATCCTGCCCGGCGGGTGCGACTGAGCAGCCCGCCATCCGGGCCAATGAAAGCTGGCCGTCAGCGTCCGCGGTGGCGGGCATGGATGAGGCCGCCGCGCTAAGTCCGGTGGATCCGTTGACACATAAACTGATGCCAGGAAAACCACGCATCACATTTCCGCCCCTTCCCACAGCGGTTTTTGATCCCGCTTGCGCGCGAACGATCCGACTGCCGTTCACGGCAGCTTTTTAAAGCTGCGAGCCCAGCAGCAGCGCCAAACGCTCCATGACTTTTTCCTTCAGCGGGCGGGCCTCCCACTGCTCGTAGGTCACCCGGCGTGAGCGTTTGAGATCGTCTTCAAACACCTGGGTCTGGCGCGCGGCGAAGGCAGCGTCAAAGACGTTGAGGTTGGCTTCGTCGTTCAGGCGGAAGGAGCGGTTGTCAAAGTTGGTTGAGCCGACCGAGACCAGCAGCTTGTCCACCACCATGGCCTTGACGTGGTACATGCTGGGCTGGTATTCATGAATCTCGGCGCCTGCCTGCAGCAGCGGACCCCAGGTTCCGCGTGACGCCGCGCGCACGGTGTCGGTATCGATGATTTCGCCGGGTGTGATGATGCGCAGTTTGACGCCGCGCTTGAGCGCTTCGGTCAGCGCCTTGCTGGTCAACTCGTCGGGCACAAAGTAGGCGCTTGAGAGGTCAATGCTGCGTGCTGCGGCCGTGATAGACAGCAGGTACATCAGCTGCATGCTTTCGCTGCCGCCCGACGGCGAGCTGGAAAATACTTGGGCGCGGCTATTGCCTGTCGGTGCCAGCGCCGGGAAGTAGGTTTCGCCGTGCATCACCTGACCGGTGACCTTGAGCCAGTTGTCCATGAAGACGGCCTGCATCTGGGCCACCGCCGGGCCCTGAATGCTGAAATGCGAGTCGCGCCAGTGATCGGCGTCCTGCCCGGTGCCAGTCCACTGCGGGGCGATGCCGACCCCGCCAGTGAAGCCGGTCTGGCCATCAACCACCAGCAGCTTGCGGTGGGTGCGGTTGTTCATGCGCCCCCAGTTGTACCAGTGGGGTTTGTGAAACTTGCGGATTTCCACCCCCGCCGCCTCCATTTTTTCAAGGAAGGAGTCGTCAATCTTGGCGCTACCAACCCAGTCCAGCAGCACATGTACCTTGACGCCAGCCTTTGCCCGCTCGGTCAGCGCGTTGGCAAACTCACGGCCGATGTCGCCCGACCAGTAGATGTAGGTTTCAAACGTGATGCTGCGTTGCGCGCCGCGTATGGCGGCCAGCATGGCCGGGAAGATCTGGTCGCCGTTGAGCAGCTCTTGCGCCCGGTTGCCGTCCACCACCGCAGGCCCCAGCAGCGACCCCATCACCCGCAGGTACTGCGGGTGATGGGTGTTGTACAGGCGGGGCAATTCGCGCTTGACGTTTTTCTCGCCGGTGCTGAAGTTGGCCGCAAGCAGCACAACGGCCAGCGTGACGAGAGAGGTCATGAAGACGGTCATGATTAGGCGTTTTTTCTTGATCATCTTGGTGCTGCCCATGCCCTGCGGTTGGAATGAAGACTGGCGGCCTCAGCGCGCGCATCGGCGGCGTTGCGCCGCCGCGCAATGCAAGGCAATTTAAGCCGCGTGACGGTCACCCGCTGCGGGAAGCAGCCGCTTCGCCAGGTAGGCGGGCGGCTCGATCTGCCGGGCGACAATACGGCCATGGTCACCATGCAACTTCAAGACATTCTTTTCTCCCAGGGTTTCGGCACGCGGCGCGTCTGTGCAGGCCTGATTCAACAGGGATATGTGGCTGTATGCGGTGTCCCGTGTGTGGATCCAGCTATGGAATTTGTAGCAGACGGCCTGCAATTCACAGTACAGGGCGTGGCATGGGAATACCATGCCAAGGCTTACCTGATGCTGCACAAGCCGGCGGGATACGAGTGTTCGCAAAAACCCAGCACCTACCCCAGCATCTACACCCTGCTGCCAGCGCCGATCCGCCAACGCGGCGGCGGCGCGGCAGCGGGGGTGCAGGCGGTGGGCCGACTGGACCAGGACACCACCGGCCTGCTGCTGCTGTCGGACGATGGCAAGTTTATCCACCGCATGAGCTCGCCCAAACACCACGTGGCCAAGGTCTATCAGGTAAGGGCCAAACACCCGGTCGATGACAAGCAGGTGGCCAAGCTGCTGGCCGGTGTGGTGCTGGATGACGACCCGAAGCCGGTACGCGCCGCCGCCTGCGAAAAAACCGGTGAGCATGGGTTGAGCCTGACGCTGACCGAAGGCAAGTACCACCAGGTCAAACGCATGATTGCTGCCGTCGGTAATCGGGTGGAGGAGGTGGGCGGCCTGCACCGCTCGCGCATAGGCGCGCTGGACTTGCCGGTTGAACTGAAGCAGGGTCAGTGGCGCTGGCTGACGGCCGAAGATCTGGCACGCATTTCCGCCTGACCTGTCTTGGAACTATCGTCAAAAGTGCCTCCAGCCCTTATCTAACGGGCGCAAACAGCTACTGAATCTATAGCGTCAGGGCAGCAGGCGCAGAAACTCGGCAATCGCCGCCAGGGTGCTGTCGGGCTGGTCGCGCTGCGGCGAATGCCCGCAATCGGCCAGTCGAAGTTGCTCGGTTTGCGGCCCGGCCAGCCCCAACCCGTCAAGCTGGGCCATCGTGCCGTATTCGTCGCCCAGGCCTTGAATTGCGAGCAGCGGGGCGCTGATGCGGCGGCAGTCCGGGCGAATGTCGAAACTGCGGAAGGCGAGCGAGAGCCAGACATCGTTCCATTGCCAGAATGCGCCGTCCACGTCGGCGTGATGACGCGCCAGGCGTTCGCGCAGCGGCCCCGACTCAAAGGCCACGGTGGCTGCGGCAATGGCTTGCACGGCTACGTTTTCGACCATCAGGTGCGGCGCCATCGCAACGACGGCTGTGGCGTGGTAACGGCTGGCGTGCAGCAGCGCGATGCTCGCGCCGTCCGAGTGGCCCAGCAGAACGGGTTTTTCCATGTGCTGGCTGGCCAGTAGTGCTGGCAGCACCTCCCAGGCTTCGCGGTGCATGTAGTCTGGAGCCAGCCGACCGGCGCCGCGCACATCGCCCACCGCGTCAGACTGGCCATAACCGCGCCGTGAATACGCCAGCCCGGCGCGACCAGTGGCCCGGCACAGCGCTTCTGGCCAGCTCTGGCCGCGCTGCGTCCACAGACTGATCGAGCCCAGGCCTTCATGCAGAAAAACAAGAGGTGCTCGCGCTGCCGCGCCGGCAATGCGCTGCACTTCAAGGCGGACCCCATGGACAAACACGAAATTCATCATCGCATCGTAAGG
>JBKJIV010000212.1:0-12076 GCA_046598365.1 Polaromonas sp. | reverse complement strand
AAAACATGTCTATCTTTCAGCGCACTGGCAAGTCAAGCCGCTATCAATTCTGTCTTCAGACCCACGGCCTGTGCGGCCAGAGCCTGTCGGCGGTCCGCCGTCACAAACAAGTCGACCCGTGCGGCTTGGGCGCTACCGACGTGCAAGGCATCCATGGCACGTAGCCGGCTTATTTCCATGGCTGAAATCGAATGCGCCTCCACCTGGGCATCCAGCGCGACCAAGGTGAAATCTGCAAAATCGCCCTGCACATCGCGCATGATTCTTCCGTAATCATCGCCGTTGAGCAGCCCATCGTGTCGATTGCGGTTCAGCGCTGAAGCAATTTCAGACTTGCAATGCGCAGCCACCACGACCTCTGTGGCGCGGTCGCCAGCGGCCAGCACCTGGTCCCGTCCGGCTTCAATGTTGTAGCGCTTGTACAGCGCGGAAGTGTCAAACAGAATACGCATCACCAGCCGCTCTCTCGCTCTTCGATGATGAGTTGGGCACCGGTTTTTCCGTCAGGCCTGACAATATTCAGCGGAGTGATCGGTCGCTTCCAGCTGGGTATTTTCGAAGGAGTCTCCGGCTTGGGCGGAACCAGTTCAGCGACCAACTTGCCATGCCGCAAAATCCGCACGGTTTCCCCCCGCTCGACCAGATCAATCATGGCGGAGGCATGGGCACGGAATTCACTGAGGGGGATGGTGTGCATTTTGTACAAAAGTAGGTGTTTCGTACATTTTAGTCGTTTTTACGCCTTCCCACCGGTATCAACGCATTGCCCCACAGCCTGTGGTGCAATTCAAGCCATGAGCACGCCCTCCAAACTCCTCGTCTTCGCAGGCAGCACCCGCCTGAACTCCTTTAACCGCAAACTGGCCCATGCCGCCGCCGAACTGGCGCGCGCTTCCGGCGCAGCCGTCACACACATCGAGCTGGCCGACTTCGACATCCCCATGTACAACGCCGACCTCGAGGCGAAAGGCACACCCCCAGACGTGATGAAGCTCAAGCAAATCATGTTCGACCACCCGGCCTGGATCATCTGCTCACCCGAGTACAACGGCAGCTACACCGCCCTGCTCAAAAACACCATCGACTGGGCGTCCAGCCCGGTCAAGAGCGACCCGGCCTGGCAGGACGGCAACAAGTCCTTCACGGGCAAGGTTGTCGGCATGCTCAGCGCATCACCCGGCGCCCTGGGCGGACTGCGCTCGCAAAGCCATCTCGCGCCACTGCTGCTCAACGCGCAGTGTTGGGTCGCGCCTCAGGCCTTCGCGTTGGGCCGCGCGGGGGATGCGTTTGACGCCGAAGGAAAGCTGGTTAACGCCGCTCATGTCAAAAGCGTGCAGGCGGTGATTGACCAGGTGCTGTTTGCCAGCGCCCGTCTGGCCGCCTGACGGGCAGCGTGTCCCGGCGGATACAGGCATCTCAGACAATTGCTGTACGCTGTCAGGCACTCATCTGCGGCGCGCAGAAAGGGCTTCTTAATCAATACCCCACGGGAGACACGCCATGCATATCCCCTCACTGAAAGAGCTGGTCAGCGCGGAAGAATGGCAACTGCGCTGCGACCTTGCCGCCTGCTATCGCCTGACCGCACTGTATGGATGGAGCGATCTGGTGTTCACCCACATCAGCGCCAAGCTGCCTGAATCGGTCTCTGGCACCGGCGCACACCACTTCCTGATCAATCCATATGGTTTGATGTTTGACGAGATCACGGCGTCCAGCTTGGTCAAGGTGGACGACCAATGCAACAAGGTGATTGAGTCGCCCTTTCCGGTTAACCCGGCAGGCTTTGTTATTCACAGCGCGGTACACGAAGCGCGGGCAGATGCGGGCTGCGTGATGCACACCCATACCCGGGCAGGGGTTGCAGTCAGTGCGCAAAAAAACGGGATCTTGCCCATCAGCCAGCAATCGACCTTCGTTCTGGCCTCGCTGGCGTATCACGACTATGAAGGCGTGGCCTTCCGTGACGACGAAAAGCCGCGCCTGCAGGCTGATCTGGGCCGCGCCAACTTTCTCATGCTGCGCAATCACGGCCTGCTGGTGGTTGGTAAAACCATCGCAGATGCATTTCTGAGCATGTACACCTTCGAGAACACCTGCCGCATCCAGATCGATGCCCAAACGGGCGGTGAACTCACGCAAGTCAATCCGCTGATTGTCAAAGGCGTATCCGAGGCCATGCGGGTGCAAACCGGCGGTATGGGCGGCGCATTTGTCTGGCCCTCGCTGATCCGCAAACTGGACCGGCTCGACAGGACTTACGCCACTTAAGCGGCGGCAGGCCTCAGGGCCCGCTCAAGCCGTTTCCAACGAAACGTCAGGTGACGGATTTCCGGCCGGGTGGCCCGGCAGCATATCGCCCTCGTCTATGGTCAGCTCCTTGCGCATCATTTGCACAGCGCCAAATATGGTGGCAAACGCCACGTCCTTGGCGTCTCGCCCGGTGCCTACCCGCACAAGCCGTTCATTGGGCGCCATCCGGGTCGGATCAAACAGCACCCAGCGCCCGTCCAGCCACGCTTCAAACACGGCGTGGAAATCCTGCGGCGGTTCATCAAAATGCACGTATCCCACCACCAGTCGGGCAGGTATGTTCAGCGCCCGACACAGCGTAATGCCCAAATGTGCAAAGTCGCGGCAGACGCCAGCGCGCTGCACAAACACTTCCTGTGCAGTCGTGGTTGAAATGCTGGACCCGGGCATGTAGTAAATGGACTCAAAAATCCAGGCTTCAATCGCCCGCACCCGGGAAAGCCCCGGCGACAAGTGCCCAAACAACTGCTGCGCGGCCCGGCTCATGATGTCGGACTCGCAGTAGCGGCTGGGCATCAGATAGCGCAGCACATCATCTGGCACACCCGTAACAGCTACTTCTTCCAGGTACAAAGGCACAGGCGTGTGATGCAGCTCCACCTGAGCGTGGTAGTTGACGGACAGCAAGCCCCTTGGCGCGTCGAGCCGGAAGAAGCGGTTGCCCGTGCGCTCATCACAAAAGTGGCGCACCTTGACACTGGGCGTGACACTCAAGCGCTCTTGAACCACGCGGTGGTCTTCATGAAAAGCCGCCTCGATATTGAAACAAAAATGTGTTGGGCTTGCTACGTCGTAGTCAAGGAGGCAATCAATCGTTGCGGTGTGCATCTGAGCTTTCTTTGTTCTCAAGGGGGACTTCTGTCGCGCCCTTGATTTCTACATTTTTTGGTCCGGAGGAAAACCAGCTTTTGCAGGTGACCAGAATCACCTGCGCAGCCCGCTCCAGAGAGTCGACAGCCAGATCACGCCGGTTGCGGGCGCGCAACCGAGCGACCAGCAATAGCTGCGCAATGCTGGCCCGCTGAACGACGGCGTTCCTTGAGTGCCCCACTGCCAATTTGTCATCCGGTTTGCCGGGATCTACTGCAGACATGAAATGAGTCGTCCACATCACCGAATGAGGCATCTACTTCAGCACCTTTTTGACAGCGCCCACGCCCAGTGCGGCCAGCACAATAAAGATCACGGCGAGGATCAGGAAAAGACCAAACAGAATTTTGGCGATGCCGGCGGACCCCGCAGCAATCCCGCCAAAACCCAACGCACCGGCAATGAGCGAAATAATCGCAAAAATAATGGCGTACTTCAACATCATGAGTCTCCTGAAAAGCAGTGTGCTGCCTGAAAATCTTCTGAAAATAATCATAAAAGATGAGCGGACACACCGAATCAGCAGCACACGCAAGGCCCTGTAGGACAAGGGAGGGTGCGCCGTCCTGGAGCGCAACGACACCCCCGACACACATGCCGCAAAATGAAGCCTCCCGTGCAAACACCCCCCACCTCACCCCCTTCCCCCTCGCAGCTGGTCTTGCTTGCGCTGGCGCTGTCACTGGGCGCAGCCATATCCCTGGGCATCACGCGCTTCGCATACGGCCTGCTGTTACTACCCATGCGTGCCGACCTGGGATGGTCTTACACGCTGGCCGGGGCCATGAACACCGCCAATGCGCTGGGCTACCTGGTGGGCGCACTGCTGACACCGCGCCTGATGCGGGCATACGGGCCGTCTGCACTGTTGCTGGCGGGCGCACTATTGGCCAGTGTGTTCATGGGCTTGAGCGGATTTTTTACGGAAGCTGTGCCTTTGCTTGTCCAGCGGCTGCTGGCGGGCGTGGCCAGCGCATTTGTTTTCATCGCGGGCGGCCTGATCGCAGCGCGGCTGGGCGCGCTGCAGCCAGCCCGAGGCGGATTTTTGATAGGCCTGTACTACGGCGGAACGGGCCTCGGTATTGTGCTGTCGGCCTGGCTGGTCCCAGCGGTACTGCAGGCTGCCGCGCAGCAAGCGCACGGATGGGCCTGGGCCTGGTGGGCACTGGCCCTGGTATGTATGGCCGCAACGGCCGTCCTGCTGTGGCCTGCACAAGCGCTGCGCCGCCTTGCCGCCAACGCAGCGCATGGCCCTGCAAACCTTGATGCGCACTTTTCCTGGCGACCCCTTGCACTGGCACTCGCGGGGTACGCCATGTTTGGTGTGGGCTACATCGGCTACATGACTTTTGTAGTCGCACTGCTGCAAGAGCGAGGCAGCAGCCCAGCAGCGGTGACCACTTTTTATGCCCTGCTGGGCGTGGCGGTCATCGCCTCTTCACGCATCTGGGCCTCCCTGCTGGACCGCCACAAAGACGGCCGCGCGCTGAGCAAACTCAACGCGCTGCTTGGCACGGCTACAGTCCTGCCCGCGCTGACGGGTCACTGGCCGCTGGTGCTGCTGTCAGGCGTGGTGTTCGGCGCAGTGTTTCTGTCGGTGGTTGCGTCAACCACCGCGCTGGTGCGCCACAACCTGCCGCCTTCTCAGTGGGCCGCAGGCATCAGCGCTTTCACGGTGGTGTTTGCTGCGGGACAGATCGTCGGGCCCACAGTGGTGGGCTGGATCGCCGATGGCCCCGGCGGCCTGGCGCGCGGCCTGGTGTTTTCAGCCATCGCCCTGTGGCTGGGCGCTGCGCTGGCATGGCGCCAGCGCGCGCTCTGAGTCACCCGGATTCACTTGGCGTCATGCCCTCAGGCCAGCGCCGGGTAGTCGGTGTAGCCTTTGGCGCCGCCACCGTAAAACGTGGCTTTGTCCGGCGTGTTCAACGGTGCGTCTTCGCGCAGACGGCGCACCAGATCCGGATTGGCAATGTAGGGGCGGCCAAAGGCGATCAAGTCGGCCCCGTCTTTCACGGCCTGCTCGGCCAGCGCCTTGTCGTAACCGTTGTTCACCATCCACGCACCTTTTCCGCCCGCTGCGCGATACGCAGCTTTCAGCGCGGCGTAGTCAAATGGCCGGTCAGCAAGATCGCGTGGCCCGCCGGTTGCGCCTTCGATCACGTGGATGTATGCCAGATTCAGCGTGGCCAGTTGTTTGACGACGTGGTCAAACAACTGCTGCGGCTCGGGATCATGCACATCATTGGCCGGCGTCACTGGCGACAGGCGAATGCCAGTGCGGCCCCCGCCCACGGCGCTGGTGACTGCGCGCACCACTTCCAGCAACAGGCGGGCGCGGTTTTCAATGCTGCCGCCGTAGTCATCTGTTCGTTCATTGGAGCCGCTTTTCAGAAACTGGTCCAGCAGGTATCCGTTGGCGCCGTGGATTTCCACGCCATCAAAGCCTGCCGTTTCCACCGCGTTGCGTGCGGCGGTTTCATAACTGTGCACAATGCCGGGCAACTCTCCGGCGTCCAGCGCACGTGGCTCGGAAGTCTCTACAAACACCGGCGCGCCGTCCCGGATCAACACCGTCTTGGTTTTGGCGGTGATGGCCGAAGGCGCCACCGGCTTTCCACCCTCGGGCTGAAGATCGGTGTGCGAAACCCGGCCCACGTGCCACAGCTGCACCACAATTTTGCCGCCCGCCGCATGCACCGCTTGAGTGACTCCCTTCCAGCCGTCGAGCTGCTCGGTCCCATACAGGCCCGGCACATCAGAGTAGCCTTGCCCCTGCTGGCTGATGGCGGTGGCCTCGGTGATCAGCAGACCGGCGCTGGCGCGCTGGGCGTAGTAGGTTGCCATCAGCGGGGTCGGAATGGCATCAGGCGCGCGGTTGCGCGTGAGGGGCGCCAGCACAATGCGGTTGGCAAGATCAAGGCTACCCGCTTGCGCGGGTTTGAACAAAGAAGGCATAAGGAAAAGTCCGGTAGATAGTGACAAGCGCCCAGTGTGAGCCGATACCAATGAGCGTGTGCAGGACAGGTTGCTGGATTTGTGTCAGCACGGACAATGAAGTAGCCACAATACCGATATGTCAAAAATCATCAAATGGCTGGTCGCTCTGGCGGCAGTCGCCGTGCTCTTCCTGGGCGCCGTGACGCTCATGCTGCAAAGCTGGGTCGGTAGCAACGACTTTCGCCAGCGCATGGAGGCCGAAGCTACGGCGGCGCTGGGTCTGCCCGTGCAGCTCGGCAGCATCACGGTTGCAATATGGCCGGTGCCGGCCCTGGCGCTGGACAGCGTCAGCGTGCAAAGCAAGCCTGCCCTTTCGCTGGGCAGGGTCGAGGTGCGCCCCGGTTGGGCCACTCTGCTGCGCGGTCGGCTGGAAATTGCCACGCTTGTTATGCGGCAGGTGGTGCTTCCCCAGCAAGCCATCGATGCGGTGTTGCTCGCGCTGCAAAAAAAGAAGCAGGCTGCTCCCGCCATTAAAGCGCAAACGCCCGATCTGATCAACAAACTGCAGGCAGACCCCGCTACGCCGGTCGTAGCGGTCACCGACTGGCTGCCGCGCCGCGCACTGCTGGACGACGTGACCTGGATCAGCGCCAAAGGCGACAGCACCACAGTCAATGGCGAAATTCGCCTGGGAGCAGACAACCTGCCGGACGAGGCGTCACTCAAAGTGGTGAAGGGCAACCTGGCGGGTCTTGACAGCACACTCCAACGTGAAGAGGCCGGGCAGTGGGCGCTGCGCGTAGCGGTTGGGGGCGGCACGGTGGCCGGGCGTGTCGGTATGCAGCAAGTACCTGCCGCGCAGGGCGGAGGCGCGCTGGAGTTGCAGGGCCAGCTGCAAACGCAAGGCGTTGAAGTGGCCGCGCTGACCGTGCCCAACAAGCCTTTAAGCGGCCAGCTTGATGCCTCCACCACCTTGAGCGCGCGGGCGGCAACCACGGCTGGCTTGATCGACGCGTTGCAGACCGATACGCGCTTCACCGTGAAAAATGCCGTGCTGCATGGGCTGGACCTCGTCAAGGCCGTGAAAAGCGTGGGCCTGAGCCGCGGCGGCCAAACGCAGCTGGACACACTGGCCGGGCAAGTCATCACCCAAGGCCGGGCGGTGCAGTTAAATAACCTCGTCGCCAGCTCTGGCCTTCTTGGCGCAACCGGCAACGTGGCAATTTCGCCAGCCAAGGAGCTGAGCGGACGCATCAGCGTGAACCTGGCCGATACCGTGGGCGTGCCGCTGTCGTTGGGTGGCACCCTGGACGCACCGGAAGTCACCCTGTCACGCGCAGCCCTGCTCGGAGCGGCCATTGGCACGGTGGTCATGCCCGGAGCAGGTACCGGCGCAGGCATGGAGTTGGGTGATCGTCTGGGCGAAGGCTTGAAAAAATTATTCGGAAAATAAGCAGGCAGACGCCGTGGCCAGGTCGTAAATACTTTACGAAAAGCTCACGCACACGCCACAGCACTCTTACACAGCCAGCGCAAACTTCCTTTCTGCCTGACACCGACTCCCGGAAGCAGGTTTGTTATCTACCGCAAGGAAGCTCTCCCATGACCTCTGTATTCAAACCCCTGAAATCCGTGAACAGCCTGCTGCTGATCGGCATCATGGCCACCATGGGTCTGGCTGCCACGGCCCAAACCGTGGCGCCGCCAGCCCCCATGATGGCTGCCCCCGCTAAAAGTGATCGCCCGGCAGGCGAGCGCCGTCATGACCCTGCCAAGATGCAGGAACACATGGCCAAACGCCGAGCTGAACTGAAAGCCAGTCTCAAACTGACGCCCGCGCAGGAGTCCGCCTGGACAAGCTATACCGCAGCCACGCAACGCCCCGCCCACGGTGCGCGGCCAAGCGCCGAGCAACGAGCCGAATTCAACAAACTCACCACGCCAGAGCGAATTGACAAAATGCGAGCCATGCGGGCCCAGCGCATGACTGAAATGAGCGCGGCCATGGACAAGCGTGACGAAGCCACCAAGACCTTCTACGCCTCGCTGAGTGCGGAACAGAAGAAACTGTTTGACAGCCAGCGCGGGGGTCCTCGCGGCCATCGCGGCGGGATGCAACACGGCCAGCATCACAAAAGCTGAGCGGCCTAGCGGGGCCCCGATAGGCGGGCGGGCATAGCCCAAGGGGTCGCGCTGCACCAACAAAAAAAAGCGCCCGGCTCTCTTTCGAGAACGGGCGCTGATTGCAAACCCGCCAAGCGGGGTTGCGGGTAGCTGAACCTTAGTTCTTTGCCTTGCCGTCACCAGAGCCGGTCTTGTCCACGCCTGCTGTAGCAGACTTGTTGACCGTGGTACCACCAGCCATAGCCGCTTCGCGCTTGGCTTTACGTGCGGCTTTGCGCTCTGCGCGCATGGCTTTGCGTTCCGCAGCAGTCATTGAGCCTACATCCTTAGTGCTTGGGGTAAGTTCTGTCGATGCTTCGATTGGCTTGGTAGGATCGCTGCGGGTCTTTGTTGACATGGTTGCGGAACCGCTAGCAGGCATGGTCGTAGCCTTCTCAGTAGCTGCTTTAGATGCTGCTGCAGCTGGGCTGCCTTGCTCACCTGGCTTGACAGTAGTAGTAGCTGTCTGCGCGACTGCAAAGCCGGAGGTAGCCATCATTGCGGCCAGAATAATCGATACGGTTGACTTGTTCATGAAATTTCCTTGGTTAAAAAAAGAGGCTTCTTAAGAGGCCTCTTGAAGTTGTGGCCTCTCTAAGAATATACGGGGGCCAGTTGGCAAAAAACGTCGGTTTGCACGCCAGCATTTTGTAGGCGCGACTCCCGACTGGTTTCTACGAAAACGGGCCGCGCCTTAAAACGACTCCGACGCCAAAGCTTCGGAATCTGCATTGGCGGCTATTTCTGGCTATTCGTGCCGGCAGAGTTGTCCACCGCTGGACCCGTGCTCGACGCGGGAGGGCCAGAGCGCAAGGCCTTCTGAATACCTCGGTCAGCGCGGGCTGCACCGTTGCTTACAGCGGTGCGTGGACGACGCGTCACTCTTTCAACGGCACTGCCAGCACGGCCCACCGCATTTCCAACGCGCTCGCCAGTCCTGGATGCTGCACCGCGCACGCCGCCGGAGTTGGAGTTATCGACGCTTGCATTGGTGTTGGTATTTACGTTGGCGCTTGTGCCAACAGACGAACCACCGCCGGACGCGGCATTGGCGCGTACATCGCTGCTGATGTTGGCGTTGGCGCCGGTACGTACGCCAGTGTTGCTGACGCTCGTCTGTGCGTGTGCGGAAAAAGCAAAGGTGGCCATCAGGGCAACTGCAGCGGGCACGGTTTTCATTGAGAACTTGGTCATTTCTAACTCCTTTAAGAGATCTGACAGGACAGTGGTGTCTTAACTTGCTGCGCCTGCCATTGAACATCTGCATAAACGGGGGTTTCGCCCGCACTCTGCAAAACCAGTCCGTGATGGGCTCTGGATGTAAGAAATTTAGCTGCCATCTCGCTTACGCCACATCAGAGGGCTCCGTTCAAAAGCGTAGGACATACGCCTTTACAAAGGCGGCACAAAGGGCACATCCCTGCGACCATTTGAAAGACCGTACGCCCAGCAAATAAGCTTGCTGTCCTACAGTTACTTTGTGCACCACTGAATAACAATGGATCTTTCCGTGTACCGTCCGTCTCATGCCCTCTTCCGAAACTCCCATCAAAGCCAACGAACCCGTGATTGCCGAGGCGACACCCACCGATGAGGCCGCCGCACTGGCCGAAACACAGCAGGCCATTGCCGCCGCCGCGCTAAGTTTTTCAATCAAGGTGTTAACAGTCAATATCCACAAGGGCTTCACCTTTTTCAACCGCAAGTTCATCCTGCATGAACTGCGTGAAGCAGTGCGCACGGTGGGTGCAGATGTCGTTTTTTTGCAGGAAGTTACCGGAGAGCACGCGCGCCATGAAAGCAAGGTTGCCAACTACCCTGTGACGCCGCACTACGAGTTTCTGGCCGACAGCATTTGGCCGCAGTTTGCGTATGGCCGCAACGCCGTGTACACCAATGGCCACCACGGCAATGCAGTGCTGTCCAAGTTTCCCATCGTGAGTTTTGAGAACCGCGACGTCTCCATCAGTGGGCCCGAGCGACGCGGCCTGCTGCACTGCGTGCTGCAGGTGCCAGGACGAGACACCCATGTACACGCCATCTGTGTGCACCTGGGTCTGGCCGAGTCACACCGGCTCAAACAACTCAATATGCTGTGCGACATGGTGCACAAGGACATACCGCCCAGTGCGCCGGTTATCGCAGCTGGCGATTTCAACGACTGGCGACGCCGTGCGCACCAGGTGCTGCTCGAAGGCGCAGGCATGCATGAGGTGTTTGTGCAGGCCAACGGCAAGTCTGCGCGGACGTTTCCCGCGCGCTTCCCCGTGTTGCAGCTGGACCGTATTTATGTGCGCAATGCCATTGGTCACGCGCCCGTCGTGCTGCCCTTGAAGCCCTGGTCGCATCTGTCTGACCACGCGCCGCTAGCGGCGGAGATCGAGCTGTGAGCAGATGGATAAACGGCAACACCTTTCGCTTGCTTGAAAACGGCGAAGAGTTTTTTCCGCGCGTCTTTGAGTGCATCGCAGCAGCCAAACATGAGGTGCTGGTAGAGACCTTCATCCTGTTTGAAGACAAGGTTGGGAACGAGCTGCACTCAGCCCTGCTCAAGGCAGCCGCGCGTGGTGTCCATGTGGATGTGACGATTGACGACTACGGCTCACCTGATCTGTCGCACGAATTTATTTCCACCCTCACTGAAGCTGGCGTGCGTCTGCATGCGTTTGATCCAGGCCCCAAATTGTGGGGTTGGCGAACCAACCTGTTTCGGCGCATGCACCGCAAGATTGTGGTTGTTGACGGCCAGCGCGCTTTTGTAGGCGGCATCAATTACTCTGCCGACCACCTTGCGGATTTCGGGCCCCAGGCCAAGCAGGACTATGCGGTCGAGATGGAAGGCCCCATCGTCGGTACCATCCACACCTTTGTGCGCAAAGCGCTTGCCGCAGGCCAGCGCAACGCAGGCATCACACTCGCCGCACGCATCCGCGCGCGCTTCTCCGCGCACGCACACAACATCGCCGAAACCTGGCGCGGCGTCACACCCGGCCCGACAGAAAAAGCCCAAAGTGGTGGCGCGGCCATTTTTGTGACCCGCGACAACCGCAAACACACCAACGACATCGAGCGCCACTACCGCATTGCCATACGCTCCGCACAAAAGCGCGTGGTCATTGCAAACGCCTATTTTTTCCCCGGCTACCGCCTGCTCAAAGAAATGCGCCGGGCCGCGCGCCGCGGTGTGGAGGTAGTGCTCATTCTGCAAGGCGAGCCTGACATGCCGATTGTCAAAACCGCCGCCAGCATGCTGTACCACCACCTCATGGACGCCGGCGTGCGCATTTATGAATACTGCGAACGGCCCTTGCACGGCAAGGTCGCGGTGTTTGACGACGAGCTTTCCACCGTTGGCTCCAGCAACCTGGACCCGCTCAGCCTGGTTCTCAATCTGGAGGCCAATGTCATGATCAAGGACCGCGCCTTCACCCGGCATCTGAGTGAGCGGCTCGACCACCTCATAGTGCACGGCTGCAAACAGATTGGCCCCGAAGACCTGCTCGAATCCGGGCGCTGGCGCACCATACGCAACTTCTTTTTGTTTCACCTGCTGCGTCGCTACCCAGTCTGGGGCGGGTGGCTTCCCGCGCATGCGCCACGCATCACCCCGGCCTTCAGGTCCGCGCCCGAAGGCTTGCCCCGAGGCGTTGACAAGGTAACGCAGGCCGACGCGGCTTGAACCTGGCATGGACAACAGCCGCGCGCTGGCGCCGCCCGCCCCATTGCCCGAGCCGGCAAGCGCGCTCCAAAAAATAAGGGCCGCCGCCTGGTGGCCCTGGCTCAGGCGCATCGC
>JBKJIV010000105.1:0-2522 GCA_046598365.1 Polaromonas sp. | reverse complement strand
CGAGGCCTTGATCAACGCCAACCGCAACCTGCTGAAAGACGATGAGCTGGTGATTGTGCAGGGCGTGTTGCAGGCGGACCGTTTCACCGGCGGTTCGCGGCTCAAGGTCACGCAGGTGTGGGATCTGGACGCAGCGCGCTGTCGCTTCGGCAAGTATTTGCGCGTGGCGGTGAATGGCAAGGCGCCAGATGTGCAGCGCATCGTCAAGGACTTTCCGCCACGCCGCGAGATGTCTGAGCAGGGCGAAGTGGTTCGTGGTTTGCCGGTGCGCCTGAGCCTGAAACGTGACAGCGTGGTGGCAGAGTTGCAACTGGGCGAGGCCGCCAAGTTTTTCCCAACGGATGCTGCGCTGGCCAGCTGGATGGCGCAGGCTGATCAGGGTTTGGCCAAAATCGTCTACGAATAAAATCGTAGACTGCCGTTTAGTTGCGGGATTGGTTTGCTAATTTGTTAATAGCGAACCGGCAATTTAATCTTTTGGGCGAAATTCCAGAATCATCGGCGTGGGTACCCTGCCGTCCACATCGCGTGGCATGGCTTCGGTGCGGATGATGGCTTTGATCACGGCGTCGTCCCAAGCCTTGTTGCCACTGGATTTGATCAGGCGCTGGCTGATGATGCTGCCGTCCAGCGCGGTACGTACTTCCACCTCCGCCGTCGGGTTGCCTGCGACATCGTCGGTGAAAACAATGTTGGGTTTGACCTTGGCGCGCACTTTGCCGGGGTAGCTGGCAGACGGGCCACTGGATTTCTGCGCAGAACCTTTCGCGTCCGCGCTGCCCGTGGCTCCCGCAAGTCCAAGGGAGCGTTTGATGTTTTCCTGACGCTGTTTTTCGGCGGCTGCGTCTGCCAGTTTGCGTTTTTCCAGAACTTTTGCATCGTCCTTTTTCTCATCGGCCTTACGCTTGGCCAGATCTTCCTTAGCCTTCAATTCTTTTTCTTTTTTTACTTGAAGTTCTTTTAGCTTGTCTTGCTCCGCCTTGGCCTTGGCAAGTTCGGCTTCCTTCTTTTTGAGCTCCAGCTTGCGCTTTTTCTCCCGCTCCAACGCAATGTCCACATCAGGCGTGGGCGCAGGTGGCGGCGCCTTGACCTGCGGTTCAGGCGCTGGAGGAGGAGGAGGAGGGGGCGGCAACGCTTCCACCGGTTTAGGCGCGGCTTCCTGCGGCACGCTGGACCATAACTCGGCGTCAAATGAAACGTCGGGGTTGCTGCGCTTCCAGTTGACGCCCCAGGTCAGCGCCAGCACCAGCAGCACATGAGCCACCATCGCCAGACTGAAGGCCCGCAACGCGCCCGGGTCACGGTGCGGTGCAAATTCGAGGCGGTCGGCGGCGCTGGGCATGGGGGTTGCGGGCCGGGTTCAGTTACCCGTTTGCACCGACAAGCCGACGCGGGCTACGCCAGCCTTGTTCAGTGCGTCCATCACCTTGACGACGGTTTCGTATTTGATGGATTTGTCGGCGCTGATCACCACAGGTGTGATCTGCTCACCCGCAGGCACGGCGGGCTGCAGGCGCTTGACGGCTGCGCCAACCTCGCTCAGTTTCGTGGTCACCGGCTCGCTGCCTGATTTGATCTGGATGACTTCTTCCTTGCTGATCATGATCTGAATCGGCTTGGGTGGCTGGCCCGGTGCTTTGCCCACTTTGGGCAAGGCAATCATGCTGGGCGTGATGAGCGGCGCCGTCACCATGAAGATGATGAGCAGTACCAGCATCACATCGATGAAGGGCACCATGTTGATCTCGCTGATGGTGCGGCGGCCGCGGCCACGGGTTTTGATCGCTGGCATGGTTGTGAGTTGCGATTAATGACCGGATGGGC
Source organism: Polaromonas sp. (assembly GCA_046598365.1). Taxonomy (GTDB): domain Bacteria; phylum Pseudomonadota; class Gammaproteobacteria; order Burkholderiales; family Burkholderiaceae_C; genus Polaromonas. Next base: position 698 of record JBKJIV010000105.1, on the reverse strand, counting down.
TTTGCGCCCCGAGGTTGCGCTGCAGGATGTTGGAGAACTCCTCGATGAAAGTCTCCAGCTTGTTGGCTACACGGTCGATGTCGTGGGCAAAGCGGTTGTAGGCCACTACCGCCGGAATCGCCGCAAACAGGCCAATGGCAGTGGCCACCAGTGCTTCAGCAATGCCGGGTGCCACCGAGGCCAGCGTGACCTGCTCCAGCGCTGCCAAGCCAGTGAAGGCGTGCATGATGCCCCAGACCGTACCGAACAGGCCGACATAAGGTGACACCGAGCCAACGGTGGCCAGAAAGGACAGGTTGGATTCCACAGCATCCACTTCTCGCTGGTAGCTGGCCCGCATGGCGCGGCGCGCGCCGTCGAGCAGGGTGCTGGGGTCCGACATGCGGCGCTCGCGCAATTTCTGGAACTCGCGCATGCCACTGGCAAAAATGCGCTCCATCGGGCCACTGTGTTTGGCGTTTTGCGCGGCGGCTGCAAACAAATCGTTCAGGCTGGTGCCGGACCAGAACTCGCGGTCAAACTCGTCATTGAGTGACTGCACGCGTTTGAGCGAAATGATTTTGCGAAAAATCGCAGCCCAGCTTGCTATCGACACGCCGACCAGCAAAGCCACAACACCCTGGACCACCCAGCTGGCGTTGAGAATGAGGTTGACGATGGATAAATCCTGATTCATGTTGTGGTTTCCAGACGGTCAA
>JBKJIV010000142.1:0-8934 GCA_046598365.1 Polaromonas sp. | reverse complement strand
GCCGGCCATGCATGTCGCGCTGCTGCGAAATGCAGTGTAGGTCGATTCATTGAGCATGCGTCCAGCGCGGTGCGATGTCTGTGCGCTGGCACGCATACAGCCGGCTCGCGGCCATCGCGCTGGCCGCGTCACCTCATGCAGACGGTGCAGGGGGTCAGAGCGCCTTTAAAGCGGGAAGCAGTCGGTCATACTCTTTTTTCACCACTGCGTAACATTCACACGACCGTTGCTCCAGGCCCAGTCGGTCCAGTACAGTGATGCGGCCGCGCGAGTAGCGGATCAAGTCGGCGGCCTGCAACTGAAGCGCAGCGGCAGTGACACCTTCGCGGCGCACACCCAGCATGCTGGCTATCAACTCCTGCGTCATGACCAGGTCGTTGCCATGCAAGCGGTCCAGGCTCAGCAGCAGCCATCGGCACAGTTGCTGGTCCAGCGAATGGTGACGGTTGCACACCGCTGTTTGCGACATCTGTGTGATCAGAGCCTGGGTGTAGCGCAGCAACAAATGCAATACCGGCCCGGCCCGATCAAACTCGTCTTTCATCGTTTTTGCGTTGAGCCGAAATCCCTTGCCCGCACTTTGCACCACCGCGCGGCTGGGGGTAGAGCCGCCGCCCATGAACAGGGAGATGCCAACAATGCCCTCGTTACCCACAACGGCTATCTCGGCGGAGGAGCCGTTTTCCATCACATAGAGCAGCGAGATGATGGCCGTGGTTGGAAAGGTAACGTGGCTTTCAATACTGCCTGACTCATAGAGCACTTGGCCCAAAGACAGATCGACCACTTCGAGTTGCGGTTTCCAGCGCTTCCACTCTGCGTCCGGCAAGGCGGCCAGCAGGTGATTGCTTTTGGGGTCAGAAGGCGTGAGCAATTAGAAGACTCCATACAGATCGGATGTTCAAAGGCATCCGCAAAGCCAGGACTTAGGGCTTTTTTGGGGACAACCCGGGAGTCTAAGTAATTGAGTCCATATTGTATGTTCGATAGCGCACGTAGCAATAGGGTCTAGCCTCCATTGGTGTAGGCCACAGGCCCTGCCTCGGGGTGCTGAAAACGGACCATCTGCGTACGCATTTACCCCGAGGGAGTGGCGGGTCGCAGGCTATGAAGGATTTACTGCGCAGGGGCCACCGGCGGTGCGGCAGGTGTATTGAGTCCCAGAAACGCAGCCAATGCGGGGGTAGAAAGCGCGCCTTCCTTGCTCACGAGTGCGCCACTTTGTGCGTGGGTGCCGATGATGGTGGGAATGGATGAAAAGCCAAACCGGGTCAGCAAAGCCGTGTTTTTGGTGACCACGCCTTTTTGGGCCTCGATGTCGCTGCCCGCGCCAATGCCGCCGCGCTGGGCGCGCATGGAGGCTTCATGCTCATTCATCGCTGCGACAGGATCTTTGGCGGCCAGCAAAGTCGCGCCTTGGGCGGTGCTGGTGGGGCTCAGAAGGCCCACAGGAATCCAGACAAATTTGGCCTGCGATTTCAGCGGCCTGGCAGACTCCCAGAGTGCGTTGCAGTGCGGGCACTGAGGGTCAAAAAAGACGTACACCGTGCGCGTGCTCATGGCTGAGCCGACCGTAAAGCCCTTGGCTTCAGCAGCAATGGCAGCGATGGAAACGGGTGTGACGGCGGCGCCAGCCGGCGCTGCAGCGTCTGGCGCGTCCTTGCAGCCCGATAGCAACAAGCTTGCTGAAACCAGCAAGGCAGAAAAAACGGCGTGTGATTTGAATGTCATGGCAATCCGCAGCTTGGAAAAGCGGAAAGCATAACGCACGCGTTTGACCGGTGCGGGACTAACCCTTGTTGGTCATGCCCAGTCGCTCGATTGTTTCCTTCTCGGCTGCAAAGGTGTCGCGGGCAAAGCGGGTGTACTGGGAGGTGTTCATGTACATCACCGTCTGGTCGTATTTGTCAAAGGTGGCCAGAACGGCGGGGTCGTTGAGGGTGCGCCGGAAAGCGTCGTGAAGTGTTGCAACGACAGCTGGGTCCATGCCCTTGGGTCCGCAGACGCCGAAAGGCGAGTCGGAGACGGTCTTGTAGCCAAGCTCGTTAAGCGTCGGCACATTGGGCCAGCGTTTGGTGCGGTTGCTGCCGTAGGTTGCCAGTAGCCGTAACTTGCCTGATTCCAAGTGAGGAGCCCATCCGGTGGCGTCGCTGGCGCCCATGATGTGGCCCCCCAGAATCGCCTGCATGTTGTCGGCATTCCCCTTGAAAGGTACGTGGGTGAGCTTGATGCCCGCGCGCTGGGCAAACTCCTCCATCGCCAGGTGCGGGCTGGTGCCGGTGCCGGTAGAGCCATAAGTGAATTTTTCGGGGTTGGCTTTGGCATAAGCCACCAGATCCTTGATGTTCTTGATGGGCGAATCGGCAGGCACCACCAGTCCAAAGGTGTAGCCGGTCAGGCAGGCAATCCAGGTGAAGTCTTTTAAGGGGTCGAAGGCCGTCTTCTGCATGTGCGGAATGCGGAAAACGCCATGCGGCAGTTGCGTCAGGGTGTAGCCATCGGGTTTAGCACTGAGCATCTCGATGGCGCCCAGCATGCCACCGGCACCCCCCTTGTTCTCCACAATGATGGTCTGCCCCAGCGACTTGCCGGCGCTTTCAGCCAAGGCTCGTATCACGGCGTCAGTGGATCCGCCAGCGGGCCAGGGGCAAATGTATTTGATCGGGCGCGACGGGAACGCTTGTGCGCGCACCAGGGAGGGAAACACGGCGCTGGCGGCAATGACTGTGGTGGCAGATAAAAAGGTGCGGCGTTGGGTCATGAAAGGCTCCGGAATAGGGCTGCTGAATGGAGTCCTCAGACTATCGCCCGGTGCCTGCACTGTCATCAAGGTTTACGAGGGAGTGCCGTCGCGTGCGAGACATGCCCAAACGGCCAGTGGACGGTAATCCACTGGCCGTTTGCCCTGCAACACGCATCGGTAAATGCGCTTGCTTGATAAGAAGTATCTGCCCATGCGGCTGGAAAGTGCTTCTGTATTTCTTGATTTTTCGGCGATTAAAGGTAATATTTCCTTTGCATTGACAAAATGAAGGAAATATTACTTTATGGACAAAATTGACCGGAAAATATTGCATGTTTTGCAAAGCAACGCACGAGCCAGCCTGCAGGAGATCGGCCAGGCCGTTGGGCTGAGTCACACGCCGTGCTGGAGCCGCATTAAAAAGATGGAGGAGTCGGGCGTCATTGAGGGCTACACCGTTCGCATCAATGCCGCCGCGCTGGACTTGAGCGACACCGTGTTGGTACAGGTCACGCTGGACAGCCACTCGGACAACACGCTGGAGAAATTTGGCGAAACGCTGGCAAAAATCCCGGAGGTCATTGAGGCCTATCTGGTCTCCGGCGACTATGACTATCTGCTGCGCATCGCCGTCAGCGGAACTCGGGACTATGAGCGGCTGTTGCGCGAGCGCTTGTACAAGATCAAGGGCATACGGCACAGCAAGTCGAGCTTTGTGCTGCGCACCTTGAAAAAGGCGGACTTGCCTTTGTTTCAGGACTGAGGTTGTTGCAGGCTTCGAGATCTGACAAACGCCATACGGGCTTCCGTGACGGCTACGCCAATGCCGGCCAGGCAAATCAGGGCGATGCCCAGCGCGGTGATGCGGTCAGGCAGCTGCCCAAACACCAGCAAGCCCAGCGTGGCCGCGGCAAGTATCTGCAAATAGCTGAAGGGTGCCAACAAGGTGGCTGGGCTCTTGCTGTAAGCCGCAATCTGCAGCCAGTGGCCCATAAAACCGCTGACGCCGGTGGAAAGCAGTAGTAGCCACTCGCCAGGCGATAGATCTGGCGTTTTCCAGAACCAGGGGAGGGCCAAGGTCAGCGCAATGGTCCCAAACAAGCCGCCGTAGTAATTGGTGGTGAGTGGGTCGTCGTTGGCCACGCGGCGGGTGGCAATCTGGAAACATGCAAAAACCAGTGCGGTCAGAAGGCCCAGCAGCAGGCCTACCGGGTCCAGCGCAGTGCCTGGCCTGACCACCAAGAGCATGCCGGCAAAACCAGCCACCACGCCGATCCAGCGGTGCAGCCGGTGAGGCTCATGCAACAGCCACGGCGCAAGCATCATCAAAAACAGCGGCGCCATGAAGTTCATCGCGGTGCCTTCGGCCAATGGCAGCCGCCCAAGCACGGAGAAAAAAAGCACTGTGGTTGTGATCATCAACAGACCGCGCAGCAATTGGCGCGGCAGAGAGTGTGTTTTGAAGATGGCCTTGCCGCGCGACGGCAACACGATGGCTGTCATGAGCGCCGTGTGTACGGCGTAACGAACCCACGCCACCATCAGCACGGACACCCCGGCCATCACCAGCCACTTGCCCGAGGCGTCCAGCGCCGAGAGCAGCCACAAGCCGGCAATGTGAAGGAGAATCCCGCTTTTGTTCATTCGCTAGCGACTATTTTTTCGCCCCTTATCGAAGTCGGGATACAAGCGCGAGTTTTGCCCCGTTTTTTGACAGGCATTTCCAGCTATCAAAAGCATGGCTGTTTGACGAGCCGTTCAGGCGATGAGATCGTCTTGTTCCGCGGGTGTGAAGTCCATTTCTACCCAGGTGGCTTCATGGCGAAGGCTGATGTTTTCTGCATCGGCCAAGGCTTGCACGTCGTCCCAGTCGAGCAGGCGGTATTGCCGACCCTCTTCAGAAAAAGTGGCGTCGGCTGCGCTGGTCACGGAGATGCGAACGCGCGTTTGACCCTCGGCAGGTTGACAGGTCAGTACCACGACGGCAGGCGCTTTGGCTGCATCCGTAGCAGCGATCAGCGCAGCAGTAAATACAGTTCTGAACGCGGTGAGCGGCATGGAAATGTCAGCTGGGGAAATGGAGTTGCTGACCGTGAAACCCCTGAAGGCCAGATCGGTTGCCAGCATGCCAACACATTCGTCCACACCCGCGTGCAGGGCGATGACGCCATTTTCCTTGGGAGCAACCCATGTCATCAGGTTCATGCAGGCAGTGGCTGCAGAGCGCGACAGTGTGCTGATGGACTTGCTGTTTTCGCGCAGGACAGCCAGGTCGGGCTCGACGGCTTGCAGGCGTCTGTCCAGAATGGCGGAAATCATGCCTATGGGTTGCAGGGTGCCGGCCATATGGTGGCGCAGGGCAGGGGCAATGCGGCGCATCAGCGCATAACGGGCAGACTCTTCCCGCACATTGCCTTGGGCGGGGCTTGTCGTCTGCGGGTTGGAGGCGATTTGCGAAGTCATAAATCCTCAATCAATTTTCAGGGTGGGCAATGATGCGGCGGGATTCACGCGATGTGGGGTTTTGGGGTGCCGCTGAATCCTATCACCGCACGGCTCTCACTGTGTGGTACCGCACAGAGCTGTCAGGCTGATTTTTTGGCCAGCCAGACCTCAAGCGCACCCAGGCCACCTATCTTTGTTCCGCCGCTGAAAATTTGTGGCGCGGTGTTGGCGCCTGCAACTGCCTGCAGCGACCGGGTGGTGATGCCCTTGCCAAGTACTATTTCTTCGTAGGTTATGCCGGACTTCTTCAACAAATCCTTTGCCTTGGTGCAAAAGGAACAGCCAGGCTTGGTGAAAACCGTCATGGGTTCAGGCGGGCGCGCAGATGGTGCGAGGTAGGTGAGCATGGTGTCCGCATCAGACACCTCAAACGGGTCGCCTTCCTTGTCGGGCTCAATAAACATTTTTTGAATGACGCCGTTGTCAACGAGCATGCTGTACCGCCAGGAGCGCTTGCCAAAGCCAATGTCGCTCTTGTCGACCAGCATGCCCATGCCGTCGGAAAACTGGCCGTTACCGTCGGGCATCAAGGTGAGGTTTTCCGCATCCTGGGCCTTGGCCCATTCATTCATCACAAAGGCATCGTTGACCGAGACGCAGATAACGTCATCAACGCCGTTGGCTTTGAAAGTTGCGGAAAGCTCGTTGAAGCGTGGCAGGTGGGAGGTCGAGCAGGTCGGGGTGTAGGCCCCCGGCAATGCGAATAGGACGACTTTTTTCCCGTCAAACAGGCTGGCGGTGGTGACTTCTTCCCATTTGTCGCCTTGTCGTGTTTTAAAAGTGACGTCGGGGACGCGTTGCCCCTCTTTGTTTGAAAGCATGCGGATAGTCCTGTCAAAGAGTGGAAATGTTGGGTTGGAAAAGCGCTTCGGAGCGAAGATTTCCTGCCTGCGAAGATATTTTCGACGCGCATTGCTGCAAGCCGTGTCAGACAGCAGCGACTTCGATGTCGGCCAAATGCACCAGTGCATCTGACGCGGCTGCATTGGATGTTCGGGCAAGATGTGAGCTTGTTGTTTGAAAATGATCTGATTGCGTTGGCTGAGCGAATGCAACCCACAAATCAGATCTAACTTGTTTTTCAGGATTTCCCCATGTTGCTAGACGCCGATGACTCCCAACTTGTATTGGTGGATTACCAGGCCCGCCTGATGCCCGCCATTTTTGAGCACCAGCTCGTGACCGCCAATGCGCTGCGCCTGGCGCGCCTGGCCAAATTAATGGCGGTTCCGTTGTGGGGCACCGAACAAAATCCGGACAAGCTTGGCCCCAACCTGCCGGAACTCACCGCCCTGATCGATGCTGCCGGTGGCAAAACCCTGTCCAAGATGCATTTCAACGCGGTGGACGATGGCCTGGGCGACTGGCTGCGCCCCCCGGTGCGCAAGGCCCCGCCCGGCCCACCGCGCGGCAATGCGCGCAGCTTGCCCAAACACATGCAAAAACCCGCCGAGGAGGAAGAAGAGGGACGGGGCGTGATTGTGATTGCCGGGTGCGAAGCGCATGTTTGCCTGATGCAAACCGCTTTGGGCTTGCTGGATGAAGAGTTTGAAGTATGGGTGGTGACCGACGCCTGCAGTTCCCGCACCGAACGCAACCGCGACGCCGCCTTTGACCGGCTGGCCGGCAACGGGGCCGAGCTGGTGACGACTGAAATGGTTGCCTTTGAGTGGCTTCGCTCGGCGGAGCATCCCGCTTTCAGGGACATGCTGGCCTTGGTGAAGTAGCGCCGTGCAGCCGGTTTTGGGAAGCTTGCAGCGTCAGTCTGCCGCAAGGCTGTTATTTATAATTATGAATTCAGTTTGAATTTTCGCTCAACGTCAGTCGCCCAGGAAACCGCAGGAGATACACATGACGAGCTACGCAGATTTCTACCGCCGCTCCATAGCCCAGCCCGATGCCTTCTGGACCGAACAGGCGCAATTGATTGAATGGCATAAACCCTTCACCCGGGTTTGCAATGACGACAAGCCACCCTTTGCGCACTGGTTTGAGGGCGGGCAAACCAACCTCTGCCACAACGCGGTGGACCGGCACCTCAAAGACCGCCCCAACCAGGCGGCGCTGATCTGCGTGTCGACCGAGACAGGGCTTGAAAAAACCTACAGCTTTGCCGAGCTGCATACCGAGGTGCAGCGCATGGCGGCCAGCCTGCAGGCACTGGGCGTGCAAAAAGGCGACCGCGTACTGATTTACATGCCCATGGTGGCAGAGGCCGCATTTGCGATGCTGGCGTGCGCGCGCATAGGCGCCATTCACTGCGTGGTGTTTGGCGGGTTTGCCAGCGGCTCGCTGGCCTCGCGAATTGACGATGCAACGCCCAAAGTGATTGTGAGCGCCGATGCGGGCTCGCGCGGTGGCAAGGTCGTGCCTTACAAGCCGCTGCTCGACGAAGCGATTCACCTGTCCTCCCACAAGCCTGACGCGGTGCTGCTGACCGACCGCCAACTGGCGCCTATGGACATGGTGGCAGGCCGTGACCACCTGTGGAGCGAGTTGCGCGCCAGGCATATGGCTGCAACAGTCCCGTGCGAGTGGCTTGATTCAACCGCCATCAGCTACACCATCTACACCAGCGGCACCACCGGCAAGCCCAAAGGCGTGCAGCGCGACACCGGCGGTTATGCGGTCGCGCTGGCCGCCAGCATGAAGCATATTTTTGATTGTCGGGCCGGCGAAACCTACTTTTCAACCAGCGACATTGGCTGGGTGGTGGGCCACAGCTACATCGTCTACGGCCCGCTGATAGCCGGCATGGCAACCCTGATGTATGAGGGCCTGCCCACGCAGGGGCTTGACCAGCAGCCCGACGGCGGCATCTGGTGGCGGCTGGTCGAGAAGTACAAGGTCACGGCGATGTTCAGTGCGCCCACGGCGGTGCGCGTGTTGAAAAAACAGGACCCGGCGCTGCTCACCAAGTACAACCTCAGCAGCCTTCGCGCGCTGTACCTGGCGGGTGAGCCGCTGGACGAGCCGACCGCGCGCTGGATCAGTGAGGGTCTGAAGGTCCCCATCATCGACAACTACTGGCAGACCGAAAGCGGTTGGCCGATTTTGACAATTGCCAACGGCGTTGAGAAAAAGGCAAGCAAGTTCGGCAGCCCAGGCATCCCGATGTACGGCTACAGGGTCAAGCTCCTGCATGAATCGACGGGTGAAGAGCTGACACAGCCGAACGAGAAGGGCGTGGTCGTGCTGGAAGGCCCGACGCCCCCGGGATTTATGCAAACCGTGTGGAAGGACGATGCACGCTTCGTCAACACCTACTGGAAAAGCATTTCAGGCAAGACGGTCTACAACACCTTCGATTGGGGCATACGCGACGAAGACGGTTATTACTTCATTCTGGGCCGGACCGATGACGTGATCAATGTGGCCGGTCACCGGCTGGGCACGCGCGAAATTGAAGAAAGCATTTCAGGCCATGCGGGCGTGGCCGAAGTGGCGGTGGTGGGTGTGGCCGACACGCTCAAGGGCCAAGTGGCGATGGCTTTTGTCGTGCCCAAGGATGGCAGCGTGTTGCAGGACAGCGCCGGTGCGCTCAAGCTTGAAGGCGAGATCATGAAGCGCGTCGATCAGGATCTGGGCGCGCTGGCCCGACCTTCACGGGTGCGCTTTGTCTCGGTGCTGCCCAAAACCCGCAGCGGCAAAATGCTGCGCCGCGCGATTCAGGCGGTGTGCGAAGG
>JBKJIV010000122.1:0-2827 GCA_046598365.1 Polaromonas sp. | reverse complement strand
TGTTCGGATCTTTAGGCCCAAAGTGGGCAAAAACAATTTTGCTACAAGTTGTAACTTGTCGTTCAAAAGAGACAGAAAAACAGCTTTAAGACCGTTTTTGCACTAACCAAACCCATTGCGGGAGCGGCCATCAATGCAATCGCGCAGGAGCGGATTACATTGTGTTCATTGCGATTTTCCTCGTACAGAACCTAGGTTCTACAGAGGTAAAAGCAACTCCTGGCTTACTGAAGCGAAGCTAACTACAGGCGATTTCGAGTCGCACCATCCCCGGTATCATGCCATCGACATGAACAAAACTATGCAGATAGACGCCACCCGCTGGCTGGCCGTCGGTAGCCTCGGCGCTTTGATAACACTTGGGCTGGCTTGGGAGATGTGGTTGGCGCCGGTACGGCCGGGTGGTTCGCTGCTGGCATTGAAGGTATTGCCGCTGTGTATTCCTCTGGCTGGCTTGCTGAAAAACCGCATGTACACCTACCGCTGGCTCAGCCTGATGATCTGGCTGTATTTCACTGAGGGCGCGGTACGCGCTTATAGCGACAAACCACCCGGCAACTACCTGGCCATGATCGAAGTCGCACTTTGCCTGCTGATTTTTACCGCCTGCGCCATGCATGTACGCGTGCGGCTGAAAAAGGCGCCGGTCGTCTGATACGTATGGAAAAAACTCTGGACACCTTGCGCCAAACCGTAGGCGCTGCTCACGTCCTGACCGAAGGCGACCTGTCAGCCTGGGAACTCGATTGGCGCAAGCGCTCACGCGGGAAAGCGCTGGCCGTGGTCCGGCCCCGCACCACGGCTGAAGTTGCGGACGTGGTCAAAATTTGCGCGGCAGCGGGTATCAGCCTGGTGCCGCAAGGGGGCAACACCGGGCTGGTGGGCGGCTCCACGCCCGACGACACAGGTGAGCAGATTGTGCTGAGCCTGCAACGCATGAACGCGGTGCGCGGCATCGACGCCGCCAACTTGACCATGACGGTCGAGGCGGGCTGCATACTGCAAACGCTGCAGGAAACGGCGGAGAAAGCCGGCTTTCTCTTTCCCTTGAGTCTGGCCGCCGAAGGCAGCTGCACGATAGGCGGGAACCTGGGAAGTAATGCGGGTGGCACGCAAGTCGTGCGATATGGCAATGCGCGCGATTTGTGTCTGGGCCTGGAAGTGGTGACCGCGCACGGCGACGTGTGGGAAGGCCTGTCGGGACTGCGCAAGGACAACACCGGTTACGACCTGCGTGATTTGTTTATCGGCAGCGAGGGCACGCTGGGCATCATCACTGCGGCGACCATGAAGCTGTACCCCATGCCCGCGGCACAGCTCACAGCTTGGGCCGCTGTCCCGTCGATGGACGATGCGGTCACCTTGCTCGGTCTGGCGCACCGCCACCTGGGTGCGGGGCTAACCGGGTTTGAAGTGATGGGCCAGTTTGCGCTGAGCCTGGTGGACAAACACTTTCCCCAACAACGGGTGCCGCTGTACGACCAAAGTGCATTCTGTGTTTTGCTCGAAAACTCCGACCACGAGTCAGAGAGCCACGCCCGTGAACAATTTGAACGCCTGCTAGAAACCGCCATGGAAAATGGTTGTGTGACCGATGCTGTGGTGGCCGAGAACCTGCAGCAAGCCCACCAGCTTTGGCATGTGCGCGAAAGCATTCCGCTGGCGCAGGCCGAAGAAGGACTGAACATCAAACACGATATTTCGGTGCCGGTATCGCTGATCCCGGAATTCGTGCGCGTCACTGACCAGTTGCTGCAAGCGGCAATCCCGGGCGTACGTCTGGTCAACTTCGGCCACCTGGGCGACGGGAACCTGCACTACAACGTGCAGGCGCCAGCCAGCGGTGACGCCGCAGCCTTTCTGCGCGAAGAGGAAGAGCGGGTCAACGTCCTGGTCTACGACTCGGTACAAAACTTCGGTGGCTCGATCTCAGCCGAGCACGGCGTCGGTAGCCTCAAGCTGGACAAGCTTGAGCAGCACAAATCGCCGGTCGCATTGTGCATGATGCGCGCCATCAAAAAGGCGTTGGACCCACACAATCTGATGAATCCGGGTCGGGTGCTGCGCATATAATATGCGTATATTTGATGGGAGTTTCTCATGCTTCGATTTGATAATGCCCCCAAGAAAGCTACCAACCTTTCACTGACCGTGACCACACTTGAGATGGCCCGCGAACTGGGGCTGAACCTTTCAAAAACTGTGGATGAATTGCTGGAAAAAGAAGTGCGACGTGTTTACAGGGCCAAGTGGGCAGAGCGCAACAAAGGCGCCATCGATGCCTACAACGCCCGGATCGAAGCGGAAGGCACGTTTGCCCAGCAGGTGAATGAATGGTTGACCGAACACGGCGAGGCTGCTGCACCGACCCGGTCACGCAAGGCGGCTTGAATGGCCCAGTTCGACGTCTACACCAACCCCATGGCTGATCAGCGCAGCCGCATTCCCTACTGGCTGGATCTGCAATCCGACCATATCGCCCAGCTGGGGTCTCGCGTCATCGTCCCGCTTCGAACTGTCAAGGCCATGGACTCGCGCATAGAGGGACTTCAACCCATGGTCGCTGTCGGCAAGCAGACCCTCTGCGCAGACGTGCCGTCCCTGGCCTCATTTCCTGCACGTATGCTGAAAAGCCCTGTTGCGCGGATTGACACACAGCGGCACGAGCTGATTGCCGCCCTCGATTATTTGATTTCCGGATTCTGATCATGCAAGCCACTCCTTTGCATCCCATCCGCTCCCAGTACGAAGATTTCATGCGCCATGTGGACAGCCACGGCGTGTTCAAGGCCGACCGCACCGGCACTGGCACCAAAAGCGTGTTCGG
>JBKJIV010000037.1:0-8241 GCA_046598365.1 Polaromonas sp. | reverse complement strand
GGAGCTGTCGCACAAGGGCGTTGCGCCGGGACGTTTTGCGCAATTGGCTGCCGAGTTGTCCAACTGCCCGAGCAGCGCACAGGGTGGCGACCTGGGCTGGATCACGCCGGACGACTGTGCGCCCGAGCTGGCGACTGAGCTGTTCCATCTTCAGCATGCGCAGAGCGGCACCGGCGTGCATCCGCGCCTGTTTCACACACGCTTCGGCTTTCACATCATCGACGTACTGGAGCGGCGCAGCGGTACGCAGCCTGCCTACGAGGACGTGCGTGAGCGCATTGCGGCCTTGCTGACCATGCAGTCGCGTGCCAGGGCTTTGCACCAGTACATGAGCCTGCTGGTGGGAGAGGCGGACATCGAGGGCATTGCGCTGGAAGGGGCGGACTCGCCTCTGGTTCAATGATCGAAGACGCCCCAGTCGCGGACGAGTTGCTGCTCCGCCTGCGGCGTTTTCACTCCGACTACTTTCCGCTGCACCAGCAGCGCTTTCAGGACCTGGTGGCAGAGGGGCAACATCCCAAAACGCTGTTTATCGGCTGCTCGGACTCGCGTGTGGTGCCCTACCTGCTGACCGGTGCCGGCCCGGGTGAATTGTTTATTGTGCGAAACGTGGGGGCGTTCATTCCCCCCTATGACGGATCGCATGGCCTGCACGGCACGACGGCTGCGATTGAGTTTGCGGTACTCAGTCTGCATGTAGAACGCATCATCGTTTGCGGACACAGCCACTGCGGCGCCATACGCGCCGCCTACGAAGGTGTGCCCGAAGAGGCGGTGGCGCTGCAGGCCTGGCTCAAGCTGGCCAGCGAGGCTTTGTTGCCGGTGCGGTCCAGCCCCGAGGCGCTGCGCCGTACCGAGCAACGTGTGGTGGTGCTCCAGCTTGAACGCCTGATGGCTTACCCCATGGTTCGGCGCGAGGTGGAGAAGGGCGCATTAACGTTGCACGGCTGGCATTACGTGATCGAGGACGGGGAAATCCATATCTTTGATGTACGACAAGGGAGTTTCGTGCCGGCCGCGATAGCCTCCAACAGCGGCACAGGACCGTACCAACCCTATGTGGAGCACGATGGACAAATTATCAGTAACTGACGTGGGCGCAAGCACACCGACAAACGCAGCCACGATGGCAGAGATTTTGCAGGCGTTGGCCCACGATTCAGGCCTCAAACCCTGGCGCTTGGGCGGTAAAGGCCTGATCCCCGTGGTGCAGGGCGGCATGGGCGTGTGTGTCTCGGCGGGCGGTTTGGCGGGTGCGGTCGCCAGCATGGGCGGTGTGGGCACCTTGTCATCTGTGGACTTGCGCCGTCTGCATCCCGACCTGATGGCCAGGACTGGGCACCTCGACAAGGAGCCTGACGCCGGCGCGCAGATTGATGCTGCCAATCTGGAAGCGCTGGACCGGGAAATTCGCCGCGCGCGTGAGCTCTCGCAGGGGCGAGGCCTGCTGGCGGTGAATGTGATGAAGGCCCTGACCGCCTATGAGTCCTATGTGCATCAGGCGCTGGCCAGCGGGGCCGATGCGCTGGTGGTTGGCGCGGGTCTGCCACTTGATTTGCCGGAGCTGGCAAAAGATTTTCCGAAGGCCGCGTTGATTCCCATCCTGTCGGACGCGCGCGGCGTGCAGTTGCTGGTGCGCAAGTGGCAGAAAAAAGGGCGCTTGCCTGACGCCATCGTGATTGAACACCCCGGGCTGGCCGGTGGTCATCTGGGCGCTGCGAAAGTAGCTGATCTGCACGACGCGCGGTTTGATTTTGAGGTCGTCATCCCGCAGGTACTGGAGTTTTTCAAAACAGCCGGTATTGAGCGCGAGATACCCCTAATTGCGGCGGGTGGCATCAACTGCCGCGAGGACATCCTGCGTCTGCAGGGGCTGGGGGCATCTGCAGTGCAGCTGGGCACGGCGTTTGCCGTCACTCAGGAATGCGACGCCGACCCGGCCTTTAAAAAAGTACTGGCCGACGCCAAACCAGAAGACCTGGTGGAGTTCATCAGCGTAGCTGGCTTGCCGGCGCGTGCGGTGCGCACGCCCTGGCTGGACAAATACATGCGCCTGGAGCCAAAACTGCAGGCTGCTGCCCACCTGAAGAAAAAATGCAATATGTCGTTTGACTGTCTTTCACATTGTGGACTGCGCGATGGGGTGGCCAGCATGGGCCAGTTCTGTATCGACCAGCAACTCGGGCACGCTTTTGACGGCGATACGCGGCAAGGCCTTTTCTTTCGTGGTGCTGCGCGCCTGCCGTTTGGCAATCAGATCCGATCGGTGCAAGAATTAATGCAGTGGCTGCTGGGCGGCATTCGGCCTGCGGTGTCCATTGCAGGAGCGTGAACACATGAAACGCGATCAATTTGGACGGCCTCAGGATCTGACGGCTACGCAGACCATCAGCCACGACGTGCTGAAGGAAAAATACCTCAAAGCAGGAGAGTCCAGCGCAGAAGACGTCTACCGGCGAGTGGCGCGAGCGCTCGCCTCGGTGGAGCCGGAAATTGATCGCGCGGCGCACGAGGCATTGTTTCTTGAGAACCTGCACGCCGGCGCCATCGGCGCAGGCCGCATCATGAGCGCCGCAGGCACGACCATTCAGGCCACCTTGATCAACTGCTTTGTTCAACCGGTGGGCGATTGCATTCAAGGCTTTGACGACGGTGGCTTTCCCGGAATATACGAGGCTCTGCGCGAGGCCGCAGAAACCATGCGGCGAGGCGGTGGTGTTGGGTATGACTTCTCCCGCATTCGACCGCGCGGCGCCGAGGTCAAGGGCACGGCATCCATGGCATCCGGTCCGTGCAGCTATATCAATGTGTTCGACCAGTCCTGCTCCACGGTAGAAAGTGCGGGCGCACGGCGCGGCGCGCAAATGGGCGTGTTGCGTATCGACCACCCGGATGTGCATGAATTCATCACCGCCAAACGCACGCCCGGGCGCTGGAACAACTTCAACGTATCTGTCGGCATGCCGGACGCTTTCATGCACGCGCTTGCCGATGACCAGCCGTGGGAGCTGGTGCACAAGGCCAAACCCGGCGTGCCCTTGATGGAGCAGGGTGCGTTCCAGCGCGCGGATGGTCTGTGGGTGTATCAGACCGTGGCTGCACGTGAGTTATGGGACACCGTGATGCGCTCGGCCTATGACTTTGCCGAGCCGGGCATCCTGTTTCTGGACCACATCAACCAGGACAACAACCTGCGTTATTGCGAAGATATCGCGGCGACGAATCCTTGCGGTGAACAACCGCTTCCCCCCTATGGCTGCTGCGACCTCGGGCCCATCATCCTCACACGTTTTGTGCGCCACCCTTTTGGATTTGACGGCGTGGCGACCTTTGATTTTGAGGCCTTCGAGAAGTCGGTGAGCACGCAAGTGCGCGCTCTCGACAATGTGCTGGACGTGACCTTCTGGCCGCTGCCGCAGCAGCAGGCCGAGGCCGCCGCCAAACGCCGCATTGGCGTGGGGTTTACCGGCCTGGGCAATACCTTGGCCATGTTGTGCCTGCGTTACGACACGCCCGAAGGCTGCGCCATGGCTGCGCGTATTGCCGTACACATGCGCGACGCTGCCTATGCCGCTTCGGTGGCGCTCGCATCAGAAAAAGGCGCGTTTCCCAAGTTCGACGCGACCGGCTACCTGGCCGCTGGCACTTTTGCCAGCCGTCTACCGGCCGCGTTGCAAAAAGCCATTCGCGCCAACGGCATTCGCAACAGCCACCTGCTGTCGATTGCGCCTACCGGCACAGTCAGTCTGGCCTTTGCCGACAACGCTTCCAACGGTATCGAGCCTGCGTTTTCCTGGATGTACCGGCGCAAGAAGCGCGAGTCTGATGGCAGCACCACCGAGTACGCTGTGGAAGACCATGCCTGGCGTCTGTACCGGGAGCTGGGCGGCGATGTGAACAAGCTGCCCACCTATTTTGTCTCGGCACTAGAGATGTCGGCCACAAGTCACATCGCCATGATGCAAGCGGTGCAACCTTTTGTGGACACGGCGATTTCCAAAACAGTCAACGTGCCGGCCGACTGCGCCTATGAGGACTTCAAAGGGCTCTACCAGCAGGCCTGGCGAGCGGGTCTCAAAGGCCTGGCCACCTACCGGCCCAACGCCATTTTGGGTTCCGTGCTGGATGTTCATCCCGGTGCTGAGGCAGCGCCCTCCGGTGCGACAAGCCCCATGGACCCCATGCGAACCGTGATCGAAAGCCGACCCAAGGGGGCCTTGTCGGCAGTTGCTGAAAAAGTTGATTACTGGACTCAGGAAGGCCACAAAACGCTGTACATCGTGGTGTCTTTTTTGCCCGTGCCCGCAGCCAGTGGCGAAGGCACGGTGGAGCGCGCCATCGAGTTTTTCATGCCGGTGGGGCAAAGTGGCGAGTCGCAGCAGTGGATCACGTCCAGCATGCGCATGCTCTCGCTCGCTGCGCGCGGCGGATTTCTGGAGCGGGCACTCAGCGACATGCGCAAGGTGGCCTGGGACCGTGGGCCGGTGCGGCTGGGAACATACGAAAAGGCCGACGGCACGCGTGTGCCCCTGTGGCACGACTCCGAGGTGGCAGCCATTGCCTACGCTATTCAAAACATCATTGCGCGGCGATCACACCTGCCAGCCTCAGGCCTGGCACCAGCATCCGAGCTACCAATTGAAGCCGCGCTTGCGCCTCCCGTGATGGCGGGCAAAAAATGCGGCGAGTGCGGTGCACATGCCGTGATTCGCAAGGATGGCTGCGACTACTGCACGCAGTGTGGTCACCTGGGGGTTTGCGGATGAGCGACGTACCCGTCATCGCGTCACGGCTGAAGTCTGGCAAACCTTCGGCCAGCGAGCGGGCCATGGTGGACCATCGCTGGCGGGTAACTCACCTGCTGATGGCACCACATCGACTGGGATTCTTTCTGGCCATGCTGGTACTGGTGACCGCAGGAGGTTGGTGGGCGCTGGTGCAGCTGGACCGTGTCAGTTCGCTACTGAGCCTGCCTTATGCGCTGTCGCCTTCTCTGGTTCACGGAACGGTGATGACGTTCGGTTTCATTCCGCTGTTTTTCTCAGGCTTTCTGTTCACGGCGGGCCCCAAGTGGCTGGGTGTCACGCCACCAGAGACCCGGCAACTGCTTGTGCCTTTGCTGCTGCAGGCAGGCGGCTGGATGTTGTGGTTGATAGGCGCGCATCTGCACGGTTTGACGGCGCTGGCCGCGTTGGTACTCGCGTGCGTGGGCTTGGGGTGGGTGACCGCACTGTTCTGGGGGCTGATCCGGCGCAGCGAAGCGCAAGACCAGTTGCATGCGCGCACGGCAGGCGTGGCCTGCGTGGTGGGATGTTTGAGCCTGGGCGGGCTGGCGCTCAGCCTGCTTCTGGGAGCGCCTGCTTTGGCGCGGGCTTGCGTGCTCACCGGCTTGTGGGGATTTATCGTCGTGGTCTACGTGGTGGTGGCGCACCGCATGATTCCGTTTTTCACCTCCAGTGCCATGCCCCTGGTGAACGCGTGGCGTCCGTCCTGGGTGCTGTGGCTGATGGTGGGCGTCGCGGCCTTCGAGGTTTCGGCTGCCTGGGTGGAACATGCCGCCTGGCTTTCAGGCTTTGCCGAGGCGGGATGGATGTTTGCGCGCGGCACGGTTGAGTTGGTGGCAGGCGGCGTGCTGCTCTGGCTGGCGGTCGTCTGGGGGCTGGTGCAAAGCTTGAAAAACCGCTTGCTGGCCATGCTGCACATCGGGTTTGTCTGGCTCGGGCTGTCGCTGCTGCTGGCTGGCGTATCGCAGTGGTTGAGTTTGTGGCAGGGGACGCCTGTGCTGGCTTTGGGTTCTCTGCATGCGCTGACAATGGGTTGTCTGGCGTCGCTGATGCTGGCCATGGTCACGCGTGTGTCTTGTGGCCACAGCGGACGCGCGCTGGTGGCTGACAACCTGACCTGGGCGCTGTTTGGCTTGCTGCAGCTGACGACGTTGCTGCGTATCGGGGCTGCAGCGCAGAGCCCGTTTGCGACCTGGATTCTCCTGGGCGCCGTGCTGACATGGGCCGGTGTCATGGGCGTGTGGGGTGTGCGGCTGGGTAGCTGGTATGGCAGGCCGCGCGCAGACGCCCGTCCTGGCTGAATCGGATAACCATGAGCCTTGCTGATGTTCCTGTCCGTCGTCCAGATGCTCTTGAAAGTGAGAATGAGCCAGCGGCGATGGTGGCCGCCATCATGCAGTCCCGGCAGACCATCTTGCCGAAACGCCTGCTCGCCCCCGGACCTGCCCCCCGACAACTTGCCATGATTTTGAACGCCGCTGCCACCGCGCCCGACCATGGGCAACTGTTGCCGTGGCGGTTTGTGTT
Organism: Polaromonas sp.; assembly: GCA_046598365.1. Taxonomy (GTDB): domain Bacteria; phylum Pseudomonadota; class Gammaproteobacteria; order Burkholderiales; family Burkholderiaceae_C; genus Polaromonas. Next base: position 1,930 of record JBKJIV010000037.1, on the reverse strand, counting down.
GGTGCCGCAGTCCGCACGTTGTCGACTGGCCGATGTGTTTGCAGAAGCGCTGACAGCGCGCGACGCTCAGGCCACGCCCGCACAAATCGAGCAGGCGCGCGAAAAAGCCTATCGGTCACCGCTGCTGTTGCTGGCGGTGGTGGATGGTGGATGCGGGGATGCAGAGATTGACCTGTCCGAACGCATTGTCTCCGCCGGTTGCGCGGTGCAGAACATGCTGCTCATGGCCACGGCCTTGGGGTATGGCTCGGCGCTGACAAGTGGCAAGGCGCTGAAGTCCACCGGACTGCGTAGCTTGTTTGGTCTGACCGAAGCGGAACACGCATTGTGTTTTGTCAGTGTTGGTACGGCACAGGTGCGCAAGCCCGCGCGTTTGCGACCGGTGCCCGCTGATTTTGTGACACACCTCAAGGCTGGCGCAAGCTTCAGTAGCGACTTTGAGCACTCTTTTGATTCCCCCTGACTGGAGACACCCATGAACATCCTGAGTTTTGACGATTTGCTGCAAGCCGCTCGGGCGCAGCCCGAGGCGCAACGCCTGCTGTTTGTGTTTACCGGTGTGGAATTACCCGAGGACAGCACAGCTTTGCAGCGTGAGAACTTTGAGGCGGGCCTGGGCGGCACATTGGTGCCGCTGATGTGTGTGGACAAACGCCCAGACGAATTGACATCCTTTGCAGCATTGGCGCAGGAGTCCAGCCAGTTTGGCCACGCGTGGGGGCTGGTGTTTGCAGCCGCCATGTCGGGTTCGGTGAATCGCGCACCCACCAGCGAAGAGGCAGAGGAGCCCCTGCAGCGCATGGTTGAGTCCATCAAGCAGGGAAAAATTGGCGCTTTCATTCCATTTGACCCGCAAGGGCAGCCGGTGCAAATTGACTGACCGGGGCGTGATGCGTTTGACGGCCCGTGCTGAGCCGGTGCCCGGCTTTCACGCGCCGGCGGCCGGTATGGAAGCGCCATTTGAAATGCTGGCTGCCTGCCACGAAAGGGTCGAGCGCATGCTGGCGCTGCTTGCCCGGCTGCAGCAGCATCTGATCGCGGAGGGCCGCGACGAATCTGCCCGCCAGGCAGCGCGTGATGTGATGCGTTACTTCGATATTGCGGCGCCCTTGCACCACGAAGACGAGGAGCTGCATGTGTTTCCGCCGCTGATGACCGGCCCGGATGATGGTTTGCGTACCTTGGTGCAGCGCCTGATTCAGGACCACCGCGACATGGAGATGGCCTGGCCTGCGGCCCGCAGCGCGCTTCAGACTATTGCCGAAGGTCTGGCCGCGGATTGGGCGCCTTTATCACCCGACCAGGCCGGTGCGTTGAACCGATTTGCCGCGCTGTATGGTCGCCATTTGAAGGACGAGGATCACCTGGCTTATCCCGCGGCGCGGGTTGCGTTGGCGGCCGATGCCCTGCAAACCATGAGTCAGGACATGATGCGGCGCCGTGGCGTTCGCCCGGGCGGCTGACCCAATGGACCGCCGCCCGCCTTGATTAGAGGCAAAATAGCCAGATGAACGCGCCCGACTCCTCTAACGCCCTGGCTGCCCGCAGTGACCTCCCAGACCTGATGGAGGCTATGGGATCAAGGGCCAAAGTAGCTTCTGCTCTTGTGGCGCGGGCACCGGCCGCTATCAAAAACAAAGCATTGCTGGCTTTGGCCGCTTTGCTGCGTAGCCAAGTCGCGCCGCTACAAGCAGCCAATGCGACGGACATCGAACGTGCCCGGGCTGCTGGCCTGGCAGCGCCCATGGTTGATCGACTGATTCTGAGTGCCAAAACCCTTGAAACCGTGGCCGTCGGCTGCGAGCAACTGGCTGCCATGCCCGATGTGATCGGCGAGATCATCGGCATGAAACAGCAGCCCAGCGGTATCCGTGTGGGCCAGATGCGTGTGCCCATCGGTGTTTTTGGCATGATTTACGAAAGTCGCCCG
>JBKJIV010000103.1:0-2837 GCA_046598365.1 Polaromonas sp. | reverse complement strand
GGTGGCGTTGCACTGGATTCATCTGGCCGAACAAACGGCGGGCCCTTGGTCACAAGCTATTCACTGGCGCTTTATTCCCGCGCTCAATCCCGACGGCTTGCTGGCCACGCCGCCGCGTCGGGTCAATGCGAGCGGAGAGGATTTGAACCGTAATTTCCCAACGCCCCATTGGGAGCGTGATGCCAAGGTCTATTGGGAAAAACGCACCGGAAAAGACCCGCGTCGCTGGCCGGGCCCCAAGCCGCTGTCTGAGCCCGAGTCCAAATTTCTGCATGAGGAAATGCAACGCTTCAAGCCCCACCTCATCGTCAGTATCCACGCGCCGTATGGCGTGCTTGATTTTGACGGCCCTTCGGTTCCGCCATCCAGGTTGGGGCGCCTCTATCTGGACCAGGTGGGCATTTTCCCGGGTTCGCTGGGCAACTACGGGGGCGTGCACAAGGGTGTACCTGTCGTCACCATCGAATTGCCTAACTCGATGCGAACTCCGCTGGACGCAGAGATGCGCCAGATGTGGCTGGACCTTTTGCGCTGGACGAGTGAGCGGGTTGGTCCTTCTGCGCCCGGACGCGTGCCGCGGTTGCCGTAGGGCACCGCGCCACGCATCAGCGCCGTTTCAAGTCTTGGTAGGTTTTGTTCATGCCCGGACTCTTGTCGGTGTCCTGCAATTTGTTCTGAATATCAACGCTGGCTTGCTTGACCTGCGGATCAGGACTTTCCCCGGTCATGTCGGTTGATTGGTCGCGCTCATGAGGCAGCGCCAAGCTGGCCTCGTCCGACGCATCCCGTGGCGTTGTGGGGCGGCCCGGGCGGGGGCGCCCTTCAGCCGGGGTTTTGACTGGCATGCCGTCACTGCTGCCGGGCACGTCGGGTTGTTTGCTGCTGCTGGGGGCTGTCATCGGGTGTTTGCCTTTCAATGCAATCGATTGGGAATGCTCACTTTGCTGGCCATGAATGATGGAGAGTGTCGGTTGACGGACCAGCCTGGTGTAGGAGGCGAGAACAACTCCAACTGATGTCAGGCATCAGCGGAGCTTTTTGGTGCGTGACGGCCACGAGGGCTGGGTGTATAACCGTAGCGCCGGCGTGCGGTTTTGTACGCGGTGCAATTGAGCGAGGGGCTCAGCAAAATCGCGTGGTGTTCAGTTTGTTCGCTAAGGGGCACGCTTGCTTGATCTGATCATCAACAGCATGAGTGAGGGCGTGATTGCGGCCGATGGGGATGGTCGCATCCTGCTTTTTAATGCGACCGCGAAAAGGCTCTTTCCCGAATTTGAAACCGGTTCAACACTGGCGACATGGCGCAGCAACCATGAACTGCTGGCGCTGGACGGGATCACTTTTTACGCGGAAGCCGACAGACCGCTAAGCCGCGCCATCCGCGGCGAGAGCGTCGCCAATTGGGACTTGCTGCTGCGCATGCCCAACGTCAGCGACCGGGTGTTGCGGGTCAGCACGCGACCGCTGCACGGCAAGGCACAGGACCTGGTGGGCGGCCTGGTGGTTTTCACCGACATCACGGAACGCAAACTGGCCACGCTCGAGCTGGCGCGCACCAATCGGGCCTTGAAGGTGCTCAGTCGCTGCAATGAAGCGGTGACGCGTATGGACGATGAGGACGAGCTGCTGCAGGAGGTGTGTGGCCTCGCGGTAGACGTTGGGGGTTACCGCATGGCCTGGGTGGGTTACGCGCGGGAGGATCTTGTTCTTTCAATCGAGCCCGTGGCGCATGCCGGGCATGAGGGCGGGTACTTGTCCGCCATCAAGCTGACATGGGCTGCCGATAAGCTGACCGGCGCCGGGCCCGCCGGGCAGACCATTCGTACCGGGCAGGTAAAAGTCAGCGAGGACATCGCGCGTGGGGACAACGAGTTTTACTGGAGTGAGGAAGCCACACGCCAAGGTTACCGGAGCGCGGTGTTTTTGCCTTTGCGCGATGCCAATCGCACTTTTGGCCTGCTAGGGCTCTACTCCGGCAAGGTCGAAAAACCGGGCGCTGACGAGATCAAGCTGTTGCAGGATCTGGCGGACAACCTGGCCTTTGGCATTGGCAACCTTCGCGCGCGCGTGGAACGAAAGCTGGCGCAGGAAGAGGTACTGCGTCTGAACGCCGAGCTTGAAGAACGTGTACGGCAGCGCACGGCGCAACTCGAAGCGGCCAACCGTGAGCTGGAGGCTTTTTCATATTCGGTGTCTCATGACTTGCGCACGCCGCTCAGTGCCATTGACGGGTTCAGCAGCTTGCTGGACAAGGAAATTGGCCCCGGAGCAGAGAGCGAGCGTGGGCGGCACTACCTCAGCCGCATCCGTGTCGGCGTTGTTCAGATGGGTGAACTGATTGATGCCTTGCTATCACTGGCGCAGGTATCGCGGACCAGTCTGCGGTGGGACAGTGTGGACCTGAGCGCCATGGCCGACCAAGTGCTCCAGGGCTATGCAGAGCGCGAACCCGGTCGGCAGGCGAACTTTGTCATTGAGCCCGGCATGGTGGTGCAGGGTGACCGGCGCATGTTGCTGCAGGTGCTGGACAACCTTCTTGGTAACGCCTGGAAGTTCAGCGAGCAGCGTCCACAGACGCATATTGTTTTTGGGCGTGAGCGCGGCGCTAACGGCGAGCTTGTGTACGCCGTACGGGACCAGGGCGCGGGGTTTGACATGGCCTATTCGCAAAAGCTGTTTGGGGCCTTTCAGCGACTCCACACGGTGTCAGAGTTTGCGGGTACCGGCATTGGCCTGGCGACTGTGCACCGGATCATCACGCGACACGGAGGCAAGGTGTGGGCTGAGTCCGAACCCGGCCAGGGTTCTACTTTCTATTTCACACTGGGAAGCCGGCC
>JBKJIV010000102.1:0-22137 GCA_046598365.1 Polaromonas sp. | reverse complement strand
GACTCCTTGGTCTGGCGTTCGAGCGCAATTTTTTCCTCCGCTGCCTTGCTTTGAACTGCCCCTTTGGACAAAGTCAGCTTGTCGGGTGTTGCGGCCGCAGGTGCCTTGTCATCCACTTTGGCCTGCACCTGGCCTGTCGCCTGGCGGTCGGCACTGGCCACGCGGGTGGTAGGCGCGCCTTCAGCCAACTGACGACGGAATTCGTTGAAATCTTTGCTTTGGGCAACAATGGTTTGTCTGGCTTCACCTGGAGAGATGGCAGCTGCCTGGTCAGCCCCAGGAAGTTCGAGGACGGTGCCAGCCTTGAGCCGGTTGATGTTTCCGCCTATAAAAGCGTCAGGATTGCTGCGCAGCAGGGCGACCAACATCTGGTCGAGCGAGACGCTGGCCGGTTTGTTCTGCGCTGCAATTTTGCCAGCGGTATCTCCGGCTTTGACGGTGACTTTTTCCCCGCCGGTGGATTCAACTCTTTCAGCAACCGCCGCCTGCGGTGCGGGTGCCCGGGCAGCCGGCGCGGGTCGTGCCGGGGGCGGGCTGGGTGGGTAATACGGTTGCTGCACTGCCGCCGGTGGTGGGGCGGCTGGCAGGCTTGCCACAGGAGGGGGCGGACGCGAGACGATGGGTGCGGTGGGAGCCGGTGCGGGTCGGGCTGCCTGGCGCAGATTGGGCGGGTCAAACAGCATCGTGTAATCACGTACGATGCGCCCGGAGGCCCAGCGGGCCTCCACGATCAAATCAACAAAGGGTTCGCTGATGGGGCGGTCACTGCTCAAACGCAGATAGGACTTGCCGTCGGCACGGCGTTGCAGGCTGATCTGCACGCCGGTAACGGTGGCGTTGTACTCCAGGCCGGCTGCCTTGAAAGCGTCGGCACCGGCAACGCTGGCGCGCAAACTTGCGGCTTCTTCGGCGTTGATCTCGGCAATATCGATCTCGGCGCGCAACGGCTCGCCCAAGGCGGACTGAACGGTGACACGGCCCAGCGCCAATGCGTGGGCATCCAGACTGGCGAGACTGCCAAATAAGGCAATGGCCGCAGCCACCGCACCCATACGCCAAGGGCTAGGAAGATTCATGGGAATAGGAGCCCCCGGCGCTCGGCCTGCATTAAATTTTATTCTGCTTGTCCGCACAAAAACCTCAACGCTAATTTTCGACAAACAACATTAACATCAAGGCATTAGGCTGACAAGCTAAGACGGCACTTAAGTTTTGACACCGCGGGTTAGCATCAGGTTACATCTTGTAGATGTTGTCTGAGGGCAACGTCCGGAAACAACTGCTTACGCCTGAGCAGGCCAAAAATGCCCGCCCAGACGAAGTCAGAGAAAGGCCTTAACCCTGCAAAAGGATGCGCAGCATACGCCGCAAAGGCTCGGCCGCACCCCACAGCAATTGATCGCCCACTGTGAAGGCGCCCAAATACTCCGGGCCCATCGCCAGTTTGCGCAGGCGACCCACCGGGATCGTCATGGTGCCCGTGACGGCAACAGGTGTCAGGTCCTTGATGGTGGCTTCGCGGTTGTTCGGTACAACCTTCACCCAGGCATTGTCCGCTGCGATCAATGCCTCGATGTCCGCCAGCGGCACGTCTTTTTTCAGCTTGAAGGTCAGCGCCTGGCTGTGGCAGCGCATGGCGCCCACACGCACACAAAAACCGTCCACAGGTGTTTCTGCGGTGCCGAAGCTCGCACCCTGACCCAGGATCTTGTTCGTCTCCGCGCCGCCCTTCCACTCTTCCTTGGTCATGCCATTACCGAGGTCCTTGTCGATCCAGGGAATCAGGCTGCCGCCCAGCGGTACGCCGAAGTTGGTGGTGTCGGTGGCGCTAAGCGATTGCTGCTTTGCCAGAACGCGGCGGTCAATTTCGAGAATGGCAGACTTCGGGTCGTCAAGCAGGGCTTTAACCTCGCCATTGAGCGTGCCGAACTGGGTCAGCAGCTCGCGCATGTGCTGCGCGCCGCCGCCAGAAGCGGCCTGGTAGGTCATGCTGGTCATCCACTCAACCAGCCCAGCTTTGTAGAGCGCACCTACGCCCATCAGCATGCAACTGACGGTGCAATTGCCGCCTATCCAGTTTTTGCCGCCCTTGGCCAGCGCGTTCTGGATGACCGGGAGATTGACCGGGTCCAGGATGATGATGGCGTCGTCTTTCATGCGCAGCGTGGAGGCCGCGTCAATCCAGTGGCCGGTCCAGCCTGCAGCGCGGAGCTTGGGATAGACCTCGGAGGTGTAGTCGCCGCCCTGCGCGGTGATGATCACGTCACATTTTTTCAGGGCTGCAATGTCGAACGCGTCTTTCAGCGTGGTTTCGTTTTTGGCCTGCGCCGGGGCTTTGCCGCCCGCGTTGGACGTCGAAAAGAAAACCGGTTCGATCAAATCGAAGTCGCCTTCGGCCTGCATGCGGTCGATCAGAACCGAGCCGACCATGCCGCGCCAGCCGACGAGTCCTGTGATATTTCCTGCGAGTTTCATTGGAGTGCCCCTTTTTCAAAAAACAAGATTTTTGACCCGGCCCATCGGGCCGGCAGGGCACGACGAACCAGGCCTGCTAGCCTTTAATGGTCGTCGTTTTGGTGGTCTGGGCAAAAACCGGCGCAGCGCCCATCACGCGCGAAGCGGCAATGAAGCGGGTGAGTGCGGGGTTTTTGCGCATGGGTCTATTGTACCCAGCCGTCGCCGGATTTTTGTCGCAGTTGGCTTGGGGTGGTGATCTTCAGCTACTTTCGCAAGCAGATGCAGCGAAAAAACATCAGCTGAGTGCTTTGACGACGGCGTTGCCCATCTCCACTGTGCCCACTTTTGTCGTGCCTTCACTGTAAATGTCCGGTGTGCGCAGGCCTTGCGTCAGCACCGAATCCACGGCTTTTTCAATGCGCTGGGCGGCCTCGGCCTGGTTCAGGCTGAAGCGCAGCATCATGGCTGCGCTCAGGATGGTGGCCAGCGGATTGGCCACGCCTTTGCCGGCAATGTCCGGTGCGCTTCCGTGGCTGGGCTCGTACAGGCCCTGATTTTTGGTGTTCAGGCTGGCAGAAGGCAGCATGCCGATCGAGCCGGTCAGCATGGCGGCGGCGTCAGACAGGATGTCGCCAAACATGTTGCCGGTGACCACCACGTCAAACTTCTTCGGCGCCTTGACCAGTTGCATGGCGGCGTTGTCCACGTACATGTGGTCCAGCGCCACGTCGGGGTACTGCAAACCGACTTCAGTGACGATGTCTTTCCAGAACTGGAAAGTCTCCAGCACATTGGCCTTGTCCACGCTGGTCACGCGGCTGCCGCGTTTGCGTGCTGCCTGGAACGCAACGTGAGCGATGCGTTCGATCTCGGGACGCGAATAACGCATGGTGTCGAAAGCTTCTTCGGCGCCGGGGAAGTGGCCATCGGTGGCGGTGCGGCGGCCGCGCGGTTGACCAAAGTAGATGTCACCGGTCAGCTCGCGGATGATCAGGATGTCCAGGCCGGCCACCAGCTCGCGCTTGAGGCTGGAAGCGTCGACCAGTTGCGGGTAACAAATGGCCGGACGGAAGTTGGCGAACAGGCCCATGTTCTTGCGCAAGCCCAGGATGGCTTGTTCGGGACGCAAAGGCCGGTCCAGCTTGTCGTACTTCCAGTCCCCGACTGCGCCGAACAGCACCGCGTCGGATGCCTGAGCCAGTTTCAAAGTGGCGTCGGGCAGCGGATGGCCGTGCGCTTCATACGCTGCGCCGCCAACCAGCGCTGTTTCGGTTTCGAACTTCAGGTCGAGTGCCTTCAGAACCTTAACGGCCTCGGCGACGATTTCGGTGCCAATGCCGTCACCCGGGAGGATTGCGATTTTCATAGTGCTCTTTTTGTTTAACAAGTCAGGAAACCAGGGTATGCGCCAGCCACGGCTTGGTGGCCAGTCGTTCTGCTTCAAACGCTTTGATCTTGTCGCTCTGGCGCAGGGTCAAGCCGATATCGTCATAACCGCCAAGCAGGCAGAATTTCTTGAAGGCTTGGACTTCGAAGGGAATCTCTTCACCCTGTGGCTTGATGACGACTTGGCGTTCCAGATCGACGGTGAGCTGATAGCCGGGGAAAGCCAGCGCCTCGTCAAACAACTGGCCGACCTGTGCTTCGCTCAGCACGATGGGCAGCAAACCGTTTTTGAAACTGTTGTTGAAAAAGATGTCGGCGTAGCTGGGCGCAATGATGGCGCGAAAACCATACTGGTCCAGCGCCCAGGGCGCGTGTTCGCGCGAGGAGCCGCAGCCAAAGTTCTTGCGCGCCAAGAGGATGGACGCGCCTTTGTAACGTGGCTGGTTCAGCACGAAGTCTGGGTTGGGCTTGCGCGTGGTCGGGTCCTGGCCGGGGAAGCCAGCGTCGAGGTAACGCCAGGCATCGAACAGGTTGGGGCCAAAGCCGGTCTTGCGGATGGACTTGAGGAACTGCTTGGGAATGATGGCGTCGGTGTCGACGTTCTCGCGGTCCATGGGCGCGACCAGGCCTTTGTGTACGTTGAATTTTTGCATGGTGGGCTCGCTTACGAAAATTTGCGGATGTCAACGAAGTGACCGTGTACGGCGGCGGCTGCGGCCATGGCGGGGCTCACCAAATGTGTGCGGCCACCGGCACCCTGCCGGCCTTCGAAGTTGCGGTTGCTGGTGGATGCGCAGCGCTCGCCCGGCTCCAGTCGGTCCGCGTTCATGGCCAGGCACATGGAGCAGCCAGGCTCGCGCCACTCAAAACCTGCGGCGACAAAAATCTTGTCCAGACCTTCGCGCTCGGCTTGCTCCTTGACCAGGCCAGAGCCAGGCACAACCAGAGCGAGCTTGACGTTGCTGGCCACCTTTTGCCCAATCTTCTGAATGATGGCCGCCGCTTCGCGCATGTCTTCTATGCGGCTGTTGGTGCAGGAGCCGATGAACACCTTGTCGACCATGATGTCGTTGATGGCCTTGCCAGGTTGAAGGCCCATATAGGTCAGCGCGCGTTCGATGGCGTCGCGCTTGTTGGCGTCTTTTTCCTTGTCAGGGTCGGGCACGCGGTCGTCGATGGACAGCACCATCTCCGGCGAGGTGCCCCAGGTCACCTGTGGACGGATCTGGCTGGCGTCGAGTTTGACCACGGTGTCGAATTTTGCGTCGGCATCAGACTGCAGCGTGTTCCAGTACAACACGGCATGGTCCCACTCCACGCCAGTGGGTGCCAGTGGCCGGCCCTTCACGTAGGCAATGGTCTTGGCGTCCACCGCCACCAGGCCGGCACGGGCACCGGCTTCGATGGCCATGTTGCACACCGTCATGCGTGCTTCCATGCTGAGCGCGCGTATGGCTGAACCGCCAAATTCAATGGTGTAGCCGGTGCCGCCAGCGGTGCCGATTTTGCCGATGATGGCCAGCACGATGTCCTTGCCGGTCAGACCCGGCGCGAGTGTGCCGTCCACCTGCACCAGCATGTTCTTGGCCTTTTTGGCCAGCAGGGTTTGTGTGGCCATCACATGCTCAACCTCGCTGGTGCCTATGCCGTGGGCCAGCGCGCCAAAGGCGCCGTGGGTAGAGGTGTGCGAATCGCCGCAAACCACCGTCATGCCAGGCAGGGTGGCGCCGGTCTCAGGGCCCATCACATGCACGATGCCCTGACGTTTGGACAGGAAGGGGAAGTAGGCAGCGGCGCCGAACTCGGCGATGTTGCTGTCCAGCGTGGTGATCTGTTCCTTGCTCACCAGGTCGGTGATGCCGTCGTAGCCCAGCTCCCAGCCCGTGGTCGGGGTGTTGTGGTCGGCGGTGGCCACGATGGAACTGATGCGCCAGACTTTGCGGCCGGCCACGCGCAGGCCTTCAAAGGCCTGCGGGCTGGTGACTTCATGCACCAGGTGCCGGTCAATGTAAAGGATGGCTGTGCCGTCTTCCTCGGTGTGAACGACGTGTTCGTCCCAGATTTTGTCGTAGAGGGTGCGTCCCATGTGTTTTCCTTCGTGGTCTTCTGTCAATTTTAGTGGGGCAGGTCGGATGCGCTGAGGTGGTCCACCAGCAAGCGGGCAGTAACGGGCAGGCTGGAAAAGTCACGCGCCACCAGTTCAATCTGCCGGGACGCCCAGGAGTTGGTCAGCGTGATGGCCTCGAGTTCGCCCACGCCGTGCATCAGCTCAAAAGCGCGTTGCGGCATGACGCCCACGCCCAGGCCGTTGTGGATCATGCGGCACATGGCGTCCAGTCCCGTCACATGGATACGCAGCTTGATGGTACGGCCGGCTTGCGCGGCGGCTTCGCGCATGGCCAGGTAGATGGAGCTGTTGGCGTGCAGACCGACGTGGTCAAAGTCCAGGCTGTCCTCAAATGCCATTTCACCCTGCGCCGACAGCGCATGGCCACGCGGAACGATTAGCGCCAACCGGTCTTGCCTGTAGGGAAGAGTTTGCAGGTCGCCAATGCCGTCGGCGGTGTTGCAGATGCCCAGGTCAGCGGCGCCTTCCTGCACGGCGCGCACAACTTCCGTGCTCATGTGTTCTTCCAGGTCGATCTTGACCTCGGCATGCAGGCGAATAAATTCGCCTAAATCTTCCGGCAAAAACTGCACGATGGCTGAAATGCTGGCGTGCACCCGCACATGGCCGCGCACGCCGGCGGAATATTCGCTGAGCTCGCCTTGCATTTTTTCCAGGCTGAAGAGAACGGAGCGGGCATGGTGCAGCAGGCTTTCGCCGGCGGGTGTCAAGTCCACCCCACGGGTATGCCGGTACAACAGCGGGGTGTCGAGGGTGGCTTCCAGATCGCTCAGCCGTTTGCTGACGGCTGAAGCAGCAATGAATTCACGCTCTGCGGCCTTGCCGATGGAGCCAAGCTCGCACACCGCGACAAACAATTGAAGCGAAGTCAGGTCCATGCGACGGGCGAAGTTGCGTTCGGAGCTTTTCATGAAAAGGGGTTAAAGCCATCGCGTTTGGCGATGTATTGCTATTTTGAACCCTTATTTCAATACACGCCATCGTGGTACGCGATGGGTGAAGTATCGGTCCGCTGGGGCTTGCAAGAGCTTGGTCTCTCGCCATCAGGAGAAAAAACGGCCCGCCCGTGTTGCCACGGGCGGGCCGTTTTGATGCGCTTGAACTGTTTTTAGCGCGCCGTGATCGGCTTCACGTCCCGTTGGACAGAGCCGCTGAACAGCTGGCGTGGGCGGCCAATCTTGTATTCGGGGTCGCCAATCATTTCATTGAGCTGGGCAATCCAGCCCACCGTGCGAGCCAACGCGAAAATGGCGGTGAACAGCGGAACCGGGATGCCGATGGCGCGCTGCACAATGCCGGAGTAGAAGTCGACGTTGGGGTAGAGCTTGCGCGACACGAAGTATTCGTCTTCCAGGGCAATCTTTTCCAGCGCCATGGCCAGCTTGAACAGTGGGTCGTTTTGCAGCCCCATCTCGCTCAGCACCTCCTTGCAGGTTTCCTGCATCAGCTTGGCGCGCGGGTCGTAGTTTTTGTAGACGCGGTGCCCAAAGCCCATGAGCTTGACGCCGGAGTTCTTGTCCTTGACCTGTTTGATGAAGTCGCCGATTTTCTCGACGCCGCCATTTTTCTGTATGTCGCCCAGCATGTTCAGCGCCGCCTCGTTGGCGCCGCCGTGGGCGGGGCCCCAGAGACAGGCCACACCCGCTGCGATCGCAGCGAAGGGGTTGGTACCGGACGAGCCGCACAGGCGCACGGTCGAGGTTGACGCATTTTGCTCATGGTCGGCGTGCAGGATGAAGATGCGATCCAGCGCGCGTTCCAGCACTGGGTTGACCTTGTACTCCTCGCACGGTGTGGCAAACATCATGTGCAGGAAGTTGCCGGAGTAGCTCAGGCTGTTCTTCGGGTACATATAGGGCTGGCCCATGGTGTACTTGTAGGCCATGGCAACAAGCGTCGGCATCTTGGCGATCAGGCGGATCGCAGCGATCTCGCGGTGCTGCGGGTTGGTGATGTCTGTGCTGTCATGGTAGAAGGCCGACAGGGCTCCAACCAGGCCGGTCATGATGGCCATCGGGTGCGCGTCACGGCGGAAGCCGCGCAGGAAAAACTGCATCTGCTCATTGACCATGGTGTGGTTGGTCACGCGGCTGACAAAATCCTTTTTCTGGTCACCATTGGGCAACTCGCCGTACAACAGCAGGTGACAGGTTTCGAGGTAGTCGCAGTTGGTAGCCAGCTGCTCAATCGGATAGCCGCGGTAAAGCAATTCACCCTTGTCGCCGTCGATGTAAGTGATGGCCGACTGCGTTGCCGCGGTCGACAAGAAGCCGGGGTCATAGGTGAACATGCCGGTCTGGGCATACAGCTTGCGAATGTCCACCACGTCCGGGCCGACGGAGCCGTGGTACACGGGCAAGTCCACACTGGGACTGCCGTTGCTGAAGGACAGGGTGGCTTTGTTGTCAGCGAGCTTCATTTCTTGCGTCTTTCTATCAAATCAAATAAGGGCAGTCGCGGCGCCTGTTGCTGCAGCGCGGAGCAAGTTTAAGACCTCTGAGGCCTCGTAAGTAGAGGCACTTACCTTGGCATCGTTTTCGGCAAGCTGGTCCGGCTCCCTGCGTTTTAACAACAGGTCCAGCAAGTCGTTGTCAGACAGGTCCATTAAATCATTCAAGCCTTTAGCCTGACTGACGGTTAGCGTGGCCTCATGGCGCTTGAAAAACTTCTCGATCAGCAGGTCGTTTTCCAGCAGGCCCCGACGGCAGCGCCACCGGAGTTTGCTTAAGGCGCGTTCGTCGAGAAGTGCGTCCATTTGATTTCTAGACGGCCCGCAAGACCATCATTTCCTTGATCTTGCCGATGGCCTTACTGGGGTTCAGGCCCTTGGGACAGACATCGACGCAGTTCATGATGGTGTGGCAGCGGAACAGGCGGTATGGGTCTTCCAGGTTGTCCAGGCGTTCGGCGGTGGCTTCGTCGCGGCTGTCGGCGATGAAGCGGTAAGCCTGCAACAGGCCCGCCGGGCCGACAAACTTGTCCGGGTTCCACCAAAAGCTGGGGCAACTGGTAGAGCAACTGGCGCACAAGATGCACTCATACAGGCCGTTGAGCTCGTCGCGCTCTTCAGGGCTTTGCAGGCGTTCCTTTTCGGGCGGTACGTTGTCGTTGATCAGGTAGGGCTTGATCGAGTTGTACTGCTTGAAGAACTGCGTCATGTCGACGATCAGGTCGCGCACCACCGGCAGGCCGGGCAGCGGCTTCAAAACGATGGTGCCCGGCAGCGTGCGCATGTTGGTCAGGCAGGCCAGGCCGTTTTTGCCGTTGATGTTCATCGCGTCGGAGCCGCACACGCCTTCGCGGCAAGACCGGCGGAAGGAGATGGTCGGATCTTGCGCCTTGAGTTTCATCAGGGCGTCAAGCAACATGCGCTCGCTACCATCCAGTTCGACCTCTATGGTCTGCATGTAGGGCTTGGCGTCCTGGTCGGGGTCGTAGCGGTAGATCTTGAAAGTGCGTTTGGTCATGGGGTTCCCGCTTGTCTTAAAAGGAGCGAACGGTCAGGGGGATGGAGTCCACTGTCAGCGGCTTCATCTGAACCGGCTTGTAGCTCAGGCGATTCCCCTGGCTGTGCCATAGGGTGTGTTTGTGCCAGTCGGTGTCGTTGCGGCCGTTCGGGTGCGCCGGTGTGTCGCCGTAGTCATCCACCGAATGGGCGCCGCGGCTTTCCTTGCGCGCCGCAGCCGAGACAATCGTGGCCTGGGCGGCCTCAATCAGGTTTTCGACTTCCAGCGCCTCGATCCGTGCCGTGTTGAAAATTTTTGACTTGTCTTTGAGCCCGATATTGTTGACCCGCTCGCGCAGAGCAGCGATTTTGGTCACGCCTTCGTCCATGATGGCCTGGGTACGGAACACGCCAGCGTGCTGTTGCATCGCTGAGCGAATGTCGTTGGCCACGTCCTGTGCGTATTCGCCGCCCGTAGCGTTGTCGAGCCGCGCGATACGTGCCAGTGTGGCGTCCGCTGCGTCAGCGGGCAAGGCTTTGTGCGAGGTGGTCTTGTTGAATTCCACGATGTGATTGCCGGCCGCGCGGCCAAACACCAGCAGATCCAGCAGCGAGTTGGTGCCCAGGCGGTTGGCGCCGTGCACACTGACGCAGGCGCACTCACCGACCGCGTAAAGGCCATTGACGACCTCGCTTTTGTTCTCGGCGTTTTGCGTGACGACCTGTCCGTGGATGTTGGTTGGTATGCCGCCCATCTGGTAATGGATGGTGGGCACCACGGGAATCGGCTCTTTGGTGATGTCGACATTGGCGAAGTTATGGCCAATTTCAAACACCGATGGCAGGCGCTTCATGATGGTCTCGGCGCCCAGATGGGTCATGTCGAGGTTGATGTAGTCCTTGTTCGGGCCGCAGCCACGGCCTTCCTTGATTTCCTGGTCCATGCAGCGGGACACGTAGTCGCGCGGTGCCAGGTCTTTGTAGGCCGGTGCATAACGCTCCATGAAACGCTCACCGTTGCTGTTGCGCAAAATCGCGCCTTCGCCGCGGCAGCCTTCGGTCAGCAACACGCCGGCGCCGGCCACGCCGGTTGGGTGGAATTGCCAGAACTCCATGTCTTCGAGCGGAATGCCGGCGCGTGCCGCCATGCCGAGGCCGTCGCCGGTGTTGATGAAGGCGTTGGTGGATGCAGCAAAAATGCGGCCTGCACCACCCGTGGCCAGCAGGGTGGTTTTGGCTTCAAAAATATGCACGTCGCCAGTTTCCATCTCGATGGCGCTGACGCCCACCACGTCGCCGTCGGCATCGCGGATCAGGTCCATCGCCAGCCATTCGACGAAGAAGCTGGTTTTTTCCTTGACGTTTTGCTGGTACAGCGTGTGCAGCATGGCGTGACCGGTGCGGTCGGCCGCAGCGCAGGCGCGCTGCACGGCTTTTTCGCCGTAGTTGGCGGTGTGGCCGCCAAAGGGGCGCTGGTAAATCGTGCCGTCGGGGTTGCGGTCAAAGGGCATGCCCATGTGTTCCAGGTCATAAACGACCTTGGGGGCTTCGCGGCACATGTATTCAATCGCGTCCTGGTCACCGAGCCAGTCGGAGCCCTTGACGGTGTCGTAGAAGTGGTAGTGCCAGTTGTCTTCGCTCATGTTGCCGAGCGAAGCGCCAATGCCCCCCTGCGCCGCCACCGTGTGCGAGCGTGTCGGGAAAACCTTGGACAGCACGGCGACGTTCAGTCCGGCACGTGCGAGTTGCAGCGAGGCGCGCATGCCAGAGCCACCGGCTCCGACGATGACGACATCAAATTTGCGTTTGGGAAGCTTGGAAGTTGCAGTCATGTTTGTTTTTTCAGTCGTGGGTCAGAAGCGGCTCAAAAGCGCCACAGGACTTGAATGGCCCAGCCGGCGCAAGCGACCAGCCAGACGATGGTGAAAACCTGCAAGCTCAGGCGCAGCCAGACCATGGAGGTAACGTAGTCCATCCAGATGTCCCGCATGCCGACCCACACGTGCCAGGCCAGCGCAAGAATGACCGTGAAGGTCAGCACTTTCATCCACTGGGCAGCGAAAATGCCGGCCCACAAGTCGTAGCCGATGGGGCCTTTGCTCAGCAGCACCTGCGCCAGCAACAAAATGGTGAAGATTGCCATCAGCGCTGCGGTGACGCGTTGGCTGAGCCAGTCGCGCAGACCGTAATGGGCGCCGACAACGAGGCGTTTGGAGCCGTAGTTCACAGACATGGTTTGCTCCTTTGTTATCAGTAGAGGCCGAACAGCTTGGCGCCCAGCGCCAGCGTGAGCAAAATGCTCAGACCCAGCGTTGCCAGTGCGGTGGCTTTGCCGAATTCGTTGCTCAGGGAATGCGTGACATCCATGTACAGATGGCGCAGGCCGGCGATGAAGTGGTGCAGGTAGGCCCAGATCAATGCCAGGGCGACCAGTTTCCAGATGAAGCCTGGCAGGCCCAGCATGCCGACGTTGAAAGCCGCCTTGAATTTTTCAAACGAAATCTCGGATGAGAGGGAGGTGTCAAACATCCAGATGATGAAGGGCAGCAGCACGAACATGATGGCGCCGCTGGCGCGGTGCAAGATGGACACCCAAGCCGCAGGGGTCATGCGGTAGCTGGTCAGGTCTGTGAAGGCGTTGATGTTGCGAAACTCAGGCCGCTTGGGACGCGGTTTGGAGGCCAGCTCTGTCATTGTTGGACTTTCGTGGGGAGGACTGGTAACTGCTTGGTAACTGCCGGACTTAAGGCGCGATTTTGTTACAACTGAAACCTTCGAATTCTATTGCAATGCAGCATTGATTTCTTCAGCACTTAGACGACAGCGGCTTTTATTGTCCCGAAAACTGGATCAGAAGTGCTGCATAGGGTTTTCGTCGGCCTCGTAGGCGGCCGTAGCTGACGCCAACTTTACAGCCTGTCCAGATCAGCCAGCATCGCCTCAGCCTGTTCACGTAATTGGCTGCGATCGTCTGGCGTCATGCGCTGCAGGTGTTTGACCATCAATGCGGTGCGTGGATTGGCTGCAAATGTTGCCTCGTGTTGATCCAGAAAATGCCAGTACAGCGTCGTCATCGGGCAGGCGTCCGGCCCGCTTCGGGTGTCGGGCTCGTAGCGGCAGCCGGCGCAGTAGTTACTCATTCGTTTGACATAGGCCCCGCTGGCCACATAGGGCTTGGAGGTGAAACGCCCGCCATTGGCAAACAGCGCCATGCCGGCGGTGTTGGGCAGCTCCACCCACTCCACCGCATCGACATACACCGCCAGATACCAGTCGCACAAAGCTTGCGGGGAGATCTGCGCAGTGACGCCGAACATGCCTGTCACCATCAGGCGCTGTATGTGGTGCGAGTAACCGTTGGCCAGAGTTTGGCTGATGCACTGGCGCATGCAGTTCATGTGGGTGTCGCCGGTCCAGTACCAGGCAGGTAAGGGCCTTTGGTGTGCAAAGTGGTTTGCCGTCTTCAGGTCGGGCATGTCAAGAAAGTACACGCCCCGTATGAACTCACGCCAGCCCAGCACCTGGCGGATAAATCCTTCCACACTGGCCAGATCCAGGTTACGGGTGCGGTACGCGTTCTCGGCGGCATGCACCACCTCCAGCGGGTTGAGCAGCTTGAGGTTGAGCGAGCTCGACAGCAGGGCATGCCAGCCAAAGTCCATGCCGGTCCACATGGCATCCTGATGGGCACCAAACTGCGGCAACCGGATTTCGATGAAGTCGTCCAGCGCGGTTAGCGCCTGAGCCCGTGTGACGGGCCAGTTGAAGCGGCTCAAATTGCCAGGATGGCCAGCAAACTCCTGCCCGACCATCGCAATGACCTCCAGCGTGATCGCGTCCGGTTCAAACACGGGTGGGCCCGGCACTTGCTGCGGACCCGCCTTGCCAAAACCCTTGCGGTTTTCGGCATCGAAATTCCATTGCCCGCCCGTCGGTTTGTCGCCGTCCATCAACACCTTGTATTGCTGGCGCATGCTGCGGTAAAAAAACTCCATGCGCAGGTTGGCTGACTGACCGGCCCAGCTGCGGAACCGCGGCACGCTGCACAAAAAATGCCGGTCTTCACGCCATTCCATCGAGATTTTCGGCGGGTTTGTTCCAGTTTCGTCCGGGGCGTTTGCTATTGATTTGAGAGCGTTTTCAATCTGTAATCGGACCCGCATATCCCCCGGTACCACGCCCAGCACGCTTTCGGGGCGATAAATCGACAAGGCGGCTTGCAGACCGGCTGCCAGAGTGGGGTCGCCTTCGATGTCCAGCGAGCGATAGGCAAGACGCCATCCTCGCTTGCGCAGCGCCTGACCGAAGTGGCGCATTGCCGAGAGGAAAAGCACGGTGCGTGCCTTGTGTGACCAGACGTGGGTCGATTCTTCCCGGGCTTCGATCATCAGCACAACGTCGCGAGCGGGATCGAAGCCTTCAAACGCGGCAGAGTCTTCGTCGAGCTGATCGCCCAGGATCAAAATCAAGTGGCGACAGGTGAACTGGGGCATGGCCCTGATTGTGGTCAAAACGGGCGGGCAGCAATGCCCCTCGACCAAATACGGGTTATGTCTTGTCGGTTACTCGCCCGCCTTGGCAGGCGGGCGCTTGCTGGCACGGCAGGCCTGCGAGCAATATTTCACTTCGTTCCAGTTTTTGGCCCAGCTTTTGCGCCAGCTCATCTCTCGACCACAGGCAAGGCAGGGCTTGCTTGGCAGCGTGGACTTGTTGCCCTTGAAGCCCATCGTCACTGTCAGCTCAGGGTGTTGTGATAGTGGTGGGTGTCGGTGCGGTAGTAGCCGCGCCGCAGCTCCATCGGAACGTCGTTATAGGTGTAGGCGATGCGCTCGACGCTGAGCAGGGGTGTGCCTCGCTCCACTTTCAGGAGCAGTTCGCGCCCATCGGTAGCGGGCTCTGCGCGTATTTTTTCTTCAGCGCGAACCATGCGTACATTGAACTCGGTCTCGAACAGCGCGTACATCGGGCCGTGGTAGTCGGCCAGGCGCTCGGCGGTCAGACCTTTGAAAGGCGCCGCGGGGAGCCACAGGTCCTCCAAAATGGTAGGTGTTCCGGCAAAGCTCAACACGCGCCTGGCCTGCAGCACGGCGTCGCCGGTGCGCAGTGCCAGCGTGCGGGCAATGTCTGCACTGGCGCGCACGCGGCGGCAATCAATGATGTCACGCTGGGCCGGGCCTTCGCTGCCCGGCGTGCCGCTGTCGGGCACCAGCTTGAGGAAACGGAACTGCACATGCTGCTCGGCGTGAGTAGCAACAAAAGTGCCTTTGCCCTGGCGGCGCACCACCAGATTGTCGGTGGCCAGCTCATCAATCGCCTTGCGCACCGTGCCCTGGCTGACCCGGTAGCGGGCGGCCAAATCCATTTCGGACGGAATCGCTTCTCCAGGCTTCCACTCGCCTGACTGCAGACTCTGCAGGATCAGGCCTTTGATCTGCTGGTACAACGGGCTGAAAGCCGGCGTGGCACCTGCAAAATCTTCTGCGGCTGAAGGAGGGGTGGCGGCCATGAGGTGAAGGGGTGAATCTGCGCAATCATATCTTATATAAGACATAAGACAAATTGACGCCCTAGGGTTTTCCAGCGTAAAATCTTCGGCTGAGTCGACCGCAAAGCAAGGCTTCGCAAACCGCACTGACTGCGCGTTTGGGGCCCGTCATGCCAAGCAAACACTTCATTTTTACCCATTCAACCGAATCTCAAACTTCCTGGAGTTTTCCATCATGAGCAAAAAACCCGTCCGTGTTGCCGTTACAGGGGCCGCTGGCCAAATAGGTTACGCGCTGCTGTTTCGCATCGCTTCAGGTGAAATGCTGGGCAAGGATCAGCCGGTTATTTTGCAACTGCTGGAAGTTCCGGTTGAAGGACCACAGAAGGCGCTCAAGGGCGTGATGATGGAACTTGACGACTGCGCTTTCCCGCTGCTGGTCGGCATGGAAGCCCACGGCGACCCAATGACCGCCTTCAAGGACGCCGACTACGCGCTGCTGGTCGGCTCGCGTCCGCGTGGCCCCGGCATGGAGCGTGCCGAGTTGCTCGCCGTCAACGGCGCCATCTTCACCGCACAGGGCAAGGCGCTCAACGCCGTTGCCAGCCGCAACGTCAAGGTGCTGGTGGTTGGCAACCCGGCCAACACCAACGCCTACATTGCCATGAAAAGCGCGCCTGACCTGCCACGCAAGAACTTCACCGCCATGCTGCGCCTGGACCACAACCGCGCTGCCAGCCAGCTCGCTGCCAAGACCGGCAAGGCCGTGGCAGACATCGAAAAACTCACCGTATGGGGCAACCATTCGCCCACCATGTACGCTGACTACCGCTTTGCCACCATCAATGGCGAAAGCGTTGCCAAGATGATCAACGACCAGGAATGGAACGCCAACACCTTCCTGCCGACTGTCGGCAAGCGCGGCGCAGCCATCATTGAGGCGCGCGGTTCTTCCTCCGCTGCTTCGGCTGCCAACGCTGCTATTGACCACATGCGCGACTGGGCCTTGGGCACCAACGGCAAATGGGTCACCATGGGCATTCCATCGGACGGCCAGTACGGCATTCCCAAGGACATCATGTTTGGTTTCCCCGTGACCTGCGAAGGCGGCGAATACAAACTGGTTGAAGGCCTTGAAATCGACGCTTTCAGCCAGGAGCGTATCAACAAGACTCTGGACGAACTGAAGGGTGAGCAGGACGGCGTCAAGCACCTGCTCTGAAAAAAAGCTGTTATCCCGGACCCGATCCGGGATCCATGGCTGCGCATCACGGTTCGCGGCATGGATTGCGGGTCAAGCCCGCAATGACAAAGCCAATATGACCCACCCTCGCGACATCCTCCTCGGCGCTCAGGCGCAAGTCGGCCTTTTGCCGGTTTGCGACCACTACAGCGGTGTCGAGGCGCGGATGCGCAAAAGCCTGCAATTGCAGGCCG
Source organism: Polaromonas sp. (assembly GCA_046598365.1). GTDB lineage: Bacteria > Pseudomonadota > Gammaproteobacteria > Burkholderiales > Burkholderiaceae_C > Polaromonas. The sequence goes on along the minus strand of JBKJIV010000102.1, from coordinate 5,799 downwards.
AGATGATGGAAGAGTTTGGCGCCTGCGTTTTCGACGTCACGCTCGATTGCGAAGATGGTGCGCCTGTGGGTGGCGAGGCTGACCATGCCGCGCTGGTGGTGGCCCTGGTGACGCTGGCCCGGCCCAAGGCCCGGGTGGCGGTGCGGGTACACGCGCTGGACCACCCCGCTTTCGAGTCCGACATCGCCAGCATTGCGGGCAAGGTCGGGCACCAGTTGAGCCACATCATGGTGCCCAAGGTCGAGTCAGTTGCTGACGTGCAGCGCGTTGTTGACGCTCTGGCCGCTGTGGGAAAAACCGAACTTCCTTTGCATGTGTTGCTGGAGTCGCCTGCTGCAGTGCACCGCGCTTTTGACATCGCTGCGCATCCGCGTGTGCAGTCACTCAGTTTTGGGCTGATGGACTTTGTATCCAGCCACGGTGGTGCGATTCCTGCCAGCGGCATGAGCAGCGATGGCCAGTTCACGCACCCGCTGGTTGTACGCGCCAAGCTGGAAATTGCTTCAAGCTGCCACGCTCATGGCAAAGTCCCCTCTCATTGTGTTGTCACTGAATTCAGTGACACTGCAGCCATGCAAGCTGCGGCGCGCAGAGCCGCCAACGAATTTGGGTACACCCGGATGTGGAGCATTCACCCCAACCAGATTCGGCCTATCCTGGAGGCCTTTGCCCCCAGCGAAGCCGAGATCGACGACGCTACAAAAATAATAGTTGCTGCCGCCAGAAATGATTGGGCTCCAATCAGTTTTGACGGCAAGTTGCATGACCGCGCCAGTTACCGTTATTACTGGCAGACCCTGGAGAGGGCGTACCAGACCGGCCGTGTTTTACCCAGTGAAGCGCAAGCTTATTTCTAGGCTTCCCGCATCCCAACGTTTTTCAAGGAAATCCATGAAACTTTCATTTGTTGCAGTTACTGTTCTTGCCCTGGCGCCGGCCTTGCTGTTGGCCCAGGCCCCAGCACCCGCTGCCAAGCCGGCGGCTGCTCCCCCTGTAAAAGCCGCGACAAAGGCCGCACCGGCTGCCAAAGCTGCCACCCCTCAATCGGCCGCCAGCACCCGCCGCTCTGCGCTCAAGGCGGTCGAGGAAGTCACGCCGATTGACGACGACTTGAGCATCACGCTCAGTCCTGAGGATCTGGAGATGGCCAAGCGCGTTTATGTTGGTACCATCCCTTGCGAGTTGGGCGCTTCCGTCATCATCACGCCCAATGAAAAGCGCCCCGGCTTTTTCCTGGTGCAAGCCGGCAAGAGCCGTTTTCGCATGCACCCCGTTGAGAGCCGGACCGGCGCGATCCGCCTGGAGGATCCCCGCGCTGGTGCGATGTGGCTGCAGTTGGGCAACAAGTCCATGCTCATGAGCCAGAAAATCGGTCAGCGCCTGGCGGACGAATGCGCAAGCCCGGCGCAGGTGACCTACGCCGACGAGATCAAAAAGAATCCGCTGCCAAGCATTCTGGAGCCTCTGCCGGCTCCAGCCAATGCCGCCTCCGCTGCTGTTGGCACGGGTTCTGCTCCGTCCCCCATGCCCGCCGCATCCAGCGCGCGATAACTGCACCAAAAGGCGTACCAGAATATTCCCGCTTTGACTTTGACCGTTTGTTAACAGGAGAAAAACATGTCGCCCGAGTTCATCCAGACCTACCGTCTTCACGTTGCTGAAAGGGCCGCGTTGGGCATTCCGCCACTGCCGCTTTCCGCCAAACAAACTGGCGAAGTGATTGAGCTGCTCAAGAATCCTCCCAAAGGTGAAGAAGCCTTTCTGGTCGAGCTGATCGCCCATCGCGTCCCGGCCGGCGTTGATGCTGCGGCCAAAGTCAAAGCCAGTTATCTGGCAGCGGTTGCGCACGGCACTGAAAAGTGCAGCCTGATCTCGCGTGAAAAAGCCACTCAACTGCTGGGCACCATGCTCGGCGGCTACAACATCAGCCCGATGATCGAGCTGCTGGACGACGCTGAAGACAGCGTGGCAACGCAAGCGGCCAGCGGCCTGAAAAGCACGTTGCTCATGTTTGACCAGTTCCACGACGTCAAGGAAAAAGCCGACAAGGGCAACAAATACGCCAAGGCTGTGCTGCAAAGCTGGGCCGACGCCGAGTGGTTCACCAGCCGTCCGGAAGTGCCTGAGTCGATCAAACTCACGGTGTTCAAGGTGGCTGGCGAGATCAACACGGACGACCTGTCGCCCGCGCCTGACGCCTGGAGCCGCCCCGACATTCCGTTGCACGCGCTGGCCATGCACAAAAATGCACGCCCCGGCGTGACGCCAGAAGAAGACGGCAAACGCGGCCCGGTCAAATTCATCGAAGAACTCAAAGCCAAGGGCAACCTGGTGGCCTACGTGGGCGACGTGGTGGGCACCGGTTCCTCACGCAAGTCGGCCACGAACTCGGTGTTGTGGTTCACTGGCGAAGACATCCCTTACGTTCCTAACAAGCGTTTCGGCGGCGTCTGCCTGGGCTCCAAAATCGCGCCGATTTTCTACAACACCATGGAAGACTCGGGCGCGCTGCCGATCGAGCTGGACGTGAGCCAGATGGCCATGGGTGATGTGATCGAACTGCGCCCCTACGACGGCAAGGCGCTGAAAGACGGCAAGGTTATTGCGGAGTTCAAGCTCAAGAGTGATGTGTTGTTTGACGAAGTGCGTGCCGGTGGTCGCATTCCCCTGATCGTGGGTCGCGGCCTGACGGCCAAGGCGCGTTGGGCGCTGGGTCTTCCGGTCTCCACGCTGTTCCGTTTGCCGCAGCCGCCGGTTGCCAGTGAGCGCGGCTTCACACTCGCGCAAAAAATGGTCGGCCGCGCGGTTGGCCTGCCAGAAGGCCAGGGCGTGCGCCCCGGTACTTATTGCGAACCAAAAATGACCTCGGTCGGCTCACAAGACACCACCGGCCCGATGACGCGCGACGAACTCAAAGACCTGGCCTGCCTGGGCTTCAGCGCCGATCTGGTGATGCAGTCCTTCTGCCACACCGCTGCCTATCCCAAGCCGGTGGACGTGAAGATGCACCACGAACTGCCCGAGTTCATGAGCGACCGCGGCGGCATTCCGCTGCGTCCCGGTGACGGCATCATTCACAGCTGGCTCAACCGTATGTTGCTGCCAGACACCGTGGGCACGGGCGGCGACAGCCACACGCGTTTCCCCATCGGCATCAGCTTCCCTGCGGGGTCCGGTCTGGTCGCTTTTGGCGCTGCCACCGGTGTCATGCCTCTGGACATGCCCGAGTCGGTGCTTGTGCGCTTCAAGGGCGAGATGCAGCCCGGTATCACGCTGCGTGACCTGGTCAACGCGATTCCGCTGTACGCCATCAAGGCCGGCCTTTTGACCGTTGCCAAGCAAGGGAAGAAAAACATCTTTTCGGGTCGCATTCTGGAAATTGAAGGCTTGCCTGATTTGAAGGTAGAGCAGGCGTTTGAACTGAGCGACGCGTCAGCGGAGCGCTCTGCAGGCGGCTGCACGGTGCACCTGAACAAAGAGCCCATCATCGAGTACATCACCAGCAACATCACGATGTTGAAATGGATGATTGCTTCGGGCTATTCGGACGTACGCACGATCAAGCGCCGCATCGCCGCCATGGAAGCTTGGCTGGCCGACCCCCAATTGCTTAAAGGCGATGCTGATGCTGAATACGCCGCCGTCATTGAGATCGACCTGGCCGACATCCACGAGCCTATCGTTGCTTGCCCGAACGATCCTGACGACGTGAAGACGCTGGGCGACGTGGCGGGATCGGTCATCGACGAAGTCTTCATCGGCAGCTGCATGACCAACATCGGTCACTTCCGCGCAGCCTCCAAGCTGCTCGAAGGCAAGCGCGACATCCCGGTCAAACTGTGGATGGCACCGCCCACCAAGATGGACGCCAAACAACTGACCGAAGAAGGCCACTACGGTGTGCTGGGTTCGGCTGGCGCTCGTATGGAAATGCCCGGTTGCAGCCTGTGCATGGGCAACCAGGCGCAGGTGAAAGAGGGTGCAACCGTGTTCTCGACATCAACTCGCAACTTCCCGAACCGCCTGGGCAAAAACTCCAACGTGTACCTGGGCTCTGCCGAGCTGGCCGCCATTTGCTCCAAGCTGGGCCGCATTCCGACCAAGGCCGAATACATGGCCGACATGGGTGTGCTGACGGCTGCCAGCGCCTCGGTTTACCAGTACCTGAACTTTGACCAGGTCAAGGATTACACCGACATGGCGGATACGGTGAATGACAGCGTTCAGGCCTGATAGGGTTGACGCGCTTCGCGAAAAAGTGGCCTGCGGGCCGCTTTTCTTCGTCTGTCAGTTCGGGCTTGACCCGGAAGCCATCCCCGCGGCGCCAAAAACCGCGGTCGGGCAACCGGGTTCACCCCACACCGATAGACGCCGATAACTCTTCCGGCAGCTTGCCTTCCGCTTGTAACGACTGGCGCTTCGGTGACGCAGATTCCATGTCGGAACGGGCCTCAGTTTCTTGGGCTTGCGGGGGAGTCCGCATATGAGTTGTTAGGCCCCAAGGTAGCTCTCTGGGACGGGAATGCACTGAAGCCGGAAAAATGACAGCTGGTCAAAGTAGCCTCGCTGAAAAATGATCTCGCTGCCCTGTACTTGGAAAAAGCCACAGCCACGAAGACCGTTTGGATCCCTCCATTCTAGGATCGCCCACTCACCATCCTCGAAGATATTCTCGACAATGCACGTCATTTCCGCGCGGCCAAACTCTGTGCGAAACATCTGTCGGATAGCTTCGCGGCCAAGAAGAGGCTTCATGACCACTTGATGATTCGTCGCATTCACAGCGTAGAGCGATGCGAGGCCATCCACGTCCGCCTCATTGAAGCGAGAGACCCACTCTTGCACTAGTTGCTTTGGTGACACTTAATGACTCCTAGAGTTTTGATGAGGCCCAACGTTGGACGTAACCGGCGCCCGAGTCAGGGCGCGGCGCCGCTGCGGGACATCCTTGGGCGTCCGCGTTGACGGACCTGTTCAATTTCATTAGCCCTCCTTTGGGTACCGGTCGCCTGGAGCGATGTAAATCCCGAGCAAGTCATGGATCTTCTCAACGCGCTTGGCGTTGTGTTCGTACACGCGGTCCGTGGCCCGATGCAGTGAGTTGGATAACACGATAAGCAAGCCGGTAGCTTCCACTACGTGAGCCATCTCCGGCAGCCGAAACAGCCACGCGGAAGCACGATATACCGGAACCAAGTAAAGATGGGACTGAAGCTGCGAGGACAAAGACCTCAAGTGCTTTGAAGCGGCATCCATAACCTCATGAGATGCCACTCCTGGGTTAGCAATCACGTTCGCAAGATCAATGAGTGCGTGCGCGACCTGGCCGATCGCGCGCTTCATCTCTTGGATTGGGTCGATCAATAGCTTCACTGCAAGCTGCCCGAGGATGTACGTGATGACGCCGGAAAGGACTGTCCAAAAGACGGTGCCACTCATGAGGTTGAACTTTGATGTATCCCAAAAAACTACGGAAATATCCGGCCAGCTACCGGATAACGCTGCTTGTAGTTTTCGAGATTTTTGATGAATGACAAGAGGTTATACCAACGTACTGGGAAAACGCACAGCCATATTAGATTTGACAAAGTCGCCGACCCATTGAGCGTGAGGCCAAGGGGAGGGCTCATCACGCCACCTCCCGCAGCTCATACCCCGCAATCAGCAAGTCCGCAGGCAGGTCAAGCCCGGCAGACAAACGCCGAATCATTTCCAGTGACAGGGGGCGCACGCGGTTCAGCACTTCGGCCACGCGGGCGCGTGAGCCGATGTAGGGCTCCAGATTTTTGCGCGTCAGCT